>NZ_JAUBOR010000008.1:89477-187126 GCF_036700305.1 Microcoleus sp. Z1_A1
CGCTATGAGATTTTCAGGTTCCCAATTAGATGACTGATGGCGACGCACCCTAGGATGTCTCAGGCTCGACAATTCATTTGTGTATCCGTGTCAAAATCAGTATGGTGCGTCGCTATGAGATTTTCAGGTTCCCAATTAGATGACTGATGGCGACGCACCCTAGGATGTCTCAGGCTCGACAATTCATCCGTGTATCCGTGTCAAAATCAGTGTTGTGCCTTCCTTCTTCCTTCTTCTTACAGTTTTAGCAACGCTTCCTTGATATCCAGCGCTAAAAATCTATCCAATGCTAGATACATCCAATAAACAGATAACTGACTATCGCTGCTAGTCTTCTGAAATCCCAAAGCCAGGGACTGTTTTTCGTACATGGGGTGGATCATCAGGGTGTACAAGTCGCAAAGATTGGGAAAATCTGTTTGCATTTCGCCTAAAACTTTTTGTGAGTCTTCGAGAAAAGCAATGCGGTATTCTGACAAATACTGCGGATCGATCATCCAACTGCGGACAAATACTGACTGGCAATTTTGATCTCCTGGTAACGCCATTTTGAAAGGATCGATATCGGAAATAGAGCTTAAATGAAGCCCTTTACTAGGAGCATTAAAAAAATTCACTTCCGATTCGCTAGCTGTGGGATAAAGTAAGTAAAAGCCGACTGGATTTAGATTATCTGAGCGGCGCAAAACTCGCATTCCCTTTGAGTATTGATGGGCAAAAAGCCGGAGTATTTTAGCAATTTTGTGGGGAACTGTGTTAGTGTTGCGGTTCATCCAGTTGTAATTGGTGGCTAATAAATTGGCAACGATAATTGCGTCGCACCGAGGGTTGAAATCATCTAATTGGAGTTGTACAGGCTTTTGAGGTTCGGCGGTTTCTAAAATTTCTGAAACTGACTGAATTTTAATTGCCGTAGCGTTACCATCAAAGTGTTTTGCGATTAATCCGAGTGCTGCTAATTTATCTAACATCATTCCGGCGGCGCGATCGCTCCCGCGATCGGAATCGCAGTAAAATAGTTCGGCGGCTTCCCGGTGAGTGCACTGCACTTCTGTTGCGGGTACTTCCAGTTTCGTCAGCGGTGGTTTGAGACGGGGCTGGCTTTCCTGAAGCTGTTTCACCGATAAGTAAACCCAAAGCCTGATAAAGCATTCAGCCCTAGTGCGGGTTACGCCTACTCGTTTCATCAACAGCGAAACAGCCGTGCGGCGTTGAGAAGGAGAATACCAAGTATCTAGTTTTGCAATATCCATTTCAGTCGGGAAGCTGCGAAGGAACTCTAGTTACATATTGGCTCAATTACATAAAACTTCACCCCACTTCAGGTTATTTGTTGCCGCTGTTGCTCAACTTGCCTGATTTCCGGCGAGTCTACAAGATAGCTGCTTGCTCGTTGCAAGTTTACAAATCACAAAGCACAATCAATTTTAAATATTTTATGACCCGACTAAATTAGCAACTTTAGAGGTTTACGTCATGTACAGTGCTGATACCAATTTAATATGAAGCTGCCGAGAATAAAGCTTCAAGAATGAAATTGTAAGAAGATAGCGAACTGCGACAGTTCAGGTGTGATTTGTTGCAGAACAAGGTTAAGTCGTTCATGCAATAGGGTTCTTGGAGCCTCTATCGATATTTGGAACTGCAAAAAGAGATGAGGAATGTTTAAAAGTATGGTGCTACTTATAGCAATCTTTGCAGGAGTCGTAAATTTTTTACCCCACCCCAACCCTCCCCGAAATCGCGGGGAGGGAGTAAGAAATTCACAAATGATTTAGGATGGCTATAAGCTGTTGTGCATTTAAATTGTATATTTCGAGTCCCGATCGAACAATCGTCAAGTCCTCTCCCCCGATCCCCATCGGACCCTCTCCCTCTCTAATACCATAGGCAATCTAGATGCAACACAGCTTATGTAGGGTGCAACCTAAGCACCTTACGACTATTTAATGACTGCCAACAATCTAGATAAACCCGCCCCCACACAATGAATAATCTGCATCAACGCTGTCTGTGAACGCATCGAAAAAATGTACATTTGGATTGTTCGTCTTGGGAGGGCGGGTTTTTCAGATTATTCGTTTCCGACATAGATGGTTGGTAAAACCCGCCCCTACGCAATCTGAAATTATAGTTGATTTTTCAGGTATAAAATTAAGAGGAAAACTCAAGCTGCTGCTAGCTGTGCTTGTTCTGCTGCTTGGGGCAAAGTCTGATTTACCACAATCCACTTGCCTGTAATTGGGTCGCGGTAAGTAATAAAGGGATTAGATTTTAAAGGTTGACTGCAAGGTTTAGCGCCCATCTCTACACACTCCCTATAAATGGCATTGAATAACTACTACAACACCATACCTTTAATAATCGGCTATTTTGCCTAAAATCCGCGTGATTTATACCTCAACAATAGGTGATATTTAAGGTATGTTTTCGTGACATAGAACACTGCCTCATGTGATTTAAAACTGCGTGGACAGTGAGCAGTATCACCAAAAACCTTCCGTAAAAAAATCTGCCTTGTGGTTTTTACCTTCTACCTTTAAGCAGACCACTGTTTTCAGTATACATCTGATATTATTAAGTAAGGTAAAGATGTTTATCAGAGATCCCCTCACAAACTTATGGTGCTATTTGGATTTGGCAAAAAGTCGAGCCTGCCCTCTCCCCAAGAGGCATTACCGGGACGGGCAGAGTCGATGTCGGTACCGGCAAGTCACTTTGTTAACGGCAATCCGCTCAAACCTCCCTTTCCAAACGGCATGGAGACTGCGTTGTTTGGCCTGGGCTGTTTTTGGGGAGCGGAACGCAAATTTTGGCAGCAAAATGGAGTTTTTTCGACGGCTGTTGGCTACGCGGCTGGGATTACTCCGAATCCTACTTACAATGAAGTTTGCAGCGGGATGACGGGACATAATGAAGTAGTTCTGGTTGTGTTCGATCCGAAAGTAATTAGTTACGAAACGCTGCTTAAAGTTTTTTGGGAAAGTCACAATCCTACTCAAGGAATGCGTCAGGGTAATGATTCTGGTACTCAGTACCGATCGGGCATTTACACGTATTCAGCTAGCCAAATGCAGTTAGCTGAAGCTTCGCGAGATGCTTACCAGCAGGCTTTGACGGCGGCCGGTTACGGCAAAATTACTACTGAAATTATTGATGCTCCTGAGTTTTATTACGCAGAAAGCTATCATCAGCAGTATCTTGCTAAAAACCCGAACGGTTATTGCGGTTTGGGCGGTACTAAGGTTTGTTTGCCTGCTATGTCTCAGGCTTAAAACTTTTACAAGGGGTATTTTGGGGCTGTTACAATAGTCCGGCAGTCGGGCAGGGGTTTAAACCCCTGCCTCAAAGCTTAAGTCGTCTGAAGACGACTGAAAGGTTATTGAGATGGCAAAAGGGATTAGTTGAAAGCAGGTAAAATAATGCTGGCGGGTGTGGTAATTATCAATTTAATGATATCTCTGGTCTGTTTTTATATCGCTGCGAAGGTGGGGAAAATCAGGCGGACGATCGCACGTTTGGAACTTCGGATCGCAGCAATCGAACGCTGTAGCAGCAATGTCCTCAGTATGTCGCCGGATTTCCTTGGTAAAAGGCAGCAAGGTACTCGCCAACTACGACGGCGTTATCAACAACTAGAATTGCAACTGCAACAGGTTCAGCAACTTTTGGGATTGCTGGGTTTGGGACGGATGCTTTGGTCCAGGCGCGATCGACGTTTGAGGTAAGCTATCCTAAAATTGCCGCCTGTGCTGACTCCCTAGGATTTTCAACAATATTTCTACCTTTGTAAAGGGCTGCGATCGGGCAAACGCCCCTAAAATTGGTGTATGGAGAGAAGTTATAAAAATGTCAACTAAACGTTCAGGATTATTTATTGGCGGTTTGCTTGTGGGTTCTGCGATCGGGGCCGTGACTGGCTTGCTGATGGCACCGCGACCGGGCAAGGAGACGCGGCAGATATTGAAAAAATCAGCCGATGCTTTGCCGGAGTTGGCGGAAGATTTATCGACTAGCGTGCAGTTGCAGGCCGATCGACTTTCTGAAACTGCCATCCGAAATTGGGACGAAACTTTGATTAGACTCAAAGAGGCGATCGCGGCCGGTTTGGAAGCGACTCAGCGGGAACGCCAAACCCTGTCGGAAGCTGAATCTGAAGTGAGTCCCTCCTCGCGCCCTCCCATCCGCTAAATGGCATGAAATTCTCAACCCCCAATCCCAGATTCAAGTGAGCGATCCTATATTTTGGCTAGGACTTTCAATTTTGCTAGTGGCAGTTAGCCTGACTGCTGTTTTAGTGACTTTAATACCTGCAGTGCAAGCGCTGGCCAGGGCGGCCCGCAGCGTGGAAAAGCTCGCTGACACGCTTTCTCGCGAATTTCCGCCGACTTTGGAGGCGATTCGCTTGACGGGGCTGGAAATTAGCGAGTTGACGGATGATGTCAGCGAGGGAGTACAAAGTGCGGGCGAGGTTGTCAAACAGGTCGATCGAAGTATTGGTAGCGCCAAAAAGCAGGCGCAAAATGTGCAGGTAACTACTCGCAGCGTGGTGACTGGGATTAAGGCTGCTTGGAAAACTTTAACTCGCAAGCCACCGATGTCTGGGACAAATCGCCGATCGACAGATAGATTGTCGCCGAGTCAAAGAAGTGCGCTTTCGCTGAGGGATTCGGGTTTGGAGGGCAGGCATTCTGGGGTTTACGGTGCCGGTGCTAGTAATGGGGAATCGCCCAGGTTGAGGAGTAGCGAGGGTTCGGGTTTGCCGGGGGATGCTGGAGAGTTTGAGGAAGTGCGATCGAACGATTCTTGATTGCACCCAATTCCCGATCATCCCTCCACAGCACACCCATCCCACCAGCAAGGATTCTTATCAATAAAATCCATCAAAGCATCATACTTAGGCGAACCCTTTTGTTCCACATATTCCAAAGCCCCCCAACTTCCCCACTTACTAAATCCACCAACGTCCACAAAGTGCATGAAAAGACTGCCTCCAGCTTGTTTCCAACTATTCAGTAATTGAGTGTACATATCATACATTTCAGGACGCCTATTTAATGCCATAAAAAACTCAGTCAGTTTTTCGTTATTCTCAACTCCTTCAATACCTACAATATGTTGACCGCCCTCGTAAACAAATAACTTGAGACCTTTTTTTTGAGCCACATCTAAGAAATACTTAAAGTCATTCTCAACATCGGGCAAACTATCTTTGAACCCCGGCAGTAACCCGCCCTCTCTTAATTGCTTAAAAGCTTTGCCAAATCCGCCATCTGCGTCATTCAACCAAGACTCTACTGTGCTGACACTTTCTTTCCCGCCCAAGTTGCCGCTAAAATATCCAGCTATGGCTACGGCATCAATACCGTGTTGATAACAAGGTTTATTGCCTTCAGCCACCCAATAGGAACACTCTAAAGAATAAGTTTCTAAATCTCTCCAGGCTCTTTGAGTTCCTAACACGCAGACAACTCGATTCTTTTGATCCTCAAAAACACCTTTCCAGATATCGCACATTTGAGCAGTACGCATTCCGTACCATTGCATAAAAGCATCGCCTTTATCTCCCCACTTCGCTTTACCTTGTTCCAAAGCATAATGAGATTGTGGAAATAACCAATTCCAAACCTCATTAGAATACTCTACATAAACTTTCAGCCTTGGATCTAAACTATCTTTTACCATTTTAGCAAAGTTAGTCATATATTCATCAGTAGCCTGATGCGGCATATTAAACCAGGGTTCTGCTTGAACTTTGTTAGCTAAATTCACCATGACTTCTATGGGAACACTGCCTCTGTAAGAATAGGATACACTCTCTGGTTTAGGTCGGTTTGACCATTCTTTTTGTTCAGAACCATTTGTCTCCATCCAGTCCATAAAACGCAAAACTCTAAATTTTTTAATCTTGTCTATCAACAGCGGATTAAATATTTCACCGCTTTGAATAAGCTGTTCATCTTGGGAGTGAAACATTTTAATGTTGCGGATATAGTTCCCTGTTTTATTGGGATCGGTAGCAGTAATTGTAATCATTATGCCTCCGCCTTGTGTGGCATCGACATTAATGATATCCCTCCCAGGTTTCGACGCAGCCTCATCTTTTTTGGCATCAAACCTATATTCGATCGCACCTTCACCCTCATAAGTAACAATATATTGCCCTGAAGGATAGCGATTGGGGATTTCCCTAAGTAATAGGGTACTTACCCTAGTATATTTAGGAGCATCTTCGGGCGAGGGGAGAGACTTCACCCACCCATTTTCATCAAGGTTTAAAAGATTATACTCTTCTGTATCCCATTCACCTTGACAGTTTGGTTGTCCGCTGACGCATTGAGTTATCCATTGTCTAGAAGATTTGAAAGCATCTAAAAAGGGTAATTGTGTTGACGAGTCAGCAATACCGTGAAGCCCAACTCCTAAAGAAGAGCGAGAATTTGATGTATTTTGTACATCTGCCCGCACAGCTACTGTGTTATCTACTTGCCGTACTGCTGTGGGAGCAATATTAGTTGTTAAAGCCCAACATCCGGGAATAAAAATGACAAAAATTAATAAACCCAGCACAAAGCCCAGAGCTTTTTTGTTCGATCTGATACTTAATCGAGACATAAATTTGACTGATTTTATTGTTTTAGGTAAAATCGAAGCGGGTGAAGCTGTTTTAATTTTGATATTTTATCAAAAAGTTCCTTCTAAAACGATCGGCTATAAGATTATTAACATTTTTGCCTCTGTGTGGAGGGGCGAGATCCCTTTTTGTCCCCAAGTGCGATCGCCCATCTAACCGTCTTTATCCAAGTGTTCGGTTTTTGCAGTTTCTGAAGTTGAGGGGAATTCTAGTCGAATGTTAATATCAATTGATATTGTATTTTTCTCAATCACACCTATACCAACTATTTTTACTAATGCTTCTGTAGGTACAGAATTATTTATTTTAAATTCAGGAGAAGACAGAGTTTTATATCCGGCTTCCTGTAGCCGATCGCAAATATTGCGCCAATTTCCTACAGGTTCGTTAGGTACATCTGCGAGTTTTTTAACATATTGGTATAAAGTTTTACATAAATAAACCTCTGCACTTTTGGAGCTCTGAAACAGTTGGCGGGCGATTTCGGCGGGGCTGCAACCGGAAAGCAATCCTCGCAGGTAGAGTTTTTCTGTTTCTGTGAGTCCCCGGCGCGATCGGGGAGAGATTTGCCGTTTAGCTTCTGCAAAAGCTTGGTACAGCCTTTCTAAGTCCCAGTGTTTGGCGGCTTCGGCAAATAAGTCTTCTTTTGATGCCATTGTCGGGTGTGGTGAGATGTGGCTAACGATAGCATAACGGAAATTGCTAGCGTTTGTTAGTTGCTTGCTATCGATAGCTAGTGTAGTATTATACTAATACTAAAGATATAAGTGTAAATACTTAGCTAAGCGGGGAGGCGCGATCGTGATATTTCAAATTTTACCTGTTTAGTTAACTTTCATTAGTCAAAAAGTTAGTTTTTGTTCCTTAAACTGAGGTATTCCAATGGCTAAAGGTGATGAAATAGCGAAAGCGGCAGGTTCCGCTGCTGCGGGTGGTGCTGTGGGTGCTGGTGTGGTAGCTGCTACAGGTTTGACGGCAGTTGGTGCCGTTGGCGGAGGTGCTGGTATTGGTGCTGCTGCTGGCCCCGTTGGTATAGCCGTAGGTGCATTAGCAGGTTTGGCATTTTACGGGATTAGCAAGGCTTTTTCTGACGACTAAATATTGACTCGCGCCAGGGACTTAAATCCCAGGCTAATAACTCAAGTCGGTTGTTGATATTTAGCGCTTGTTGCACGAGTCCGCCGGGGGTTAAAAACCCCCGTCTCATAGCGAAAGTCCTCTAAAGAGGACTAAATACCTAATGTACAAAATTTTCAGTCCTCTGAAGAGGACTTTCGCTGTTAGCCAGGGGTTTAAACCCCTGGCGGATAGGTGGGTAAGCGCTAAATATCTTTCAATTTGAACCGCGAATTTCTAGCTCTAACTTAGCCCGTCCCTCAACTAAAAAGTGTTAACTTATGTCTTCTCAAGAATTTCAAGCAGCATACACCAGCATTGACAGTACAGGCACTTTCCTCTTACAATATCTCAAAGAATTTCGAGACGGACTCCGCATTCAGGGAGATGAAAGTCAAGGGCTACAAAGCATTGAAGATGAAATTAACAAAGCTTTAAAGGCTTTGCAAGATCAGAAGTATCAAGTAGCCGTCATAGCAGCAATGAAAGCTGGCAAAAGCACCTTCTTAAATTCTATCATCGGTGCTGATGTACTGGCGAGTGAAACGGCCGCCTGCACTATCTGCCGTACAGATGTCCGACACATTAAACCAGGCGAAACTCCTAAACTTTTAGAGTATCGGGAAGGAGAAAGAAAACCAGTCATTCTTGTTAAGGGTGACGCTGGCGAAATTCAGCAAAAATTCCTGCAGCGTACCCGTGAAATCAGAGAACAAGGCAATCCCGATCACACTACACGCTTTGAGATAGAGCATCCGATTGAAGCAATTAGCCAATTATCTTCTCTCACAGGCTTTACCTTAGTTGATACTCCCGGCCCTAATGAGTGGGAGTCTGCAAACTTCAACATAAATGCACTGAAGCAGACAGCACTAGAAGCACTGCGAACCTGCAATGCCATTCTGTTTATTTTAAACTACGCTTCCTACAAAGATAATGCAGTTGCTGATTTGTTTAAGGATGTTGTTGAAAATCGTAAGGATTTTATAGCTGAGAACACGGGGAAAATTTACTTTATTTTGAATAAAGTTGACCAAAAAACAGAGAGAGACAAAGAAATTGCTGATGTCATTAAAGATTTAGAGCGAGAGTTAGTTGGCTTTGGCTTTTGCAATCCAGTTATTTACCCTGCTAGTTCTCGACAAGGACTTCTAGCGAAACTGATTCAGCAAGAAAAGGCCACTGAAAGCGAAACCAAAGACTTTAAAAAATTCTTTAGTGCTAGGTATGCCACGGAAGATGAGGAAGGAAACCAGATTATTCCTGCACCCCGAAAAATAGCACCGCAAGCACTAGCAGATAGCGGTATCCTAACCATTCAAGAAACCGTCATTCAAAGGATTACGCAAAATTCTGGATGGAATTTATTGAGTGAGGTGGTGGCAGAAATTGATAAAGCTGCTAAGGCTATTGAGGATACTCTCAATACAGAGATCCGGGGTTGGGAAATGGGGATTGAAGCCCTCAAGGAAAAAGTAGAAGACTACAGGAGACGCTCAGAGAATGCGAGGTACAAAGTTAAATCTGTAGAAAAAGCTGTCGAGCAACAAAAACAAATACTAATTTCAGGATTTAGTCAAGGCATTAACACATTTCGTGATGAAGCTAAAGCTCAGATAACCAGTGAGATAGATAAGATTGCAGGATCACGTTCCGCTAACTCTCCAAACCCAAAAAAAAGTGAATTTCTTTCCCAACAACTGCAAAAAGTTGAAAAAATGGGCTTCGTCGGACAAATAGTGGGAGAATTTGGAGAAGCACTATTAGGGTTGATCCCTGTTTTTGGTCAGGGATTAGGCAAAGCATTCAAATTGAGCACATCTCTATGGGATAAACTGAGTGAAACTGTTCCTGACACTTTCAATGGTTCTGTCTCTGAACAAGATGATAAGCCTGAAAAGTTCGATCCATACATTATCCGTTGCAAGACTCAGACTGAAGCTCAAAAAATCCTAAAAACTATTAATGATGTTTGTGCGCCAAGTATTGAAAGTTGGTGGATAGATACTCAAGATCAGTTAGTTCGAGAGGGTACTAGCATCCGAGAGCAGTTAGCCGAGAAGATTCAAGAAGATATTCAAAAAATATCTGATGAGTTGTCTAATTATTTGGGTGATACTTTACAGGTGAGACTGAATATTAACCCGATTCAGTTTCCGAGTTTTGATTTTCCCGGAATTGATGCAGGTATTCAACGTCAAGTAGAGGTATTTACCAGGACTGAAAAGATAACTGAGGTTAAAAAGAAAAGCAGGACAAAAAAATCAAAAAGTTTATGTAAAGGCGATAAAACTTACACGATAGACGTTCCTATTGAAAAAACAATAGAAGTTCAAGACCAACGTACTATTTATCAAGTTGACTTGCGCCTAACTGTAAAACAAATCAAGCAAAAAATTGATGACAATGTATCAGGCAGCCAGTTGCTCCTAGAGCAGGTGATTGAGCAACAAGTTTCTACTGATTTTAAAAGTGCTGAACGGCAAATCAATGATTATATCAACAGGTTTCAAAATGACTTCGATCGCGTTTTGAAGGAACGGAAAACGAAAGAAGCAGAAGCGCCGGAAATTCTAGCTCGTCTTGAGTATCAAAAAGCCAAGCTTATTGAGTACCTCAGTCAATTGAGTTCGATTCGGGAATCTCTCAATAGTTGGAAGCCAGTTAAGTAAAGTTAGAGAAAGTACGATCGCCCTTTTTTCCCAAAGTGCGATCGCCCTTTTCCTCCAAATAACCAAAAGGGCGATCGCCATTATTGTCCGAAAGTTCGATCGCTCTTTCATTAATCAATAAAAACTTCTGAGTTGGAACTACAACTCTAAACGTGATAAGCAGTAATAGCAACTATTCCATCAGCACTGTAAATGGCTTCGATGCGTCTAAAAGTAGAATGAGTCCACCATACTTTCAGGCGATTTCCTTGAGCCGGATCTGTACCAATTTTACCATACCCTGCTGTCAATAGAAGTAACTCAAATTCTGTAGAAGGCAAAGTTTTGGCAGTAATTTGAATGATGCCGTCAAGCTTATGCTTATCAAGGGTCATAGCTACCTTGGTAAGTGCTATAGATACGGTAGCCAGGGAATACTAAAGCAATGCCAATGGGACTGTGAATAGTCCCCGGATAGCTTTCTTCGGGCTCGCTACCCCCAATCCTAATTTTGATAGCACCCAGCCAAATGTATAGCCCTGGAATTAAAGTATCTAAACTGTAGGCGATCGCCCGCATTTGAAGATCCGGGGGATTAATCGGTTTTAAATACTGTGGCTTTTCAGGTTGAGAAATGGACATGGCACTGATTCCTGTGCGGTATGGTGGAGAAGCGGTCTTGTTGAGAACATTTTAATATAACCTAAGTTTCAATTGCAAATTGTCAAGCTTAATTAATCTTATTTTACTTTAACTTGCGTAAGTCAGTTTGTCGGCATTTATGAAGACTACTCAAAGCTCGATCGCCCTTATTGTCCGAAAGTGCGATATACCTTATTTTCCCAAATAACCCAAAGTGCGATCGCCTTTCCCATGTCAAATCCCAAAGTGCGATCGCCCTTTTTTTATTCACTCGCGCACATATTCAACTTGTTAACATGATAACATATAAGCAGAACAGGTGTACGATCGTGAGAATATAAAAATTGGAGGAAGCCTAAATGGGAAAAAGTACGGAAGTGCCAGCCAAGCGACACGACCCAAATTACATACAGCTATCGGGAGATGTCCGAAAAGAACTAGGACTTCAGTTTAAAGCTGCGTGTACTCTCAAGCAGCTAAATATAGGAGAAGGGTTGGAAGAGGCGATCGAGATGTGGTTTCAGGCTCAGCAAGTCCCCTCATCCAGCAAGAGCAGCAAAAAGGGGGACAAGTGAGAGATCCAGAACGGGAAAAAGAAGAGCTTGGCAATCCCATCAACGAACCCGTACAAGCGTATAACCTAAAAGAAGCGAAAAAGAAATGCCAACAGCTAGCAACTGAATATGAACGGTCTCTTGCAGATGTTCGCCCTGAAGGCAAAGCCTGGTTTCGCTGCTACTTTCAGTGAGGGAAAATACATGAAAATTCGAGAATCAGTTGGTCAAAGTGTCTGGAACCATTCTGAGGGTTGGTGCTGCGAGCCTCTTGACCCCATACCGCCCGGTCATATTGCCCTGGCCGTTGAAGCGATCGATCTTAATCTTGTAGACTGGGATATCGAAGAAATTGGCGAAAAAGCAGGTTTTGATATTCAGTACAAATACACGGGAGTCAATGACCCGAAAGATTCATCTTTAGCTTGCGTAAGTCAGTTTGTGGGCATCTATGAAGACTTCTCAAAGCTCGATCGCGATTTGGAAATTTTGATTGCAGCCGGCATCCCGCGTCATTTATTTAAAATACTGACTGACAACGATGACATCGATTTGAAGCCTGTAACGCAATACCTCAAAGCTGTCTCATAATGCTTTGAGTGTAGCGCAATTGTTTCTTTTTCCGAAAGTACGATCGCCCTTATTGTCCGAAAGTGCGATCGCCTTTCCCATGTCAAATCCCAAAGGGCGATCGCCATTCCTTAAGTTAAAATATAACTTGTCAGATTAGATAATATAACTTCTCAGATTCAGAAAGGACAAGTTATGCCTGTAAACTGGAGAGAACATATCGTTAGTACCCCCGATGTACTGCGAGGTAAACCAAGAATCAAAGGGACTAGAATTCCCGTTGGCCTGATTTTAGGATATTTAGCATCAAATAACACTGTAGAACAAATCATCGACGAGTTTCCAGATATCACCAAAGAACAGATAGCTGCTTGTCTTGATTATGCTCGCGATTTGTCGGATTTTGAAACAGTTGCCTAATGAGTTTAAGATTGTTCATCGATCAATGCGTTCCTAAGTCTATTATTCAAATACTTCGTGATACCGGACATGAAGTTTTTGTATTGGGAGATTACATCTCAATAGAATCTCCAGATACTATTGTCATTGCCAAAGCTCAGGAATTCAATGCCATACTTGTTTCTCTGAATGGAGACTTCTCAGATATTGTGACTTATCCGCCAAGTTCATATCAAGGAATCATTTCTATTCAACTGAGAAATCACCCTGAAATTATTCCTCAGTTGATGGCAAGGCTAACAGAATACTTATCATTGCACGATAGTGAGGAGCATTATCGAGGTAAATTACTACTGGTAGAAGTTTACAGAATTCGCATTCGAGAGTAAAAATTGATAGCGAGATCCCTTTTCCCCCAAATAACCAAAAGTGCGATCGCCCTTATTGTCCGAAAGTGCGATCGCCCTATAATTTCAGCATGGCAACCACTGTCAAATTCAACAGAGCGATCGGTATAATTAAAAAAACAACATCAAATACAGTCAATTAATGCCATGATTGCTAATTTGCCCATCAAGCTGCCTCACTTACCCAACAGCTTGCCCAGCGAAGGTTCTGTCCGCATTGAGTTAGTCAACGGACTCTTAATATTTAGCGCTTCTATTCAAACCCAGGAACGAATTCAAACTTTAACAGCTCAACAACAAGCATCAAATCTCACTCCCGAAGAACAAACAGAATTGGATGGATATCGAGAATTCATTAGCTATCTAAATTTGGTAAATGAAACCATGAAAAATACTTTTCTATATCCTTTGCGAGGCACTGTCATTGGCTATAATGAGCCGTTTGAACCTGCGGTTTCCTTGGAAGATTGGGAAGTGTTACAATGATTGTACTAGATACTCATATATGGGTTTGGTGGGTTGACGATAACACACGACTAACTCAGAAACATCGGGACAGGATACAACAATATCAATCTCAAGGTTTAGGAATCAGCATCATTTCTTGTTGGGAGGTTGCTAAATTAGTAGAAATGGGAAGACTTACTTTGTCCGTTATAGTTGATGAGTAGTTAAAACAAGCTTTGGCTTATCCCGGAGTGCAGCTACTCGAACTCACCATTCCCATCATTGTTGAGTCAACTAAACTCACAGGTTTTCACCGCGATCCAGCAGATCAAATCATTGTGGCAACTGCGAGGATTTGCGGGTGTCCCTTACTAACTGCTGATGCAAAAATTCTGGCATATCCTGATGTACAGACTCTTCAGTGACAGGTAAAAAATGCCTTAAGACGAATCTTTAGGTTGCGTTAGTCAGTTTGTCGGCATCTACGAAGACTCGTCAAAGCTCGATCGCCCTCTCGAAGCTTTGATTGCGGCCGACATCCCTTGTCATCTATTTAATAGGACTTACCCATGAGGCCCAGAAACCGGGTTTTTTATCAAAATACTTCGTTGTAGCCTGCAAATTCGGTAAAAAACCCGGTTTCTTTAGTCGGAGTGCATCAGTCTTGTCGGATAATGTTTTGGGTGTAACGCAATTGTTCTTTTTCCCAAAGGGCGATCGCCCTTACATCCCCAATTGTCAAAAAGTGCATGAAGCGCAGCTATCCCGTAGGGAATCGCCCCTACATGAATTATTCAAACTAACTCCGACACACTCAGCCGCCATTCTACGGATTCATACTCATCTAGCTCATTAAATTTTTTATCTCTTTTTTTTTGTCCTCAAACTAATTGATGAGATGAAGACCATGCAGTGACTATATATAGGGCTTTTTGCTGCTCATTTCGGTCATAAGATAGTTTCATTGTTTTGCCATCAATGGCAATCGCGTTTAATTCTAATTCCCCGATTATCGCATTTACCCAACTCAAAAAATATTCTTGAAACTGCTGCGGTTCACTTCGGGCTAATAAGGAGACTAAACCTGTCATTCGATTTTAGATTTTAGATTTTAGATTTTGGATTGACTTGCGCGAGATAAATTCGGGGGACGCAAGGATTTGAGATTTTAGATTTTGGATTGATTCCACGGATAAATCACGTGGCGGGTACCATCAAGAAATTCTTGGTCATGAGATGGTATACCGGTAATTATAGAAAGCTTTTGAACCATTCATATTTGGCGTTACCATAGGCTGTTCTTGCCACCCATCCGTCGGCACCGCGTCTGGATAGCTAGAATCGCGATCGATCTAATATCTTTGAGCAAATCTTCTTTACTTTTTTCTATTCTTAGGTCGTTCAATGTGGAAAAACTAAAAAAAAATGGTATTTAAAATATACACTTTTGGCAATGAATTTATTTGTTTGTTTGTTTTTGTTGCCAAGTTACAGCTTTACTAAAACCTCTTGCCCTCGATCACAATCTTGAACTACAATAAAGTACATAAAAAATTAGTCGGATCTAACTGTAGCATATTTTGGGTTAAAGTTAAGATTCGTTTACCCTGAATCTAAAATCTAAAATCTAAAATCTAAAATCGTATGACTGATTATAAAGGCGATCGACAAACCAGCAACTTAGCAGCTATTAACCAACAAATCACTTGGCTTCAGCAACAGCCAGATGGCTTCCTATTTCAACAAAACTCCGGCGACAACTGCATCGCCGTAAAAAAAATAAACTCAGTGCTACTACTGCTCTTAGCAGACAGAGAAACCTTAATCACAAATGTAGCTCAATCTATCCTAGACCTCAACAATCCACTAAATTTAATTTTTCCCTATTCCCGATCCGTGCTGCTAGCATTAGTCTGGAAAACTAACCCAAAAAAAATCTATGTAATCGGATTTGGTGGCGGCACCCTCCCCAGAATTTTCCACCACTATTTCCCTAACGCGATAGTCGAATGTACAGATATTGACCAAAAAATAGTCGAAGTAGCTCAAAAATTTTTTGGCATTCAATTCGACGACAGACTCAAAGTAGTCATTCAAGACGGGCGCGAATATCTAGCCCAACAAGATTCCACAGTAAAAAACGATATAATTATCGTGGATGCTGGTTTTGGCAGCGGCTATATGCCCTATAAATTGGTGACACAAGAATTTTACAAACTGTGCAAAACTCGCTTGTCAAGCGCAGGTGTTCTAGTTGTCCACCTGTTCCACAAACAAGAGTTTAATGCGGCAGCGGTGAAAACGATTCAAACTGTGTTCGCACAAGTTTATATATGCAATTTAGAAACCGGCAACAGCGTTGTCATTGCGACTAATGCTCCCGATTTAGCTAAAAATGAAATTTTCTTGAAAGCCGAACTTATTCAAGATTTCCACAATTTAGGATTTTCCTTAATAGAAATGTCGCTCCAGCTAAAAAAAGTAGCCCAATTTCCGGAATGGGTGAAAATTTGGGAAACGCTGCCAATTTTTACAGATGCTGAAATACCCGCCGGATATTTGGACTGATAAATATACACAATTAGGGCTGTTAAGGGAATCCACAAAAAACTCTAATTGTAGGGTGCTTATGGGGGCACGATCGGGCTGTAGAGTGTTTAGGGGCGCACCATCGCTATGCCTTTAGCAAATCCCAATCACTCAACAGTTGATACTACGAAACTTCGCTCTAAAAAATACTTGACAGTGAAAATCTGGCGGTGTATTATAGAAGTAGTGCAAAAAATGAAAAACATGAGACTAAAAAGTTGGGAGTCTCCTCGCAGCGAGGGTAGAAACTCCAAAGGTAAAGGCGGCTCAGCCAGGGCTCGGCAACTCAAAAAGCAACAGCAAACTCTGCGAAAACAGTTAAAAGCTCAACACGATCGACAAAATCACCCACAAAACCACCAACAAAACCATCAAGGGAAGGAAACCCATAATTCCTTCCCTTTTTTTGTATCTTTCCGCTGCTCAATCCCGCTGAATGTTCGGACAAATCGTGCTAGTAATGCTCGCCTGCGAGGGTTGCTCTTGCCAGCACTTGAGAATGCCTTGCAACTCCCTCTTCAAAGTTTCTAAGGCTGCAATTTGCACGGAAATTTCCTCTACTTTAGCCGTTAGATGCTGCTTCGCTTCAGAACAAGGCAACTCTCCCCGATCGCGAACCTCTAAAATATCCTTAATTTCCTGAAGGCTCAAACCCAGAGTCTGAGATCGTTTAATAAACGCCAACCTGTTGAATACGGTTTCGCCAAACAAGCGATAGCCCGCGGGTGATCGCTCCACCGCAGGAGACAGCAAGCCCATCTCCTCATAGTAACGAACAGTTTTGACCGACAAACCGCTACAGGCAGCTACAGAGCCAATTTTGTACAGTTTCTCGGCAACAGAAATATTCATAAACCAAGCATCCAAGATCGAAAGACTTTCTTGCCCTATCTTTTGGTGCCTCAGATCCAGGGAGTCGATCGGCACATCGCCCAGTCAGCATTGCCCAGTAATCTTAATAAGGAGGATTTTTTTTAGACACATTAAGCACCGGTAACTGAGGTCTAGAAGACTGAGGAGGAAGATAGTATTCGGGAGCAGGTGCGGTTTGTTCGGCTGCAGAGCGGTAAAATTGCCACCAGCGGAGAGCCATCGCCACCCCAGCGGTGCCAAGCCCAAAAGCCAATAAAGAGCCACTCGCACCCATGCTGCCGATGGCTGCATCGACAACGCCCACTGTCACAACAAAGCTGGTAATTGGCTCTTTACGGTAAGCTGACCTCAAAAGTCGCGTCCACGAAGCATTCATTTGGTTTTACTCTGTTCTATATTTATTTACAAGCTGCTATACAAAACTTGGCTAAACTTATCTCAGTTTCACCATTCAACTAGAAGTATTTTCTAGAGGGTCTGATTCCTGCTTCTGCCAAGGGAGTCGGCTCCTACTTGTCCACAGGCGTAAATTCGGGTGTAGCCCACCCTATTTTTTTAGTCAGTACAACTATTCTTTTTGAAGCTTTTAGCCATTGTTGAACCATTATTTTCAACCCATTTAACGAATCGTGGTATCCCGTTCGACCTTGTTATAGGCTGGTCAGTCTTAAATCGACCGTGGTTTACAAACCAGAAAATTTTTGCCTTGGTTTTCGGCATTATCCTGAGAATGTTACATAAAACGGAGCGCCTGTCAATATGGTCGCCATAATTCGCTTGATGGCAAGTTTAATAAAGCATTAAGCGATTAGAGCCATCTCTAAAACTTAGAGTTGGCGGAACGATCGGGATTTCTAGCTCAAAGACTAGCTTCACCTAAATTAATCTTCTCGCCTGTGGGGAATTGTACGGGAGCGAGGCAAAATTGCCAAGCTTGTCAAATCAAAATTCCACCCCATATATACCTCCAAAAGCCAGCTATTGCATTCGGGAACAGAACTCTCTCGGCAGAGAAGTCGCTGGGCTTCTTTCTAATTAATATTTTAATCAATTCCCGAATTTGTCGCGGTCAGCAGAAGCCACACCCGCTGCCGTTCGAGTCAAGACAAAGTGTAAGGCTGACCGCGCCATTGCTAAAATTAGTTGAGACCTAACCAGGACAGCAAGCCCTGGCCTGTGACATACTCGATAATTAAAGTTAGAGAAAAACCGATCATCGCGGCTCGACCGTTAAGGCGTTCCGCGTAGCTGTTGAAGCCAAACTTTGGCTGTTCCAGTTTGGGAGTGACGGTGGGTTGTAGTTGTGTCATTGCTTTGGATACCTGGCGATCGACGCTATTCAAATGTGAAATCCAATGTTAGTTACAAATCTTAAACATTGCTACTTCTATTATAAAGAGGGTTAACCGCCGTCAACCGTCCCCGAAGAGAAAAAACTGCTGCCAACTAATGCCAATTAATTATACCCGCTCAAAATATGACTAATCAGTTAGATAACGATAAGCTTCCTGTCGCCGTACAGCGAGTAGCCTTTGCCCTTCGTACAACAGGCTGGGTTTGCTTCTGGGTACAGTTAGTGCTAGCGGTTGTAGCGGGGATCATTTTGCTCTTTGCCATCCCCTTCGCCCTCCCCAGCACTACCGTCGCTGGGCGTTCAACCAGTGCCGGCACCGGCGGGGGCGTTTTTTTTGCCATTTGCGGGCTAGCCGTACTCGCTTACAGCGTATATCGCTCTTTCCGCTTCACCCGTTTGTCGAGACAACTGCGATCGCCCGGTAACGCAGCGCGCCCCAAAAAAGCAGACACCATCAAAGAGGTGCGGCTGGCACTGATGAGCAACTTGTCAGGAATGATCCTGACGCTGATCGGCGCAGAAGCCATCAGCGGCACGCTTTTAGCGAAATCTCTAGCTCAGCCGCAAGCCTTGTTCGGTGCCGCAGTTGATGTGGGTCGATTTATTCAGCCTCTAGATATATTTGTGGTACTCGCCAATACTCACGCCACAGTTGCCCATTTTGTCGGGATTTTCGGGGCTCTTTGGTTGCTCGATCGCATCCACAAACAATAGTTATTGGGGAGGGGCAACCGATGCCCGATGCCCAATGCCCGATGCCCGATGCCCGATGCCCCACTCTCCCACTCTCCCCCAACCGACATCCGGAATCACTGCCAACCTGTCGAAGAACGTACTCAGATACCTTCTACCAAGACAAAATGAATATCATGGCACTGAAACCCGAGGCTTATTTTGGGGTGACAGATCACCCAACTATTGAAATTTCTCAAGAAAGTTTTCGTTCTGTCCTAGGTCAAATAGAAGCTGAACTCCTCTGTAGCGACACCTATAGCCACGCTCTAGCTAGCTTGCAAACCATGTTGGGCGAAGCAGCCTCCGCTGCCGAAATTTTAATTAGAGCAGTTAGCAGAGAAGCCGTCAAGCTCGCATTTGACAGATTTCCCAAACAGAACAAAATTGAAGCGCAAGTAGCCCAAGAGAGTGTTACTGCTGTAAGTCCCGCTATTGAGACGGTGACAGAAATTCAAGAATTGGAGCCACCAGTAACTGCTCCTGTCTTCTATTGGCGCAGCGCTACTGTGGAAGCGCCCCCCCAAACCGAGTCCGACACAGAAGAAAATTCCGATCGAGAAACTAACACTTCTGAAGACAGCAAACAAGCGCCCCAAGACGAAATTAAAGTCGAGTCGGCTCTACCTGCAACTGTCACCGTCCCCGGAAAATTCTTTCCAGGGTTCGGTTTTCCCAAAAAGCCGAAAAAACTCACCAAGGAAGAAGAAGCAGCTTTAGCCGTTCAACAGCGAGAAGAATGCCTGCGGGAGTTGGGTAAAGAATTGCGTAAGGGACGGCAAATTCGCTCCCTATCCCTGCTCCAACTCCACAGTCAAACTCTCGTGCCGCTGCACCACATCGAATCGATCGAAAATGGGGAAATCGACAAACTGCCCCAAGATATTTACGTTAGAGGTTTTATCCGCAGACTAGGCGACGCCTTGGGACTAGACGGCAGCGCTATGGCGAATGCTTTGCCCAAACCCGCTCCGACTCCAATTCCCAGTATGTATGTGTCTGTTTCCGATTCCGACTCAGGCGAAGGCTTTCAAATGCGTCCGGTGCATTTGTACATCGGCTACACCGCTTTGATGGCTGGGGCTGTAGGGGGTTTGGGTTGGCTGTCGCAGCAACCCGTGGTGCCAGGAGCACAGGCAGTACCTCAACCGCAGGTGACACCGCCAGCCTCAGTTGCACCGGCTCAGAAGACCCCAGAAAAAGCACCTCAACCGGGCTTGAAGAAGTCTAAGACCGGGGGAATGATTATGGGCGCTGACATGGCGCCGCCGGAGGTGATTTTTGGTTAGTGTGTGTCGGGCGAGCGATCGTCCGATAACTCTCTTGGCGCAGGTGAACTCTGAAACTCGGTTTCAGAGTTCACCTGCATAGGGATACTTGCTTGAAGAAATAAGTCCCGCAAAGCAAATACGGTTGAGATTGTAGTTCAATCCCCGCTTTTCATCTATCTGTAGACTCAATTCTAAAATCTAAAATCTAAAATCTAAAATCTAAAATCGCCCGCCCGTGTACCCAAAGTGATTTTTCAACTGCATCAGGAAACCCAATATCTGCGATAAACTATCTATTTGACCACTCCTAAAAGAGGTTTTCGATAAGATGAGTTCCCCAGCTACCGCTGCCTTCTCCGATCTCGATCCGCTATCGACTCACTCGCCAACAGTCACGAGTTTGGCGGCACCAGACAGTGCTTTGGTAACGGCGGCTCAACTGCCACAAGCATCTTGGACAATAGAAGATAGTGAGAAACTCTACCGAATTCAAGGTTGGGGCGAACCGTATTTTTCGATCAATGCAGCCGGTCACGTTACAGTGTCTCCCAAGGGCGATCGCGGCGGTTCCCTGGACTTGTGCGAACTGGTAGAATCCCTAAAACAGCGAAATTTGGCTTTGCCCCTGCTGATTCGATTTTCTGATATTTTGGAAGACCGGATCGAGCGCTTAAATTCGTGTTTTGCCAGAGCGATCGCTCGGTACAACTACAAAAATGTCTATCGCGGTGTCTTTCCAGTTAAATGCAACCAGCACCGACAATTAATTGAAGATTTGGTGCGTTTCGGTCAACCCCATCACTTCGGGCTCGAAGCCGGATCTAAACCGGAATTAATGATAGCTTTGGCGACCTTAAAAAACCCAGGCGCTTTATTAATTTGTAACGGTTACAAAGACCGCGAATACATCGAAACTGCTATTTTGGCGCAGCGACTAGGGCAAACTTCCGTAATTGTGCTGGAGCAAATAGAGGAAGTAGAACTCGCAATCGCCGCAAGCATTGCATTAGGCATTAAACCGATTTTGGGAGTGCGAGCAAAACTCACTACCAAAGGGGTTGGCCGCTGGGGAGGTTCCACGGGCGATCGGGCAAAATTTGGCTTGACAATTCCTGAAATTATGCGTGCAGTCGGCGAACTAGAAAAAGCGGGAATGCTCGGTTGTTTGCAGTTACTGCACTTCCACATCGGCTCTCAAATTTCCTCAATTAGCGTTATCAAAGACGCCATTCGAGAAGCCAGCCACATTTATGTAGAATTAGCTAAATTGGGAGCTAATATGAACTACTTGGACGTAGGCGGTGGCCTCGGCGTTGACTACGACGGGTCTAAAACAAACTTCCACGCTTCCAAAAACTACAATATGCAAAACTACGCTAACGACGTAGTAGCGGGAGTGAAAGATGCCTGCGACGAGCGGAAAATCCCGGTTCCAATTATCATTAGCGAAAGCGGGCGGGCGATCGCTTCTCACCAATCAGTGTTAGTTTTTGACGTACTCGGTACTAGCGATGTCCCCAGAGAAGTACCCGAACCAGTAGACGAAAACGCGCACCAAATTCCGCGCAATCTCTACGAAATTTACCAATCTATCAGTCCCGAAAATTACCAAGAAGTTTATCACGATGCTATCCAATTCAAGGAAGAAGCAGTCAGTTTATTTAACTTAGGCTATTTGGGAATTGCGGAACGGGCGAAAACCGAACAGTTGTACTGGGCTTGCTGCGATAAAATACAGGCGATCGCGCGGCAAAATGAATACGTATCTGACGATTTGGAAGACTTAGAAAAGGTGATGGCGTCCATTTATTACATCAACTTATCTGTTTTCCAGTCAGTACCGGACAGTTGGGCAATTAACCAATTGTTCCCAATTATGCCAATTAACCGACTCGACGAAGAACCAACTCAACGCGGTATTTTAGCCGATCTTACCTGCGACAGCGACGGCAAAATCGACCAATTCATCGATTTGCGAGATGTGAAGTCGGTTTTGGAACTGCATACTCTCAAACCTGGAGAACCTTACTATTTGGCGCTCTTTTTGGGAGGTGCTTATCAAGAAATTATGGGCAACCTTCACAACTTATTCGGCGATGCAAATGCAGTTCACATTCAGCTAACACCTTCTGGCTATCATATCGAACACGTTGTGAAAGGAGACACTATGAAAGAAGTCCTCAGCTACGTACAGTACGATTCAGAAAATTTGGTTGAAAGCATCCGCCGTCAGACAGAAGAAGCTTTGCAGCAAAATAAAATTACTCTTTCCGAGGCCCAACTTTTGCTGCAAAATTACGAGCGGAGTCTCAGCCAATATACTTATCTTCAGTCTTAAAATGTAGGGTGCAACTGACATCTTGCAGCAATATCAATAAGAGGATTTTTCGTGGGATCGGGCGGGTTTATAGAACCTATTTGCAAGCTTTAAGGCTGTTGGCGAACCCGCCCCTAGGGCTAATTGAGAATGGTGCAAGATGTAGGGTGCAACTGAGATGTTGCACCACTGTCAAGAAGCCTTTTATGAACAGGCTTTCCGGCCTGTTCCACAAACAGTAGATTTTCTTGTGGAACAGGCCGGAAAGCCTGTTAAGCGAGAATGGTGGAAGAGGTGAGGTGCAACCTAAGCACATAACCAGAATTGAAAGCTGAGATCGTAAATGTAAAAGTAGGGTGCGCTAGGCGCACCTTACCTTGAGCAATTAGCAATTAGCAATTAGCAATTAGCAATTATCCACCATTACCGAGAATTTCAGATATCGCGCGCCGCTCTTCTCCGTGTTGAGTGGGTAAAACTTGGCGAGCGTCAGTAATCAGCCAATCGAGAGCCGCCGCTTGCAAATCGATCGCAGCCCCGGTTTTATCAACGCAGTAGCGCCCGAACACCAGTTTGTCAACCAACCGCACCTCCGGGCCCAAACGGGAATACTCAAAAATCACGCTGTTTTCCACAGTGGCGCCACTGCAAAGCCAACAATTTGGGCCAATCATTGTCGGGCCGACAATTTTTGCTCCATCCTCAATGATCGTCATCCCCCCTATGTAAACAGGCCCAGTAATATCAACTTTATCCCAGTTAACAGCTACATTCAAACCAGCGTAAATGCCGGGGCGCACTTCAATTCCCGGAATCGAAACATTTTTAACTTGTCCCAGCAGCACGCTCTGAATTGCCCGCCAATAGTCAGGAACTTTGCCGATATCCACCCACTCAAAGTCCATGCTAATCCCGTAAAAAGGCGCGCCTTCTGCTACTAGCTTGGGAAATAACTGCGAACCGATATCGTATTCCTGGCCCGAAGGGATGTATTTGAATATTTCCGGTTCAAAAATATAAATACCAGTGTTAATGTCGGTACTCAGAGCTTCCTCTACAGAAGGTTTTTCTTGGAAATCTTTAATTTTGCCAGACTCGTCTGTTACCACCACTCCGTAACTGGGAACCTCCTCGCGGGGAACCGATTTCATAACAATAGTAGCGATCGCCCCTTTTTCCCGGTGCCACTTCACAGCAGCAGTCAAGTCCAAGTCAATCAAAGCGTCGCCGCACAGCACCACAAAAGTATCGTCAAAAAACGGCGAGAAATCCTGAATTCGTTTCATGCCACCAGCAGAACCGAGAGCCTCTCCAATCAGTTCTCCCTCCTCAATTCGCCCTTCAAAAGAATAGGCAATTTGTACCCCAAACTTTTGACCGTCGCGAAAGTAGTTTTCAATCACGTCGGCCAGGTGGGAAACATTGACCATAATCTGGTCAAATCCGTGCTGGCGGAGCAATTCAACCAAAAACTCCATCACTGGCTTTTGCAGGATGGGAATCATCGGTTTGGGTATTGTCTGAGTAATAGGACGGACGCGAGTGCCTTTACCGGCCGCCAGAATCATCGCTTTCATAAGAAAAACTCGGTAAGTGGGAAACTCAGGGTATGAAAGACCTGAGAGGGAAACGACACGGGCGGTTTCAACCGCCTTTAATCTTTCTGTATCCATTACCGCCTTGGAGTTGCTCGACAGGAGTGTACTTTTGTAATGCACTTTCGGCAGGACAGTTAGCGCCTCAAACCTTGCAACTCTGTACGCATAATGTTTGCTCTTATGGAGCCTCCCTTTCGGGGTAATGTTCGCTTCGACCTGGTTATAAAAGCTTGTTAGACCTGCAACACTGTTTCAGTGACTTTAAAACTGTTTAATTGCAGATGACAGAGCGGAAAACTAGCGTCGCATTCTCCGGTGTCGTGACCTAAATAACGTCTCCTCTTTCGAGGGGTCTGGTCAGAACAGCTTGCAATTTCTTACAAGCTCAGTGGCTTTAGCCCTGAGTTCCTGACTCTTAACTTCCTCAACCCTCTGTTAACTGATATCAACTGAACAATTAGATGCTAGCGGTGGCGATCGTCGAATCGATCGAGCACAGCAAAATCCTGACCAGTTTATAGGCGACATCGTACCAGGCTATCAATCATTTATCCCCAATTTACCTAGATTTAAGAAACCAGGAATAGGGAATCACCAAGAACTTCGCACTGCCACTCTCCGCATTCGGGACTCAGCAACAGAATGCCATAGAGCGAGATTCTCCCTGGAATTTTAACCGACGCAGTGGCATAGTTATTAGTTTCGCCCGAGAACCTAATACCCTCTAAGCTCAAAGCGCGCGGATTTTGAGGTCTTGATAAAACTCCTCTTGAAGCAACTCTACTTTAGACTGAGCCGATAGTAGCAACAACGCCCAAAAAATACCTACGCGGTCATGATTTGGCAAGTGAACTTCCCCAGTGGATACCGGGTGTTCTGGGTTGACAGAGGAGTGCAAATCCTTATGATGCCAGAGCTCTAGCAAGTTGTCCAAGTCCAGCCAACCCTCGTCAATTTCCGCGCCCCGCTGAGCCAGAAACCGTTCGAGTTCACTAGCAGTTTCTACGAGATTTTCTTGGTGAGCTAGCTCAAAGATAGCCTGGGCCGCTTGCGATCGCATTTTTGAGGTAGGGCGGCGCCGGGGGGTAACTGTCTGCTGCTCCATTGCTGCTTTCATTAGCTGCAACTGCTCAATCAGTTCTGGGAGAGTCACCGGTCGTTTTTGCGGTAGTTGAGCTACACCGCGACGGCGCAATTGCCGCTCTAAATGCTGCGGCAAGTGTCGCCCGCCTGAGTGCTCTGCGTCTTCTACTGCAGGCTCGTCGGCGTCGGGATTCGCGGGGGGTTCTGAGAGGACGATACTTTCTGCTTTGAGCAAAACCAGCATTGAAGCGTACAAAAACGCTTGGCCGGAGTGGGACAAATCGGAGAAATCCTTACTCTGATCAGTATCGCAGGCGTTCGTAAGCTTGCTCAGACATCGATCGAACACTTCAATTACCTTAACGTCCCAAGGATCAATTTCTCCCCGTTCGGCGAGGTCAATTAAAATTGCGATCCCCTCGGAAATCGTTTCTAAACCATCTTGGTCTCGGGAAACGGCCATTCGATTTTAGATTTTAGATTTTAGATTTTAGATTTTAGATTTTAGATTTTAGATTTTGCCTCGGAGAAAACCAGAGAGCATATCAAATTAATTGGCGGTCATTTCAGCAGCTTTGGCCTCAATGGCTGCTATTTCTAAACTTATCGGTTCTGCACTTTCTAACAAAGGTTGTTGGCCTTCTACTTCGGCTTTATAGCGTTCAAGATTTTGTTCTAATTCCTGAATCCGCTGCTCTTTTTCGCGAACTTGGCGGAGTTGTTGGCGCGAGGCGAGGGTTCGCTGCATTCTCGACCACAGACTGAACAGCCACGCTAGTGTTGCCCCTAATCCTATCGCTACAATTAGTTCTACGCACAGCGGAGCTTTAACTTGGACGCCTTCGATAACTTGAATCACGACTGGCTGTGTATTTTCTATGCTGAATAATACTAGAGCCAAGCAAATCAGAAAGATGAAGAAGAAATTTAGCGATCGCATTTTCTCTGTTCCTAATTCTCAATTCAGGTTAAGCAAATTATTTACCATTTGTCAACTGTTTTTAGGCATATATTCTCAGTGTTTTTATAAAATCTAATCGGGTCAATTAACCATAATATCCGGGGAGGGGCGGGTTGATGGCAGCTCTGAGAGTTGATTGAAGAGATTGGTTAAGCCGCCCCTCTAGGACATATCCTCTTTAGGTTTGACCGATGTTTTGCGGTTTCTTGCCGATTCCCAGCCCTGGCAATATTTGATATTTCAAAGCAATGCCCGCCGCCACAAATAAGGCAATAATCAGCGCCCCAATTCCTACGGGACTGGGAATCCAGAATATCGCCTCCAAATAGTTAACTTCTCCGGGTTTGAGCTTCCAAACTAACTGTTTTCCTTGCTGATAGCTTTCGGGAACCAGCGCACCAGCGACTGTTTCAATACTTTCGGCGCCCCAAGGTGTGTTCAAGCTAAAGTCTAGCTCCAAAAGTCCCCCCGGACTCAGCAGCAGACTGCCATTAGAAGAAAGCAGTGAAAGAGAGCGCAAATCCAATTCCAAACTCAACCGATTTCTCAGCACCAATAACAAATTATTCTGCTTGACATTAAGGTGAGATTCAAACTTCGGCAAATCGGTTTCTAGCCGACTTGAAACCAGAGATTTTGTCGTTGGTGCGATCGGATTGTAAAATTGGTTGAACTTGTCTTGCAACTCGGATCCATTATTGAAAGGAATCGTCACTAGAACTTCTGTGGGGGAAACCCGTTTAGTTTTTCCGTCCAGCAACCTCACCCGGCGTTCTACGCTTTTCAACCATTCTGCAACAGTTTCGCTGCTGAAGCTCGTCAACCTTTCCCCTAGTTTAATGTGCTGCACGATTTCGCCGCGAGTTTGACTCTCAAAGTTGACCCCGACATCGTACTGAACGCATCCAGTCACTAGAGTTAAAAGGCAAAAAACCAAAGGTAAAAGAAAGAAAAAGTGCTTTTTCTTCTTCCCAGTTCCATCCTTGACATTTTGCTCTTTCATTATATATTTTTCCCTATTTTTACCTATTTGCATGAATTAGCAAAGCGTTGAATTGCCGACACTGTTTCTATGTTTGTTTAACTGGTTCCTAGGCTCTGCCTGGGAACCCATGTCCAGACGCTTTGCCTCGCAAGCTTTCATCCAAATTCGAGGCAGAGCCTCATCATCTGTATTACCAGGCAGAGCCTGGTAACGAGTAAAAACGCACTGAACTTATTGCCTCGAAGCTACACCCAACTGTTGAAACAGCATACTCGGCAAATAGGCTGCACCGCCTACCCATTCGGCTTCGCTACTCAAATCTGCCAAATTTTTAAAGGCTTCAAAAATGCTGCCTGCCACCATTGTATTCTTGACGCGACCCACAATTTTGCCTTTTTCTACTTTATAGCCTAAGTCCAAATTGACAGAAAATTCGCCAGCTAACTGATTGGACTGACCGGCACCTAAAACCTGTTCTACTATTAGACCTTCGTCCATGCTAGCAATCAAGTCTTGAGTGGCGGTATTTCCGGGGGAAATGCAAAAGTTAGTCAAATCAGGGCCGGGGCGAGACAATCCGCCACGAAAACCGTTGCCGGTTGATTGTACACCGGCGCGAGCGGCCCACCTGCGATCCCAATAAAATCCGGTGACAGTACCTTTGTCTATCAAGACTTTGCGGGTGGTGGGTGTACCTTCGTCGTCAAAGGGACAAGCAGAAGGGCCTAAAGTGGGGTCTTCAAAAAAGGTAAAGCGTTCGTCAAATAAGGTTTCGCCGATTTTGTCGGCTAGGGGAGAGGCTTTTTGAACTACTGCTTGGCCTGAAAGGATGGTATCAAAGAGGCCACCGAGGGTGCTAGCGGCGGCTCTGGGGGTAAATAATACTGGGTAGGAACCGCTGGTGATGCTGGCTGAATGTTCAGCGAGGCGGTATTTTTCGAGGAGTGATTCGAGGATGCTGTTGGTGTCTAGGGGACGATCGCGCGCAACATCGTAACTGTATGCTTGCATAAAGTCTTCTCCCTTTACCAAATTTCCCGCGATCGTCCCGCTGACTATTTGGCTGCTTCTTTCGGCATACACGTCTCGCGTCGTGGCAATTTTGACGCGCCCGCTGCGGACGTGGAAGCCGACATCTACCATAATATCGGGATTGTAGGCGTGAACTTGCTCGATCAGGTTTTTGCCGTTTTCGACTAATTCTTGAGTTGTGGGCGGAGTGTAGGTGGTTTCCGGGCCTTTTAGGTGGAAGTCGGAGGCGAGTTCAAATTCTGCGGGGTCGCCGATTTCGGCTGTTTGAATGGCTGCATCTACTAAATCGTTTATCCGCGTTAAATCTGTGGAACTAGCAAAACCGATTTTGCCGTGCGAAATCAGCCGCAGTGCTACGCCTTGCAGTGCTTTGGTTTGCAGGGATTTGAGGCGATTGTTTTCAAATTCGATGGGGGTGTCTTGACTCGACAGGTAGTATACTTCAGCGGCATCCGCGCGTTGAGATGCCAATTTTAATATCTGTTCTATGGTTGAATCGCTCACAATAATCGCCTTTTTGGTTTGGTCTTTTCTTTATTTTAGCGATTTAGGGTGTTGCCAGAAACCGGGTTTTTTCCCAGAATATCGATACACCACCGAAAAGCTGCGAAAAACCCAGTTTCTTTAGTCGAAGTGCATCCATCAATCCCCAGCCATCTGCTGAACCATAGCAATAATTTCTCTCACTGTCTCCGCGTCGGGCGATCGCAAATGCTGTAAAATCTCCAAAGATTGCTGTAAATAATTCAACTTAGAAACCGGGTTTTTTGTGAATCTGCCGACTACAGCGAAGTATTTCCATAAAAACCCGGTTTCTCGACACCCGCGCCTAAAACTGAAGAGCATTCCTCTATAATTGTAATTCACACTGTTTAAAAACATAGTTAACTGCTGCAAACAGTCGCTCTAAGTCCTGAATTGTATAGAAAAATTTATTTTGAGTAAACATTTCTAATTTCAGCTTGCCAAACTGCCACATTGCCCCATTAGAAACAATCCCAAAGATAGTTTGTTCCGGTTCATTGTTAAGTCGCTGCACGGCGATCATTTCTGCCAAACACTGCCCCCATCCTTCATCAAATGCGCTCTCTTTCTTGGCTTCAACTAATATGAAATAGGGCTTTTGAAATACTCACCGTGCTGAAGCAGCGGTGATTCTTGACGCTTCATCGGGTGATGCTACCGAAATAGTCTCACTCTCCCTCTGCGTCCGTTTAGAGTCGTGGCGATTCCCCATCCCGACTTTCTCTATATTCCTCGAAGCGTTTTGATCTCTATCCTGCTCAGTACCGCAACTAACACAAAGCACTGAACGAATAGACAAATCAATCTTGCCCCATTTAAAACCACAATCCGCACAAACTTGGCTAGTAGGTTCCCATCTACTAATTACTTGAAACTCTCTACCAAACTTTTCAGATTTAGCCTCACAGAGAGTCCTAAATTCTCGCCATCCTTGCTGACTAATTGCCCGTGAAAGTTTCCGGTTTTTTACCATTCCCGATACATTGAGGTCTTCCCAAATAATCACTTGGTTTTCCTTGACTACTTTAGTTGACAATTTGTGCAGGAAATCTTTCCGGGTATCGGCAATTTTATTGTGCAACTTAGCAATTTTAATTCGGGTTACGTTTCTCCTTTTAGAGTCTTTTGGTTGACGAGCTAATTGGCGCTGGAGTTTGCGAATTTTCCGGTCTAATTTTTGGTAGCTAGGGCTTTCAGCTTTTTCTCCATTGCTCATTGCTGCAAAAGTTTTTATTCCTAAATCAATTCCGATACTTTGGTTTTTGGCATCAGAGTGAACGGGTTGAACTTCTACTACAAAACTTAGGAAATAACGATTTGCACAATCTTTGATTACTGTGACTGAGCTAGCTTCAGATGGAAGTTCTCTTGACCAGATTGGCTTGACAATACCAATCTTGGCTAAATACACACCGCCATTCTTAAAAGAAAAGCCTCCAATCCGAAATCTGGCAGACTGGCTATTTGTTCTTTTCTTGAACTTAGGATAACCCACTTTACGACCCTTTCGCTTCCCTTTACAGGAATCGAAGAAGTTCTTGAAAGCTGTTTCTAAATCCGCTACAGACTGCTGTAGAGGGATATTAGAAACTTCGCTCAGCCAAACTCTTTCTTCGGTGTTTTTTGCTTGGGTTATTATGATTTTTTGCAGCTCAGATGAACTTGCCTTTTTTTCAGACTGCTTGCAGAGGGCTAGACTATCGTTCCAAACCACCCGGACGCAGCCAAACAGCCGAGCCAAGCTCTGCTTTTGTTCGGTCGTCGGATAAAATCTGTACTTGAATCTCGCCTTCATGGTTATATTGAATGTTGGTCTGTAGGTTTAATTATATATTGGTTGACAAGCAATGACAACAGTTTACCGTCGGGAACGCCATTCTGTTACAGAACTTAAAATATATTTGGTCTGTATAACAAAATATCGTCGGTCTGTATTCACGAGCGAAAGTCTTGATTTGATTGAAAAGTCGTTTCGAGATGTAGCCCAAAAAATGAACTTTCAAGTGCTAGAGTTCAACGGGGAAGCCGATCACGTTCATGCGCTGATCGAGTATCCGCCTAAATTATCTATTTCTCAAATAGTTAATGCACTCAAAGGTGTTTCTAGTCGTCGCTACGGACAGGCTGGATACAAAAAACCCCACAAAGAAGCTTTATGGAGTCCTAGTTATTTTGCGGTTTCCGTAGGTGGCGCACCTCTAGAAGTATTGAAGGAATACATTAGAAACCAAGAAAAGCCGTCCTAAAAGGACGGGGCTTGTATCCCAGTTTCTTGGTCAAAAACTACTGTGCCGAGGGGGGAGCGCTTCGCCAATATATAATCTGGAATTCCTGACAGATTATCATTATAGACTAAGGTTTGGTGACTCCAGAGGAGAAAATTACTGCGATAATTTTTCCAAACTTCTTTTAATACAGGATAAATGATATTTTCACAAATGGCGATTTCCGAGTTGTCAAATACTCCCTCATTGAAAATCAATTCTAATTCATTCCGAAAAACTTCGCTGACTGCAAATTCTGTTTCGACAATGAAATTCTCCCGTAGGCAATTAATTTGGAATTCTTTGGCGACCGCGCTGATACTTTTATAATTGCTAAAAGGCATTGCTTAACTTCTCTCAGGGCTTATGCAAGCAATGGTTTGATATCATCATGTCGGATCGATTGACTATAATATAGCGACCAGGGCGGGTTTTTGAGATTGTCAATTATTGGCGAGTATTGTTGGTGAACCCGCCCCTACCATATTGGGTAATCGACCGCATATGAAATTAAACAAATGATTAATAACTAAGAAATAATCCGCCTAAAATTAGCCCGATCGCAATTAACGCCACCCAGATAAACCTATTATCTTTCGTATTAACCTGACTCAAATCTACAGGCTCTGGTACGACTGGCTTGGGTTTAGCGTACTTGATATCAGCGTTCGGATTGGATTGAAAACTGATTGATTGATTTTCATCTAAAGCTGCCAAATCAGGGATTTTCACCATCCATTCAGGAGGGATAGTGAGTTTGGGAGCTTCGAGAATGAACAGCAAGCGCTTTGCTTGCTGGCGGGTTTCTTGGCGGGGATGGCGGGTGAGCTTGCGGCAAAGCTCGATCGCCCTTTCTGTATTGCCAGAGGCTTCGTAGGCTGTCACTAGCCACATCTGCACCTCGCCGCCCAACCGGGAATTTCGATCGACTAAACCGGTAGCTGTTTCTAAACTCTGCACAGCTTGAGCATACCGGCCACTCTCAAAAGCTACTTGCCCAGCTTGGTACTCAGTTTGAACAATTTCTAACTTTTCTGAAGTCACGAGCACCCACCCAATTCACAAATATTACTTCCCAAATTCCCCAAACGCTAGAATTCGCTGTTGTGTTGCGACATACCCGACTCGTTGTCGCGTTTGGAACCCAGCAAGTCTAAATGGTCTACCTTAATTACAGGCTTCGAGCGATTTGAACCGGTATTGCGGTCTTGCCAGCGATCGAACTTTAAAGAGCCTGTTACGCCAATTAGAGAGCCTTTGCGAACGTAGTCAGCAGCAATCTGCGCTGTTTTGCCCCAGATTTCCAGATTGAACCAGTCTGGTTGATCGCTGTTCTTAGTTCTGCGGTTCACTGCCAGCGTCAAACTACACTTAACTGTACCCGACTCAAAATACTTTACGTCCGGGTCGCCGCCGACGCGGCCTACTAAAGTTACAACATTAAGACTCATAAACTTTTTTGGGAATGTGGTCGATCGGTGATGTAGTTAAACAGTCCACACGCGCCTTAGCCTCCAAACTGAACTTGGAACAGCGCTTGTGAGGCTTCATCCTGATTGTACACCCAGTTAGGAGAACATATTGATGGTGGATGATTGGCAAGTCTGCGCTCAACCTGAGCTCGACAATGTACATTTCTGACTAGACTCAGGATGAAAAACGTAATAGAATCCACCTCGGTTACACTTTTGTAACAACATTATTGCACACAATAGTATTTTAGTTTTTGGGGGGGGTACGAATCAGTGGGTCTTCTCAATCGATTTTCGTTATCTAGAGATATGGGTATCGACCTCGGTACTGCTAACACGCTCGTTTATGTATCGGGCAAAGGTATTGTTCTGCAGGAACCTTCTGTAGTGGCGATCGACCAAGATTTAAAAATACCGCTGGCTGTTGGAGAAGAAGCCAAAAAAATGCTCGGCCGCACGCCAGGGAATGTCATAGCACTGCGCCCGCTTCGCGACGGGGTAATTGCAGACTTCGATACGGCAGAACTAATGCTCAAGACTTTTATCCGCAGGGTTCACGAAGGCCGAAGCTTAGTTTCGCCACGGATCATTATTGGCATCCCCAGCGGTGTCACCGGAGTTGAGAGGCGTGCTGTCATTGAGGCGGCGACTCAGGCTGGTGCTAGAGAAGTACGGTTAATTGATGAACCCATCGCGGCGGCGATCGGGGCTGGACTGCCTGTTGCTGAGGCGACTGGCAATATGATTATAGATATAGGCGGAGGTACTACGGAAGTTGCGGTTTTGAGTTTGCAAGGTACGGTGATCAGTGAGTCTGTGCGGGTAGCCGGCGACGAACTCAATGAGGCGATCGTCCAATACATGAAAAAAGTTCACAATTTGGTCATCGGCGAACGCACTGCTGAAGAAATTAAGATTCAGGTTGGTTCTGCATATCCAACTCCAGAGGATGACGATGTAATGATGGAAGTGCGGGGCTTGCACTTACTGTCGGGTTTGCCGCGAACTGTTACTATCAAGGGCCCAGAAATTCGCGAAAGTATGTCGGAACCGCTTTCAGTAATTGTGGAAGCTGTCAAGCGTACATTGGAACGCACCCCGCCGGAATTAGCGGCAGATATTATTGACAGGGGAATTATGCTGGCTGGTGGTGGCGCGCTGATGAAAGGTTTAGATACTCTGATCAGTCACGAAACAGGAATTGTCACTCACGTGGCCGCCGATCCGCTGTGCTGCGTGGTTTTGGGAACTGGTAGAGTATTGGAAAACAAACAGTTGGAACGGGTTTTCAGCGGGCAGTCGTCGCGTAATATGTAGTTAACAAATTTGGGATTGTGGATTTAGAAATACGGCTGCAATCTCAAATCTAAAATCCTGACTTAACAATTTTAGATTAGTGAAATTATGCTAAAAAATACATTCCGAAAGTGGTGGGATCTGCGGCTGCAAATAGCTCTTTTAGGTTTAGCTGTAACTGCCGCTTGGGGAGTTCGACAAACACAAGGTGCGGCAGTATTTGAAGTTTACAATTGGGTGACTCGTCCGTTTCACGCCAACGGCTCTGGACAAGAGGAACTCATCTCGGCGCGAACTCAAGAATTGCAAGCCCAACTATTAGAAGCAGAGACTCAAAATCAAAAGCTAAAAGAGCTTTTAGGTTACGTTTCTGCTAAGAAACCTAAAGGGATTGTAGCTCCTATTGTTGGTCGCAGCGCCGACCACTGGTGGCAGCAAGTAACCTTGGGGCGCGGCAGTAATGATGGCATTAAAACAGATTTTACTGTGATGAGTCCCGGCGGTTTAGTAGGCAGAGTAGTCAGCGTTACTCCTAATACTAGCTTGGTGCTGTTAGTCAGCGACGCTACGAGTCAATTGGGTGTGGGAATTACCCGCAGTCGTCACATGGGTTTTATGCGCGGGAAAGGCGGAAATCAGGCGGTGATGGAGTTTTTTGAGAATGTTCCCAATGTCAAGCCTGGGGATGTGGTTTCAACTTCTTCTTACAGTCAGTTGTTCCCTCCTGGTTTGCCGGTGGGAAAAGTGGTTTCGGTGGATATGAATAAAACTCCGGCTCCAGAGGCTGTGGTTGAGTTTTCTGCACCGATGAATGCTCTGGAGTGGGCGGTGGTTTACCCCCACTCTAAGCAAGCCGAACCGAAGGATTCGCAGAGTCAATCTTCTGCACCATCTGAGGGAGCACAGCAACAATGAAAGCTTTATCTCGGATGTCTTCGCGATCGCGCCCATTTCTTAACTTCGCAGTTACATTTCTATCTGTGATGCTGTGCATACTGATATTGCCCACTCGGATGCCGGGAATGGAATTGTTGGGAATTGGGCCTAACTGGCTGTTAATTTGGTTGGTAGCTTGGAGTATTAAGCGGAAACGTACAGTTTGGGGAGCCGCTAGCATGGGCTTGGTTTTGGGGTTCCTTCAAGATGCGATGACGGCTCCTCATCCCAGCCACGCTGTCAGTCTAGTTGTTGTAGGAGTCTTAACAGTTGTTTTGCAGAAAACCTGGTCGATTCCGGTAGATATTGTTGAGAGAGATCCGATTCCGATCGCGTTAATTGTGTTTGGGATGGCGGTGGTAGCGGAAACGGTGATGGGACTGCAATTTTTTTCTATGGGCGATCGGGCTTTACTGGAAATTTGGAGCTATCACCAGCGAGTGGCTTTGTGTTCTGCTATTCTTAGCAGTCTTTGGGCTCCGGTGATTTATTTTCCGCTCAATCGCTTGTGGGAAATGACCAGGAATTTAGAAAAATCTTAGTCAGTCATCAGTCATTAGTCATTAGTCATTCGTTAACAGTCATTAGTCATTCGTTAACAGTCATCAGTCATTAGTCATTAGTCATTCGTTAACAGTCATTAGTCATTCGTTAACAGTCAACAGTCAACAGTCATTAGTCATTCGTTAACAGTTAACCGTTAACAGTCAACAGTCATTAGTCATTCGTTAACTGTAGTCATTCTACTATTACTTGTTGCGCCGAACCTAATAAGTGATGAACGGCAATAATCAAATCGCTGAGAATGAAATTAGGCTGGTGCTTTTGCAGTTGATATCGGCTGCGAATTCCGCAGGTAACGGCAATTGTAGGTATTCCCAATGCTTTTCCTGCGAGGATGTCTGCTTCTGTATCTCCGATCATCCAAGCCGAACCCAGCGATGACTCAAATTCTTGTGCCACTTCAGCCAACAATTCAGTTTTTAAGGCTGTATAGTTGTGATAGGCCGCATCCGCCATCTGAGTTCCGCGAATGCTGGTAAACAGTCTGGCTAAACCGTAATTTTGTAACAGTTGAACGGCTTGATTTCTCGGCCGCAGGGTGACTAAAATCAGCCGCACGCCGCGGGAGTGCAGAAGTCCGATCGCCCATTGCACTCCCGGCTGGATGCGATCTAAGTGCAACAAGTCTGGCTGATTGACAATTTGACTGACGCATCCTAAAAAAACGTTAATTTCTTCTCCCGACAAGCCGGAACTTTTGGCTATTTCAGCATCGGGCACGCGGTTTTGCTTCATTTGCCAAAATTGCTGTTTGCTGAGGATTTGAAGGTTGAGGTTGATTCCCCGATCGAGATAAGCTGCTTGAGTATCGGCCAATCCCTGTTGATAGGTGGCATAGTAGCGATCGGAAACATCGACTATGGGCCCGTCTAAATCGCAAAATACCGTCATCCGGGGGGACGAGTCAGCCTCTGATGGTAGGTTGTACTGAAGGTTTTCCGAGTCTTGGGCGACAGCAGTTAACATAAAACGTTAAGTAAATCTAGGGAGTTATACATTTCTTGACTGTAGCAAAAAATGTATAAGTTATAATACATAAATTTTAATGCTTTTATTAAAAAAACCTATGAATTTTTTGAAGATTGGGATCAATAAGGGCGATCGAGCCTGCGCGTCGATAAAATTCAGAGAAAAAGTGATTTTTGTGGCTGTTAATATGTGCTTTAGCCATTAAAGTTTAGAATTAAGTTTTTAGTCTTCTGTAATTTACCCATGCTCAAACAAAGCGATTTTGTTAGGAATTCGGACACTAATCGAGTAGAGGTGCTGTCCGAAGCACTGCCTTACATTCAACACTTTGCCGGTCGCACCATAGTTGTCAAATATGGCGGTGCGGCGATGAAAGATAGCAATCTCAAAGACAAGGTGGTTCGGGATATTGTGCTGCTAGCTTGCGTGGGGATGCGTCCGGTTGTGGTTCACGGCGGCGGCCCGGAAATTAATATTTGGCTCGAAAAATTAGGAATTGAGCCGCAATTTAAGGATGGTTTGCGGGTGACTGATGCGGCGACAATGGAAGTTGTAGAAATGGTTTTGGTGGGTAAAGTAAATAAGGAAATTGTTTCGTTAATCAACCAAGCCGGCGGCAAAGCAGTGGGATTGTGCGGCAAGGATGCCAACCTGATTCAAGCTCGTCCAGATGGGCGGGAAGGAATTGGGTTTGTGGGTGAAGTCAGCGGCGTGAAAATCCAGATTTTGGAATCTTTGGTGAACAGCGGATATATTCCGGTGGTGTCGAGCGTGGCCGCCGATGAAAACGGTCAATCTTACAACATTAATGCTGACACGGTAGCTGGGGAAATTGCCGCTGGTTTGGGAGCGGAAAAGTTGATTTTGATGACAGATACTGCGGGCATTTTAGAGGATTATCACAAACCAGAGAGTCTGATTGCTAAGTTAGATATTCAGGAAGCGAGACAGTTGGTTGAGTCGGGAGTTGTGTCTGGGGGCATGATTCCCAAAGTTAACTGTTGTGTGCGGAGTTTGGCTCAGGGTGTGAAGGGTGCTCACATTATTGATGGTCGAATTCCTCATGCTTTGCTGCAAGAAATATTTACCGATGCGGGGATTGGGTCGATGATTGTGGCTTCTGAGTTTAGCAGCGCGAACTTAAGGCCTAAGTAAGGGGTAAATCCTAGCGTGGGGAGGGCGGGTGCGTGAAATGGGTAAACTCGCTGCGATCGCGTATATCCTAACTAAACCTGCCCCTAAAAACCTTGAGAAGGTACTTCTAGGAAATTACTTCAACTACTTCTAACCGTTGTTGGATTTCAGCTTTTCTTAAACTACGATCAAACACTTTAGAGTTTTGGATTCTGTTGCGATTCTCAAGCCGATTGCCAATACGCGATTAGCGCTAGTGGAACCAGAATACGCATCTATTTCTAGTTTACCAGTTGGACTTGTGGGAACTATTGTTGAAGTGTATGATACGGGAAAGGAATGTCAGTATTTAGTGGAGTTTGCTGATAGTCAAGGGAGTGAATATGCTATGGCTATGTTGAAAGCTGATGAAATTTTTGTTCTGCAATATGAACTTGCAGTTGCTTAGTAATGTGAGGACAATAGAAGGTAAGGATTCAGGTCAAAAAAGACTTAAGTATCAAAAGCTGGTAAAATAAACGAATGAAAAAGCCCGCAGCCACCAGACAGAAAGAAAAAATCCAAATCGAGCAGTTGAGCCAAGCTGAACTGGTATAACTCGTAATGGGGCTGCAAAAAATAATTGAAGAATTGCAAGAAAAACTAGCCATTGCTACGGGAAAAAGTCGAACCACCAGTCAGGCTTCTTCGATTCCTCCATCACACGATAGAAGTGGGAGTAGGAGCACTCCAAAAGACCAATCAACGAGTAGCAGCAGCGGTAAAGCCAGCTATAAATGCACTGTGGAAATGGGCGTGCAATCAAATGTTCATGTAGATGAAACGCTAAGAGTGTTTGATGGGGGTTAAAGAAGGGCTATGGACGGCTAGTGGAGAGGGATTCTGTTTATTCCATTCCGCGGATACTTTTGTGACGTGTGGAACTAGAAACCATGCTGGGTACAGAATTTGCTGGGGTCTTAAGCTCAGATGATTTCAGCGTTTATAATGGTGGCACAATCACAGCTCAACAGAAGTGTCTAAGCTGTTGTGCATTTAAAACGCATATTGGTATAATATAACATAATGATATTCAGAAAAAGTGAATGCCTGCTAAAAACTTTCTCAGTTCCGAGACAAAGTAAACTCTGCAACAAGCATTAAAAGACCATGAGCATCCAGACATTCGACAAAGAGCGTTAATATTTTTATTACTAAACAACGGAAATACACAAGCTCAGACTGCTGAACTAATTGGATGTTCTCTCATAAAAGTTGCCTACGGTCGCATTCATGGTCATCCTGATAATTTAGACAGTTTTAAAGATAATAGGATGAAGGGTAATTACCGAAAAGCCACATAAAAATACATTGATTTACTTTTAGAAACAGTTGAAATAGAGCCTGAGAAATATGGTTATGAGTTCGGAATATGGACAACAGCTAGACTTGCAATACATCTAGGAGAGCAGACAGAAATAGAGCTGAGTAGTACCCAATTTAGGAGGATTTTAAACTCAAAAAAGTATGTTTTCTTTTCGGCTAAATCTAGCTTAGAGTCTAAGCAATATACGGTATAAAGGGGGTTGATTTAAAAATAAATTAGCGGAGTATTTAAAAATAGAAAAGTAATATCCAAACCTTTTGCAGGTATGGTTTTAGAACGATAGTGCATTTAGTTTAAGGGTGATTAGAAGGAAGAACTGGTGTATAAAAGTAACTCGAAGTAACATTCATAGGAGAGCGACGAAAAAGTCGTATTAATGTTATGGGTGGAGTAAGATATTAAGATAAAAAAAACGGGTATATTTTATTCCATCTGGGAATTATGCTAATTTTTATGCAGTGCTGAAAAAATTTTATGAAGATTTAAAAGCCGAGTGGATATTGCAAGTAAATTTAGCGGAAGACTTTCAAGATAAAGGCTGTAAGTTTGTGAGATTTTTGGACAACGCTAGTTTTCATAAAAAAGCAGAGACTTTGCAGAAAATAGCGTCAGAAATGCCGAATCTAATCATAGAGTTTTTGCCAAAATATAGCCCGGACTATAACGTAGTTGAATTAGTATGGCATTCCGCCAAGGAATATGTTGCTAATAGATTATTTGAATTGAAAAACTAGAATCACTGTTACATAAACTTTTAAATGAGGGCGGGCTAAGAGTGCCCAACCCTACTCCCTACAAGAAAATTTACTCTTTGTGGAAGAGGCCGGAAAGCTTGTTGTTAAGAATGATGCAATATTGTGGGAGTAATTGATATCTGCTGGCATTTTCCCCAAACCTGTAGAGGCGAGTTTTACCAACTATAAATTGCCTAAAATCAATAATCTCATAAACCCGCCCCCACCCGACGATAAAATGCTGGATAGAGAATTGTGCAAGATGTGCGAGTGAATTGATATCTTGTGCCGAACGCCACAATCAGCCAGATGTTTCAATCCTACAGCCGACTATTGCCACAGGTGCAACATATGAATTTATTAGATATATTAAACAAAGCTAGTTTTTTCTATAATAACGCTTATGGCTGTCAATTTCGCTACGTCCCCCGCTTCTAGTCTCAAACCAGAAGCCCAGAATATCTCAGCACTCAAACAAGTCTTCCAGACAATTGATGCCGATAGCTGTCCGGGTTCCTATAATTTTCATATGCACACAGTCTACTCTGACGGGCGATTGCAGCCAGAGAAATTGATGGAACAAGCCATAGCCCGCGGTCTCAAGGGCTTAGCTATCACCGACCACCACAGCACCGAAGGCTACGTTAAAGCTCAAATTTGGCTGGATAATTGGAAATTAAACCATCCTGACAAAAATAGTGAAGCACCTAGTCTCTGGACAGGCGCTGAAATTAATGCCGAATTGCTCAACAATGAGGTACACATTCTCTGTTACGCCTTCGATCCGCAAAATCCCAGTCTCAAACCTTACTTGCGAGGTAAAAGTACAGAAGGCACCTATTGTTATTCAGCAGCCAGGGTAATTGAAGCTATTCATGAAGCAGGAGGTTTAGCAGTTCTAGCACATCCTTGCCGGTATCGATCGACTGCCGATCAACTAATCCCAGAAGCAGCTCGTTTCGGCATTGACGGTGTAGAAATTTACTATGCTTACGGTAATCCAAATCCTTGGAAACCAAGCCCCAAACAAACTGCTTTAGTCAAAGATTTAGCAGAAACTTATGGTTTGCTGGGAACTTGTGGCACGGACTCTCACGGCCTGAGTCTTTTAGTCCGAATCTAAATAGTTCGGAAATAAGAAGTGCTTTATCCTGTCCTTGCCAGTCTAAGCGTTAGCGGATATATCTCTTATGAAAGCAATCACCATGAGCCGAAAACAAACAGTTGATCAGGTCAATCGATTTTAGATTTTAGATTTTAGATTTTAGATTGACTGCACGGATAAATACGTTCGGCAAGTTTCATTTGATACAGGTTTTTTATTTCTGGACGGATGAATCACGTGGCGGGTATCCTGGATGCTTGATTGTCATATTAGGTGCGCTAAAATGACTATAAAATTGTTTGGTAGTGAGGACTTCAGTCCTCATAAAAGTCTGTGGACTGAAGTTTTTACTACTTGCCTGATAACGGCTATTTTACGGGACGTGAGATAATTGCGATCGCCAGAATGAGCTTTCGGTATCCAAAAGTAAGCAATTGCTTTCTTCAGGTAATATTCTTGCAACTCCGAGAGACATTGCGCCCTAAAAACCAGTCGCCCTTCTACCGTTCGGGGAACAACTGACAGGCCCTGTTCGTTGGCTGATTTGCCCACTCCAAGCGAGAATTTCCAAATCGATCCATCCAACCTTCCAAATAAGCGCGATTAGCCTTTTTTTCCTCTGGATCGGAGGTATTCATGGGATGAGGTGCTAAACCAAAAATAGTCGCCGTCGTCACGCAAAACATCGACTTCTGAAAACTTTGGCAAATTTGCACCCGCAGATCATCTTCACCCCGACAGCTAGTGCGATAAACTGCGTGCAAATACTCCGGCAAATAATGCCGCATATCTTGCATCAATTGAGTTGGCGGAATCCCTGCACCTCCAATAGGTAATGGATCAGCAAACAAAGCCCCGTAGGCAAAATCTTTTTGTTTTTCCGGGATTTGATGGGCTTGAGCGTTGTAGGAAACTGTGCCAAAAAAAGCTGTGCCCCGAAAGAAAACAGCCTCTACATAAGGCACCGCTACATCTGGTAAAAATGTCAAGTTAGCCGAGGCCGGAATGATATCGTAGACTTGACTGTGAATCTTGACGCTGTAGGTAATCGGTAGGCTGGCGGCGGCGACTAAACCGGCTTTGACAAAATCAACTACATCAGAAATAGACTTAGTTTCCCCTCGATCGTAGGAATCAGATAAGTCCATAAACAAATCGCTCATTACCCGCCAAAACTGACCGAGACCGGTGTAGTAAGCCAGCATCCGCACTTGTTCCGGCAAAAAATTAGGAAAGGTTTTGTTTAGTCCCTGCATGAAAAAATTGCCTTTCAATTTAGCAGCGATCGCCTTTTCGACCAAACTGCTAAATTCCGGGGAATCCAAATAACTGTCCAAACCGCCGCCGCCGTGCCAAAGCATTGTTCTCATGCAATACTCAGCATACTCAAAATTTATGCGATCGTGCCACAAATAGCGAATTAATTTCGGCAGAGTCACATCTCCGTTGAAATATTTAAAAAACGGAAAAAGCACTAAAAACTGTTCTTCTGCAATATAGTTGAGATTGCGAGAATAGGCATCTAAAACAATAGCATAACTTTTCAGTACGCCGACAACTTCAACTACATTTTCCGTAGATTCAGGCAGTAAAGCTTTGCCTGATTCCAAGATGTCAATGTATGCGGATAGGGGATGGGAAGATGGTTTTAATACGGTACTTGTCATTTTTATTTAACCTTAATTGAAGGAAGGCACGACACGGATTTGAACACGGATACACTGATGAATGGAATAGGTAGGGACACGGCAGTGCCGTGTCCCTACAGCAGTCTGCTGTATTTTATGGGATTGAAAACTGCCATAGGACTAAAGTCCGATGCTACTGATATCTTGCACCATTCTCAATTAGCCCTAGGGGCGGGTTCGCCAACAGCCTTAAAGCTTGCAAATAGGTTATATAAGCCCGCCCGACCCCACGAAAAATCCTCTTATTGATATTGCTGCAAGATGTCAGATGCTACAAACTTAGGTCATATTTTATTTCAAGTTTTGAGCAATCACTTTAACTTGGGGTGGCACATTAGCAACCATTCCGATCGCAGTTTTTTCGCTCAAAGCAACTAAAACTCCCGGCTGCACTCCCATGATGGCAATAATTATTGCTAAAACCAGCGAAGGAATGCGATCGTCCCAGCGGACTTGCGGCAAATTTACCACCACATCAGAAAGGCGGCCGAAAAAGGCGCGGTTGACCATAATTAAAAAGTAAACTGAAGTTAAACCAGTGCCAATCATGCAGAGCAAAGTTTGCAGGGGAAACACTGGCAAACTGCCCCGAAATATCAAAAATTCAGCAATAAATCCAGCCAAACCAGGAATGCCGGCACTAGCCATCACGCCGAGGATCATTAAACTGCCAATCATCGGCAAACCGCGATCGGGATTGAACAAACCTTTGAGCACATCGATGTTGCGGGTGCCGGATTTTTTGTAAATAACGCCGACACTCAAAAATAGCAGCCCTGAAATTAAACCGTGGCTAACCATTTGCAAAACTGTTCCCAGCATACTAATCGGAGTAGCTGCGGCGCTAGCTAACAAAATGTAGCCCATGTGAGCGATCGAACTGTAAGCTACAATTTTTTTCATATCTTTTTGGGCGATCGCGCAACTCGCCCCGTAAAGCACGCTTACCACCGCCCAACTCGCCAACCAAGGTGCCGCCACCGCCCACGCATCTGGAAACAAACCCAAACCAAAACGCAGCATCCCATAAGTTCCCAGCTTCAAAAGCACCCCCGCCAGCAGCACCGAAACCGGCGTCGAAGCTTCTACGTGAGCATCCGGCAGCCAAGTATGAAAAGGCACCAAAGGCATCTTAATTCCAAAAGCCAGCAACACCCCTGCCAGCAAAACAATTTGCCTTACCAAAGGCAATGGCAATCCTCCTTGTAAATGCGATGCGCCCGCTGCACCAACCATATCGAAACTCGAAGCACCGCTAAGCCAACCAGTACCCAAGAAAGCAGCCAGGAGCACAATTCCCGAAAATGCAGTATAGATTAAAAACTTAGTAGCAGCATAACCCCGGCGCTCGCCTCCCCAAATCGCAATTAACAGGTAAAGCGGAATCAATTCTACCTCAAAAAACAGGAAAAACAGCAGCAAATTTTGAGATAAAAAAGCCCCTGTTACGCCGCCGGTAATTAACAAAATCAAAGAATAATAAAGTCGAGGTCTGCGGATCGACTCATCCGTAGCGTAAATAGCTATTCCTGTCAGCAGAGTATTTAAAATTACCAAAGGCAGAGCCAAACCATCAACACCGAGATTGTAATTCAATCCCAAAACATCTATCCAAGGAATGAATTCCGCAAACTGCAACTGACTGGTACTGGCATCAAACTGAACTGCCAAAATCACCGAGAGAATAAAAGTTATACCCGCAATGGCGATCGCTACATTCCGAACTATTTTAGAACTCACTGAACCAGGCCAGATCCCAATCAGGGCAGCGGCCAACATAGGTATCCAGATTAAAGCACTGAGCATCAATTAAAACTTTCCTTTATTACGCAGTTTTTAGAGATATAGCAATCCTAAATCATTTGTGAATTTCTTACTCCCTCCCCAAGGCATCGGGGAGGGTTGGGGTGGGGTAAAAAAATTACGACTCCTGCAAGGATTGGTATATATTTAACATTAACGCAAAGCAACTGCATAAAAAAGCGATCGGCCCATTTTCTTGTTAACATAGATTCAAATGTGTCTGGAATCCTCCTATGACCTCAAGTCTTACAGATCGAGAAGATTTGCAAATTAAATCCGGTTCTCCTTCCACCCGCCTCACCGTTGCCGACTTGGAACAACTGCAAGGTATACTCTCGGAAGCGCATCTAGACTACCAATTAGAACTCGTAGACGGGAAGATTATCCTTATGGGCCCATCAGACATTGTATCGAGCGAAATTGGGGCAGAGTTAGTCAGACTTTTACTAAACTGGGTCAAACCCCGCAAACTTGGACGAGTGTTTGAGTCCAGTGGCGGGTTTATTCTCCCCAATTCAAATCTTACAGCACCCGATGTTTCGTTTGTAACCGCCGATCGCCTCAAACAAAGTAAAAGGTATTTTGCCGAACTCGTTCCCGACTTAGTTGTAGAAATCAAATCTCAGTCCGATCGCCTCAAACCCCTGCGAGAAAAAATTTTATCATTTATCGAACTAGGAGCCAAAGTAGGAATATTAATCGACCCTGACAAGCGCACAATAACAATTTACACTCCCCAAGCAGATCCAGTGGTATTGAGAGACGGCGACATGATTTCAATTCCCGAACTTTTGCCCGGTTGGGAAGTTCCAGTGATCGAATTGTGGCCGATCGAGTTTGAATAAAAGTAGATAAAAAAGCAGACAAACCCAGAATAAAATCATCTGCGTTCATCTGCGGTTTAAAATTAAATAACATCAGACAAAAAGCAGACAAACCCGAAAAATTCATCTGCCAACCTCTGCTGTTTAAAACTGCCAAATAATCAACCCCAGCAACACCGCAACCCCCCCCACAATAGTCAACACATAAAACTGCGACTGACCGGTGCCGCTGTACTTCAACCCTTCACCGCTGAAAATTGTGGCAAAACCGAACAAATTCACCGCCCCGTCCACCACATACCTATCAGTCCAAGCGCTGATTTTAGAAATAAAAGCCACAGCCCAAACGACAGTCAAGCGGTAAACTCGATCGATATAAAAATCGTAAGCAAACAAATCCTGCAACGCTGGCACCGGCAGCCGTACCGGTCGAGGTAAAACCCCGTACCAATAAATCGCCACCCCAACCGCAACGCCAATCAATCCAGATAACAACAACAGCGGTGTATCCAGCGTCTTCAACAGCAAATTTAAAGTATCAAAATCTCCCGTTTCCGCCCAAGGGCCAGTCCAACTAATTAACAGTTGCCACTGCTGCAACATCCAAGGAACCAACAGCCCCATCACTGTCAGAATTACCATCGGCAAAGCCATCGGCCAACCAACTTCTGGAGCTCTGCGAGTTTTCGGCTGCGGTTTTCCCACAAACACTAAACCGAATATGCGAGTTAAATTTAGCGCTGTCAAACCGTTAACTAAAAGCAGCACTATTACCAGCCACAAAGGCACCGTCCAAAAACCGTTGAGCCAGCGTCGCATCGCCCAAAAGTTGCCCAGAGGCAACAACGCTACCATCCCCGCAGCGCCTACTAAATAAGCCGTAGTCGTGGCAGGCATCTTTGACCACAACCCACCCATTTCTGTTAAATTTTGAGTGTTAGTTGTGGTAATAATTGACCCTACGCTCATGAATAATAGGCCTTTGGCGATCGAGTGCGCGAACAGCAACAGTAAAGCAATGTCAACTTGATTTAGCCCCACGGCGATAAACACCAAACCCAAAGAAGCGCTGGTAGAATGCGATAGTGCTCTTTTGAGGTCGATTTGGGCGATCGCCACCAAGGAAGCGCCAACAGCCGTCACCGCCCCCAAAACCACCAGCACCCCATCCGTCACGGGCGACAGCGCTAAAACAGGCTGAAGTTTAATCAAAACATAAGCCCCAGCGCCCACAACTACCGTATTCCGCATAATCGAAGCCGGGTTTGGCCCTTCCATCGCCTCGTCGAGCCACAAATGGAAGGGAAATTGAGCGCACTTGGCTGTAGGGGCGGAGATTAAAGCCAAACCTAAAAGAGTCGCCACTAGGGGAGACAAAGTTGCAGTTTCCGCCCATGTTTCTAAATCGGAAAAATTCAAACTTCCTGCTAAAGTTGAAAGCGTCACTACTCCCATCAGCAGTGGCACGTCTCCTACACGCTTGGTTAAAAACGCATCTCTAGCGGCTGTTACTACCAGCGGTTGAGCGTACCAAAACCCGACTAGCAAGTAAGTTGAAAGCGTCAGCATTTCCAATAAAGCGTAAGTTAGAAGCAGTGAGTCGCTAATAGCAATGCCGCTAATTGCTGCTTCAAAAAAACCGAGCAGCCCAAAAAATCGAGCTAGCGCCCAGTCTTTTTCCATGTAGCCTAGAGCGTAAATTTGTGCTAGCAAACTCAGAAGTGTAACTAACTCCATTGCTCCGACGCTGACCGTGGAGATTTCTATTGCAAAAGACAAATCTAAATCGGCTGCTTGCACCCAGTGCACGAGCAACTGTTGCGGCGGTTGATCCCAAGTCGCTGTAAAAATAACTGATCCGTGTATGAAAGCCACCACTGTCATCAGCAAATTGAAGTAAGCTGCTGGTCTTGGGCCTGTTCTGCGAATGGTGCCGGTAGACCACGGCAAAGTTAAAATTGCGCCTATTAAGCCATATAAAGGTACCCACCAACAGGCTTGGAGGAGAAATTGAGTCATTTAATTTATGCCTTAAACTTGAAATTACTGGCTGCTTTTATACAAAAACAGTAGCGGGCGATCGCGCGATGCCCTAAAACTTTGACTAAACCCGATCGTATAGTTGTGGCAAAATAATTTGCAGTCCAGATTAACTATACATGAAAGCATCAAAACTGATAATTATCTCAACACTAATTTATAAGCTGAGCAGAGGAGGCACTCAAAGAAAAAAATGTCTGCCGATGGGCCAAGACTGCCTTTTTTGGCTATTTACCCGCGATCCCCATTTTGAACTCCCCTAATTTCCTGCCAGCGATCGGCTCCGGCTTCGCATACCGAACTCTACTTTATGAGTATTCTTACTTACTTTAATCCCCCCTCGCTCTCGGTATCTACCCCTCTAAATATTAAGATTATTAAATAAATATGAAATTATTTTAAGTAACATAAAAAATTTTAATTTTTGTTATTAAACATTATGATGTTAGTTTATATTGTCAAGGTGGACAGCTTCCCCTATTCTTATAGGATAGGAAGCTTTACACTGCCTTACTAAAAAATGTGGGCCTCCCCGTCCAAATTTTTAGATTTCTCAAAGATTTGTAACGGTAATTTCGCTCATCCTCAAAGGAGATTCAAAAATGTCAATTGCCGTGGGAATGATTGAGACAAAAGGTTTTCCCGCTGTGGTGGAAGCTGCCGATGCTATGGTCAAAGCTGCCCGCGTTACCCTCGTGGGGTATGAAAAAATCGGCAGCGCCCGCGTCACCGTAATTGTGCGCGGCAACGTGTCGGAAGTCCAAGCCTCAGTCGCAGCCGGAGTGGAATCCGTCAAGCGGGTCAACGGCGGAGAAGTCGTCTCTACCCACATCATCGCTCGCCCCCACGAAAACCTAGAATACGTTCTGCCGATTCGATATACAGAAGCAGTAGAACAGTTCCGAGGCTACTAAGTTCTTAGCGCACAAAAATTTCGTTAAAGGAAAATTTGTGCGATCGTCAAAAATTAACTGTTTAGTTCCCCAAATATTCAATCAGGAGTAAAACCAATGGCAATTGCAGTTGGCATGATCGAAACCCTAGGCTTCCCCGCAGTGGTAGAAGCCGCTGACGCGATGGTCAAAGCAGCCCGCGTCACCTTGGTAGGCTACGAAAAAATCGGTAGCGCTCGGGTTACGGTCATTGTAAGAGGAGATGTCTCGGAAGTGCAAGCTTCTGTCGCAGCCGGAGTAGAGTCAGTGAAGCGCGTTAACGGCGGACAAGTGATGTCCACCCACATTATCGCCCGCCCTCACGAAAACTTAGAGTACGTGCTGCCGATTCGCTACACCGAAGCTGTAGAACAGTTCCGTGAAGGCGTGAGTGGCATTCGCCCTCTCAACAGATCATAAGATAGGCGATTCCCTACGGGATAGCTTCGCTTCACGGCTGTTAGGGGCGTTTGGTAATTAAAAATTAAAAATCGCGATGTTTTTGATTTAGCATTTTTAATTTTTAATTGAGGTGGGCATGGGATATTGGTTATTAGTCATGAATCATGAGTCCGTCGATTTTAGATTTTAGATTTTAGATTTTAGATTGACTCTCGCATTGAATTGGGGAGCTTGAACTCTTAGTCTAAAATTTCGATCTCGTCCACTTAAGTGGGGAATTTTACCCGTTTCTGGCGAGTCATTAGTTACTAGACGAAAAACTCTAAAAGACGCAGAGCAGACAGAAGAAAGCAAATCTAAAAACGACAAGTGACTAAGTGAAAAAATGACAATTACCAATTACCTATTACCTATTACCTAAAATGCAAATGGCCAAAGTTCTCGGCACAGTTGTCAGTACCCAAAAAGAGCCGACACTGAGAGGATCGAAATTTCTACTGCTGCAATTCATCGATGAGGAAGGTTCGCCAGTTCCCGGCTATGAGGTAGCCGCTGACTGTGTGGGCGCTGGTATAGATGAATGGGTTTTAGTAACCCGAGGCAGCGCAGCCCGGATCGCGCCCGGAAGCGAAAACCGTCCGATCGATGCTCTAGTAGTAGGCATTATAGATACTGTCAATGTAGAAAACCGCCTCATTTACAGTAAAAAAGACGACCCGTACGGCTAGTTGCAACCGTTAGCAGTTAGCAGTTAGTGGAAAAATAACTAACAACTAACAACTAACAACTAACAACTAACAACTAACAACTAACAAAAAGATTTTTCAGCTTAGGAGAACTTAATTTATGGCAGTCCGCAACGTTGCGGCTCCCCCGACGCCTTGGTCGAAAAACTTGGCTGAGCCTAAAATTCACGACACCGCCTTCGTACATTCCTTTTCTAACATTATTGGGGATGTGCATATCGGTTCTAATGTGATGATTGCCCCCGGGACATCTATCCGCGCCGATGAAGGCACTCCTTTTTATATCGGACAAGGAAGCAACATTCAAGACGGAGTAGTGATTCACGGCCTAGAACAAGGCCGTGTCACAGGAGACGACGACAAATCCTATTCTGTGTGGGTGGGGAAAAATACTTCCCTCACCCACATGAGTTTAATTCACGGCCCGGCCTACGTGGGCGACAACTGCTTTATCGGCTTTCGCTCCACGGTGTTCAATGCCAGAGTGGGCAACGGCTGCATTGTCATGATGCACGTACTAATTAAAGATGTGGAGATTCCCCCCGGTAAGTACGTACCTTCGGGAGCCATCATCACTAATCAGAAGCAAGCCGATCGCTTGCCTGACGTTCAAGATTCTGACATTCAATTTGCGACCCATGTCATCGGCATCAATGACGCTCTGAGAACGGGTTATCGCTGCGCTGAGAACATCGCCTGTCTAGCACCAATTCGCAACGAGCAAACTAAAAACCCAAATATGACTCAAACCAAATATTCTACCCATGCCGGCACCCAATTGAGTTCAACTCTTGCCGATAGCATCCGTAATTTACTAGCTCAAGGATACAGCGTGGGAGCCGAACACGCCGACGCACGCCGCTTCCGTACCGGTTCTTGGCGTACTTGCGGCCCGATTTCCTCAACCCGTGACTCTGAAGTGATCGCGGCTTTGTCAGCTTGCATGGCCGAACACCAAGGAGAATACGTCCGCTTGATCGGGATTGACACCAAAGCCAAGCGCCGCGTACTAGAAGAAATCGTCCAAAGACCGGGAGACAACGGCTCTAACGGTTCTAACGGTGCGAAAACTCACCAATCTAACGGTAAAGTTGCACAACAAGCTTCATACCACAATAGCGGTTCCGTGTCAAGCGGAAAATTGAGTGCCGAAACAGTGACTCAGGTTCGGGGCTTGCTAGCTCAAGGCTACAAAATTGGCACGGAACACGCCGACGCGCGCCGCTTCCGCACCAGTTCTTGGCAAAGCGGGGCTTCGCTGCAAGTCAGAAACGAATCTGAGGCGATCGCCGCTTTGGAAGCTGTGATGAACGAGTACCCCGGTGAGTACGTGCGCTTGATCGGGATTGACCCGAAAGCTAAGCGACGCGTGGTTGAAGAAATTATTCAGCGTCCCGACGGCCCAGTTGCTCAATCGGCTAAGCCTGCAGCAACATCGGGATACAAAGCAGCTTCGACTGGTTCGGCCAGCAGCGGCAGTTTGACCGGCAAGACGATCGACCAAATCCGCAACCTGCTTTCCCAAGGCTACAAAATTGGCACGGAACACGCCGACGCGCGCCGTTTCCGCACCGGTTCTTGGAGCAGTTGCGCCCCGATCGCATCCAACCGCGAATCCGAAGTGATTTCTGCCCTCGAAAGCTGTCTCAAAGAACACAGCGGCGAGTACGTCCGCTTGCTGGGCATCGACTCCAAGGCGAAGCGCCGGGTACTCGAAGAAATTATCCAGCGTCCTTAATTTGCTAGGTAATTAGCTTGTTTCTCCCGTTAAGCCCTCGCGTTGGGGCCAACGGGAGAAACCCCAGCGGATTTAAGTTGGATTTGAGATAGTTAAAAAGCTCGAATGAGAAATGTTGGTCAAAATCTAGAATCTTCGGAAAGTTTCTATAAAACGTTAAATCATCAAGCTTCTCAGTATTAGTAAATTATCGTTTCTTAGATTGACATGGTTAAATTTATCAGTCGAGAAAACCCATAATTTAAAGTCGTTTTATCGAAAAAAATAGCTCCTTTCATGGTGAAGTCGAATGTATTTATCGCCACTGCAATTAAGTAGCAACTCTCAGATTTTGATGAGTGGCGATGTAGTTGTGAATGAGGGTGCGGCGATCGCCCCTGGAGCAATCCTGCAAGCAGAGCCCGGAAGCCGGATCTCGATCGCCGCCGGTGCCTGTATCGGTATGGGAGTTATCCTTCACGCCCGTGAAGGTACTCTGGAAATCGCGGCGGGCGTAATTCTGGGTGCAGGGGTGCTGGTGGTAGGTGCGGGAACGATCGGGGAAAATGCCTGTATTGGCGCCGCGACGACCCTAATCAATCCTTGTATCGACAAAATGCAAATTATGCCAGCAGGTTCTCTAATGGGAGATACCAGCCGCCAAGTCGCCCCAGAACCAACAGCAGAACCAACAGCAGCAGCGCCAACAGCAGCGCCAACATCACCAGAAACCCCCGAAGCCACTACGCCACCAGTCGATCGACCGATCGAGCCGATCGAGCCGATCGAGCCGCCACAACCCGCCCAAACACCGCCTCAAACTGCGCCGGAGACTGCCCCAGAGCCACCGGAACCCACCACCGCAGAGCCGCCCCAACCAGGGGAAACGCCAACTATTCTATATGGCCAAGCTCACATCAATCGGCTGTTGGGGACGCTGTTTCCGCACCGGCAAGCTTTTAATCGATCGGAGGAAAACGGCCAAACTCTATCGGGCGGTTCCGGGTAGCCGTCAATCGATTGCGCGATTTTCGATTTTAGATTTGAGATTGAAGCATTGACTTGCGCGAGATAAATTCGGGGTTCCTTTATGGGATACAGGTTTTTTATTTCTGGACGGATGAATCACGTGGCGGGTATCCTCGATGCTTTCGGTCATTTCGGCAAAAGCCAGCTATGCTAAAGGCAGAAAGATCAAATATAAATAGGTAATCTCATATTATTGGTAGCTCAGCAATTTGTCAGACCTTGCAGCAGCAATCAGTGTCTTGTAGCTCGTGCAGTCTGTCTTCTCATCTGAGAAACTATAAACTATCAACAAATTTTTATTTTGGGAAGTTTCTAAGGGTAATAGAAGATGGACGGACAAACAGATCGTAACAGTCACCAAGAGCGATCGCAGCGCCAGGAATACTTCAAAGACACTGCTTTGGGTTTGGTATCGACCAAGAGTTTTCCGGCAATTGTCGGGACTGCTGACATGATGCTCAAGTCGGCAGGAGTGATTTTAGTAGGATACGAAAAAATTGGTTCCGGTCACTGTACCGCGATCGTCCGGGGCAGAATTTCGGATGTGCGTTTGGCTGTGGAAGCTGGAGCTCAAACTGCCGAACAGTTCGGGCAGTTTGTTTCTAAGTTAGTGATTCCTAGACCTTTGGCTAATTTGGAAGTGGTTTTGCCGATCGGCTTTCGGCTGACTGAACTTTCGGAAAAAGGCAGTTATTCTCGGCTTAGCAATCAGGCGATCGGTTTGCTCGAAACCCGCGGATTTCCGGCAATGGTCGGTGCTTGCGATGCTATGCTCAAATCTGCAGACGTACACTTGGCAGCTTACGAGAAAATAGGCGCCGGCTTGTGTACGGCAATTATTCGCGGTGCAGTTGCAGATGTAGCAGTAGCCGTAGAAGCCGGGATGTACGAAGCTGAGCGAATTGGCGAGTTGAACGCGGTGATGGTAATTCCGAGGCCTTTGGAAGATTTGGAACAAACTTTACCGCTGGCGAGTTGCTGGATCGAGCAGCGTAAACCTGTGATGATGCCCATGTCGGTTAAGGAAAAGGAACAAGAATTGATCGAACTTCCAGATTTGGAGAAATTGAGAGTTTATGTGGAAGAGGAAATCAATCGGTAATTGGTAATTAGGCAACAAAAGTTTGTAGAGACGTACTGTCGCAAATACTGAGACGAAATTTGTCAAAAAAATAGAGAGTTTACTCGGTAGGACTGCTGGCAACAATTTATACTGAGTAGCGGTCTCAAACTTAATTTGCCGATCTAGCCGATCGTCGCTGCATCAAGAGACACCGAGCACCAAGTAAAACTAGACTTTTGAGAGCAAGTCGATCGAGTAAACAATCGAACTGACTAATAAGTAAATCCAGCCGACGTGCAAAGCCTTTCCACATGATTTAACTACTGTTAAAATAAACCAAAAATCCTGTTTACGGTAGATTGCCCGGAATCATTCAAGAGTTACTCTGACCGCAGGTGGATGCTCTTTCAACAGATTAACGGCTGTCGAACTCAAAACTGACAGCACAGGAATCAACCCCCAGAATCAAGCACTCCTGAAAGTTGACCTATGAACCTCAAACAATTTTACAAGCGCGGTTTGCACAGCGCCAAGAAAGGAAACTATGAAGCGGCGATCGACGATTTCGATCGCATACTGCAACTCAATCCCGCCGATGCCAAAGCCTATAACAATCGCGGCTTGGTGTATTATTACATGAAAGACTACCAAAAAGCGATCGCAGACCTCAGCCAAGCCCTAGATATCAATCCTAATTTCTTCGAGGCTTACCTGAATCGAGGCAATGCTTGGCGTCATCTCGGAGAACACGACAAAGCCATTGAAGATTTAAACTGTGCTTTAGCAAATAAGCCTAACAGCCACGCTATCTACAACAACCGGGGACTGGTACTTGCTAATTTAGGAAACTACGAAGAAGCAATAGAAGACTACAATCGAGCTCTCTCTATCAATTCCAACAATTATAAAACCTATTACAACCGGGGGCGCGCTTACTACCTTTTGGGAGAAAAAGAGGCAGCAACGGAAAACTTTAACGAAACGCTGCGGTTGAATCCTAAATATATCAAAGCTTACATAAATCGAGGTCTCTGTTACCACCAACTAGGAGACAATACGCAGGCGATGGCCGATTACAACATTGCACTCGCCATCGATCCACAAAATGTTTATGCCTATTATAACAGAGGTTGCGTTCGCTATAAATTAAAACAAATGCAGCTTGCAATTGAAGACTTTGACCAAGCAGTAGAACTCGATCCGAACTATGTTAAAGCTTATCTCAACCGGGGTTTAGCGCTGTATAAACTTGGAGATGTTGCGGCAGCAAATAAGGATTTTTACCACGTAATGTGCATTAATGCTGAAGCTTATGTATACTACCAAGCCCAGCGGTGCACGCCTGATATTAATTCATACTTCAAGGAAGCGCCGCAGGTGGAACTTAATAATGCTGCGGAATACTACAACACAACATTAAATACGATGTCAACTTCCTTAAGTTCTGCAGCATTAAACGCGGTCTGGAATCAAGAAGATTTGGAGAACAGAGACTCGATTATCTGTGAAGGTGAATTTATTAATGATTGATTTATTCAGTAATCAGGGAGCTTGCGTACTTAGTCGGCTAAAATGTTACAATAATATCTCATTTTAGCACACGATCGGGAGCATCTCATATTTGTAAAAACACTTCTTCTGGCTCCTTCCTTCTTCCTCTTCCCTCTTCCCTCCTGCCTCCTGCCTCCTGCCTCAAAACTCCAATTTCTAGCGGAGGCCTGCTTTCATTGAGATGCTCCCACACTAAGTATGGAAGAACCATAAACATTAACTGAAACTATTCCATAATGCCATTGAAGATTTTAAGTTCAGCCGTTCTCCGGCAAGGGCAACTTCAATTTCCGTTTAACACTTGAACAATTGAATCAGTAAGTTCCTGAAACCTTGCTCTCCCAAGCCGCCCGACAGCAGCAAGGGCTAGGTTCTCTTCTATATGTTTTGGCGCTTTCATCCCTACAAGGGCACTCAGGAGGCCAGGGGCGCTGCGGGTATATTGGAGCGCCCGCTGGCAGTCTGTCCGCAAGCTTTCGCCAAAGGCAGAAGCAATCTTTTCTGGGATCTGACCGATAACCTGCGCTTCACAGATCGACCTACTGGCGATCGCCCAAATGCCTAAGCGATCGGCAGCTTCCAATACTGAGACTTGTTCTCCTTTGATTGTTTGAGTTGGGCTTAGCACAGCTTCCGGCATCCCCATATTCAAAGGAAGCTGGATAAACCGAAACCCATCCTCTTTGTTCCCAGCTACTTCGCGAGCAATGGACTTCGCACGCGCCAGATCGATATGGTACTTTTCAGTTGGAGGTACGCGAAAAGCATTCCAAGTTGCCACACCGTAATTAGCAATTTTTCCAGCTAAAACCGCACCTTCAAGTACCTCAAAAACCTCTCGCAACCGATTGTAAAAAATATCGGGTTCAACTTGAGAAAGTAGCTTTTCTGGATTGTGAAGATAGTAGACATCGATTGTCTCAATGCCGAGGTTGGCGAGGCTCCAATTAAGCTGATCTTGAATGTATTCTGGGTGGATGCAGTAACGCTCCTGGGCCAAATCTGCCATGCTGATAGTAGAGTTGTTTGGCTCGACGTACTGCTGATAAAACCACTCTACATGGTTGGGAGTTGGATGGGGAACAACGCCGCCTTTCGTACAGATAATTAGTTCATCCCTTGAGGCTTCTCCCGATTCCAGGAGACGGCGGATAGCCTTTCCTACGCTCCGCTCTCCGTACTGGTAGCGGTAGTTAATTGCTGAGTCAATTAGGTTGGCACCCCGCCGAACCGATTCCACTACAGCTTCCGCCACCAGAGTGTCAGTATACTCATCTGGTTCCCCAAGGTAAGTGCCAATTCCAATCGAGCTGGCCACAAGCGAACCAGTTTCTCGGAAGTGATCGGCTGCACAGTTTTTGTTGTGCCGTTCCCTGTAACGCCGCGTTCCTTCTGCGGTAGCTCTGCCTGCGATCGCGATCGCATTATTATTTCCTAAGCTAACATTCATTAAGTTTAAGCCCTCCTTCATTGAAAATTTTCCTCAAAGTGACCAAGGTAGAAACGCGATCGCTCGCGCCTCTACATTTTTAGACCAGATGTTTGGGAGCCTCTATTAACTGGCGATCGACAAGATAGGAAAAATAAGTCCGAAACAAACTCGCATCCGCTTGCGGGCAGATAATGTCCGTTCCAGAAAGTCCCTTCAACGCATTCTGGCAATCAAATTGCAGCGTCGCAGATTTAGCCATGTCTGCATCAGAAACTTTTTCGGAAAAAAGACCGACAAGCGGGTACAAAGCATGAGCGGGAGAATTTCCAGCGCGATTTACAATTTCTGCTTGCCAAGTCTCAGAAGAAACTCGTTTGATTGGATAACCCATTGAGCAAATCCAGCCCAGCAATTCACTCATTTGAAAAGACTGAGGGTTGACTAAATGAAACGTCTTTCCGAGCAATTCTTTTTGGCTCGAAAGATGAACGATCGCTCCGCTCACATAGTCAACAGGCGCTACATTCATCAGCTTATCGTCATCGGGTGCACATCCAAGTTGCACGCAACCAGCGATTAACCTGTACAGTAAATCACTGGGATTGCAGGCCCCTGTTTGGCTGTCCCCAGAAATGCGACCTGGCCTGTAAATGGTAACAGGAATGCCGCGATCGCGCGCGACCTCTACTAACTTTTCTGCCACCCACTTAGTCTGAGTGTAAGCGCCTTTGAGACCCTCTCCCGGAGTGAGTTCGTCCTCCTCTCGCACGTGCTTAATCCCAGATTCTCCCTTTGCCGAAAAAACGGAAATAGTAGAAATTAAATGGACTGGTTTTAGCTTACTTTGACTCGCCAATCTCAGAACTTCCTGCGTCCCCAAAACGTTAGCCGGTTTGAGAACAGAGTAGGGATAAGTAAACTTGACAAACGCGCCATTGTGGTAAATGACATCAATTTTACTGGCTAAAACTCCGAACTGCTCCTCGGAAAGCCCCAAAAGTGATTGAGACAGATCTCCAGCAATTGGGATAATGCGATCGCTGCTGCTTTCATCCCAAATTAAATAGGATTCGAGGCTGCTTTGAATCCGCTTTTTAGCTGATTCTGCATCGGCAGAACGGACTAGGCAATAAATTTCTGCTTGAGTTTGTTGCAAGAGATCGCGGAGTAAAAAGGCTCCCAAAAAGCCCGTCGCCCCTGTTAAGAGAATGCAAGCTGGTTCAGTTTTTGGCTCGCTCAATGGAGTTGCAGGGCGAATTGCCGGATCTAAAACAACTTCAGCATTAATATCGAAACTTGCAGTGCGATCGCCCGCTGTGTTGCCCCCTTGCTGCATTTCGATTTTTTCAGCTAAACCAGCTACAGTAGGAGCTTCAAACAAAACGCGCAAAGGCAATTCCACCTGAAAACATTCTCGCACTTTGGCTAACAACTGAGTAATCAGTAATGAGTGTCCCCCCAAGTCAAAGAAATTGTCGTGAATTCCTACCTGTTTAAGGTTGAGAAGCTGGCTCCAAATTTCGGCAAGAATCTCCTCAGCGGGAGTGCGAGGGCCTACAAACGTATCTGTAAAATTGGCTGCTACGGACGGTGCAGGAAGCGCTTGACGGTCTATTTTGCCATTGGGAGTCAGTGGCAGCGCTTTCAGAACCACAAAAGCAGAAGGTATCATGTATTCGGGCAGTTGTTCTTTGAGGAATGAACGCAGGCTTTCAATTAGTTGTGAGTCCTGAATGCTGGGTTTTGAGTGAGAAACAATATAGGCGACTAAACGCTGATTTCCCGGTTCATTTTCTTGAAGTAAAACGGCTGCCTCGCGTACAGAGGGATGATGAGACAGCCCCGCCTCAATTTCTCCTAATTCAATGCGGAAACCTCGCAGCTTTACTTGGCGATCGACGCGATCGATAAATTCTATATTTCCGTCTGGCAAATAGCGAGCTAAGTCGCCAGTTTTGTAAAGTCGAGTTTCCGGTTCCTGATTCAATGACTTGCAAATAAATTTTTCTGCGGTGAGTTCTGGTTGGTTTAGATAGCCGCGAGCCAATCCCGCACCAGCAATATATAATTCACCGGCTACCCCTACAGGAACCGGCTGCAAGTGCGAATCGAGCAAATAAATCTGCGTGTTGGGTAGTGGGCGACCTAAAGGAACTGTCTGGGAAATGCGATCGCCTTGCATTTTTACCTGATAAGTCAGCACGCCTACAGTTGTTTCTGTCGGCCCGTAATGGTTGAAGATCGAGCAGTCTGGATTGTATTTCTGAATTGTTTCAATTAAATTCCACATCAAAGGCTCACCGCCGAGAATTAATCGCTTTTTCGGTAAGATTTGCGCGGGGTTAGAAGCGCTCAACAAAGCTTTTAAGTGAGAGGGAACAATTTTCAAACAATCGATAGAATGTTGCTGAAAATAAGCCGCAATTGCTTGAGGATCTGTTGCGCGTTCTTGAGAGATAATGTGCAGGCATCCACCCGAACACAAAGCGGGAAAAATAACAGTGTGTCCTAAGTCTGCTGCGAAGGTGGAAACGGTGGCATAATTTGCACCTGATGGCAGGTTTAATCTTTCTTGAATGCCGTGCAGGTAATTGAGCAGTTGGCGGTGTTCAATAGCGACTCCTTTGGGTGTGCCGGTGGAACCGGAGGTATAGATAATGTAAGCTAAATTTTCACCAGAAGCAGAGACGAAAGTAGTAGGAGAAAAAGAGAGAATGTCTGTATCTAAGCAGACGATCTGTGCCTGAGTTTCCGGCAAATTTGTGATTAGATGCTGTTGCGTTAACAGCACTGGAGTCTGAGCGTTTTGCAACATCAATGCTAGGCGCTCTTTGGGCATGGCTGAATCGAGCGGTAGGTAGGCGCCACCTGCTTTGAGGATGCCTAGAATTCCAGCGATAGCCTCTAAAGAGCGATCGACGCAAATGCCGACAATCACCTCTGGCTTGACACCTAATTGTTGCAAGTAATGGGCAATTTGGTTAGCGCGGGCGTTGAGTTCGCTGTAGGTAATTTGCTGATTTTCACAAACAGCAGCTATACTGTTGGGCGATCGCTCTGCTTGTTCTTCAAAAAGCTGGTGCACGCACTTATTGAGCTGGTAATCTGCTTTGGTGCTGTTGAATTCTAGTAATAATTGATTTCGGGCGCGATCGCTCAGCATTTCGAGCTTGCCGATTGCGGTTTGTGGGTTGCTGGCTACACTTTGCACTAAGGCGTAAAATTGCTCGGCCAAGCACCGGATACTGTTGTCTGCAAGGAAGATAGGATCGTAGTGAAACTCAGCGGCGAGCGAGTCATTTTGGCGGTGGCAAGAGAGTTTAACTTTGAAGCGATCGCAGCACGCATACTGCTTGTAAATCGAAAAAAATACGCCACTAGCCGAATGCTTTTTGAGGTGTTCCTCAAACTCGAAACCAAATGGAAAGCCGGAAGAGTTGCCTAGATATTCGTGGGAGAAATATTCTTGATACTTGTATGCCTCGCATTCTTCCTGCTGAATTTGGTGCAAGGTTTCCGCGAAGGAAAAGTTTTCTGTTAGTTGGCTCGACAGCGGTAAAAATTTGGCAAACAGCCCAAGCGCTGGCTCTAGTTCTTCGTATTTTCGACCGTCGAATGCCACGCCAACAGTGAGCTCTGATTGGCCAATCAGTCGCCAGAGCAAAATTTTCCAGCAAGCGAGCAAGAATGTAGAAAGTGAGGTGTTGTACTGGCGGGCGATATCTTCCACTTGAACCAGCAAAGCTGACTCTAATTTGACCTCAAAAGCTTGGGGAGTAAATTGAGATGGCGCGTTAATTAATCTATTTTCAAACGGCAACCTTAAACTCGCTAGCGCCGATAAATCTTGTCTAGTCCAGTATTCTTTGCCCTCCGCCGCTTCCTCATCTTCGAGCAATTCATTTTGCCATTCGGAAAATTGAATGTATTGCACAACTTCATCGGTAATTTCTTCGCCGTGAAGGCAGGCGGCATAGCACTGGCTGATTTCTTGAACCAGATTTTTTAGTGTGCGACTATCGGCGCACAGTGCGGGCAAACTAACCAGTAAAATGTGCCTTTCAGATGAAAGTGTAATTAAAGACAAGTGCCAAACAGGATTGCGATCGAATTTGAAGAAAGCGCTCTTTTCTTGCTGAAAAATCTCTTCTATTTTGGCTTCTTGCTCCTGGGGATTTACTTCACTCAAGTTAACCCAGTTCCACGAAACAGAGCTATGTTCGGAGATAACTTGTATAGGAATTTTTAGCCCTGCCTTTCCCTGAAAGCTTGTGCGGATAATTTCGTGGCGATCGCTAACTTTTTCTAAAGCTTTCTTGAGGTTATCAGTTTGAAGACTTCCCTCGATCGAAATAGCGGATTGAATGCGGTAAGCAGGGCTGTCTTGCTGCAAAAGCCACAGATATTTTTGCTGGGGTGAAAGGCGAAATCCATTAATTGTTTGCATTGTTCCTCTTTATCAAAGCACTACTTTATTCTCGTTACATTTGCCTGGAAGAGATGATATTATGCCCGATCGATTGACCATAATATCCCGGCCGGGCGGGTTTTTGAGATTGTCAATTATTGGCAGATATTGTTGGTGAACCCGCCCCTACAGGAATCAGGCTAATCGACCGGACATGATATGAGAGGGAATTAAATTCCTGATTCAGGAATCATTTCGCCCATCGCTACAACAATTTTTCGCGAACCGATAAATGGATTGCGACTGTGAGCGGCAAGCATATTATCTAGCATTAAGATGTCTCCTGCTTGCCAGGGAAAACTAACAGCAGCTTGCGCGTACACTGCCTGAATTTCTTCCATTACTGAGTCTTCAATAGGAGTGCCGTCACCGTAATAAACATTGCGGGGGAGGTTCTCTTCTCCAAAAACAGAGAGCAAGGAAGCGCGGGTTGCCGCATCTAAGCAGGAAATGTGGTGCAAGGGAAGTTGATTGAAAAATACCATTTCTTTGGTTTTTGGGTGCTTGGCAATTGCAGGGCGAATTTTGCGAGTTCTCAAATTATTTCCTGCTTTCCACTCAAATTCCATCCCAGCTTGTCGGCAGTATTCCTCAACCACAGATTTGTCTTCTGTTTGGAAAAAATCTTTCCAGCTTACATCCAGTCCGTCTGTGTAGTTACGGACGTACATAATTTGCTTTTGGGCAAATTTTTCTCTGAGTTTCGGGTCTAGCAACTGGTAAATTTTACGGCAGTCAACAATCGGCGTTTCTCCGCCTTGTTGCGCTGGCTGAACGCAGAAAAACCAGATTTTCATCGGCCAGCGGTGCAGGTGCGAACTCTCGCTGTGAAATAAGATAGCTTTATCTGCTGGGTAAGGAGTTGAACCGTAAACTTTTCCGCTAACTCCTTCGCGTGGCAAATCCCCGTACTCCCCAAATAATTCCGAACAAATTGAGAGTGCAAACTGCTCGAATGCGGAAACCACAGGGCCGGTGAACCCTCGAAAAAGAATCCCTCCATGCTGTAGCAATTTTGCTTCTATAAATTCGCGGTTATTTTTCGCCCAGTCTGCGAGATCGACATCGGCTACTGCGGGTTTTGCCACTAAAGGAAAGAGTTCGTCGGGGTGCAGGTACTCGGTTTTTATCAATTCGCCTTGCGGCAAAGCCACTGGCTTCGGCTTGACGCTTTTGAACTTACTAAAATTGCTTTTTTCACGCTTTAATTCTTGCATGGCTTGTTTCTGCTTCTGGGCTTCTGTGAGTATTTCTAAAGTGTTCAAACGACTGTCAGGCTGCGCCACAATGCTGCCGAGGAGGGTTTCAAAGCGATTTGACATTTGAGCGATCGTCTCTCTGTCAAATAGGTCGGAATTATACTTCCAACTGCCGACAATTCCTGTCTTTGTTTCCGACACAAATAGCGCCAAATCAAATTTAGCCGTGCCGCTATCAATTTCAACCGGGATTAAAGTTAAACCCGCCATTTCTAAATTCGGCATAGGCGCATTTTGCATGACGAATAAAACTTGAAAGAGCGGTGTTTGACTCAGGGTGCGATCGGGACGCAGTTCTTCTACCAGTTTGTCGAAGGGCAAATCTTGGTGAGTGTAAGCTTTTAATGTCACTTCGCGCACGCGATCGAGCAGTTGGCGAAATGTAGGATTGCCGCGCATATCGGTTCGCAAGACGAGGATATTGACAAAGAAACCAATTAAAGCTTCAGTCTCAACTTGTGTGCGGTTTGCCAGGTCAGTACCGACGACAATATCTTCTTGATTTGTGTAGCGATAAAGCAGCGTTTGAAGTGCTGCCAACAACGTCATAAATAAGGTGACATTTTGTTGCCGACTAAGTGCGTTTAGCGCTTCTGAAACTTGCCAATCAAGCTGGAATTCTTGAATCTCAGCTCGATCGCTAGAAACAGCAGAACGCGGTTGTTTTGCTGGCAATTGCAGCGGGGGCAAATTTTGACCCAACTGCTGCTTCCAGTCAGCGAGTTTTGCTTCCAAAACTTCGCCTTGCAGCCAGTTTATTTGCCAAACAGCATAGTCTGCGTACTGTACAGAAAGTTCGGGTAGGGGAGAAGGTTTGCCACTGCAGAAAGCTTCATAAAGCGCCGCCACTTCCCGCACCAGTACCCCCATCGACCAGCCATCAGCTACGATGTGGTGTACTGTCACTAACAGCAGGTATTCTGTCTCGTCAAGATGTAACAATGTGACGCGCAGTAACGGCCATTTTGTGAGGTCAAAAGGCTGTCGCGCTTCTTCAGCGGCGAGTCGCATTGCCTCGGCTTCTCGTTCAGCTTGCGATAACTCTCTTAAGTTTACGATCGGCAATGTGAAATTTAAAGATGAAATAATAACCTGAGCGGGTCGTCCTTCCACCGAATTAAAAGTTGTCCGCAATGCTTCGTGTCGCTTGATAATCTCCTGAAAAGTTTGCTCTAGAACCGCTACATTGAGCGCCCCCTTCAAGCGCACGGCTGCTGGGATATTATAGGCAGGATTCCCGGGCTGCAATTGGTCGAGAAACCACAGTCGTTGTTGTGCAAAAGAAAGGGGTAATTCTTCCTGCCTTGACGCAGGCTTGATGGGGGGTGCTTTCAGTTTTTGATCGGCGCGATATTGCAAGAGGCTTTCGGTGACTGTTGCGACGGTAGGCGATTCAAAAAGAGAGCGCAAGGGTACTTCAATTTGAAAAGCTTCTCGCAGGCGAGAAATCGCCTGAGTAGCCAGCAATGAATGACCTCCCAATTCAAAGAAGTTATCGTGAATTCCCACTCGCTCTAAACCGAGAACTTCCGCCCAAATTTCTGCTATTAATTGCTCGTCGGGAGTTCGAGGCTCGGTAAAATTGCTCTCTAATTCGGCTGTGTTTGTGTCAGGTGCTCTTAGCGATCGCCGATCGATCTTTCCGTTAGGCGTTAAAGGCATTGCTTCCAGCAGCACAAACGCTGACGGCATCATGTACTGCGGCAGTTTTTGTTTCAGGTAAGAGCGCAAATCATTAATAAGTTCTGAGTCTTGAGTTTTGAGTGCTGAGTTAGCAACGATATAAGCTACTAAACGCTGGTCGCCCGGATTGTCTTCTCGAACCAGTGCGATCGCTTCTCGCACGGCTGGGTATTGGCTGAGTACCGCTTCAATTTCGCCTAATTCGATGCGAAATCCGCGAACTTTCACCTGGTTGTCGCTGCGCCCCATAAATTCAATGTTTCCATCTGGGAGATAGCGAGCCAAGTCCCCGGTTTTATAGAGGCGTTCTGAAAGAATAAACGATGAAGAATTAAGGATGAATGAAGCATGAGTTGGGTCTTCTGCAAAGGGGTTAGGAATAAACTTCTCTGCGGTCAGTTCCGGTCGGTTTAGGTAGCCTCTAGATAAGCCGGCACCGCCGATGTGCAGTTCGCCAAAAACGCCAACGGGAACCGGCATTAAATAGCGGTCTAATATGAAAATTTGAGTGTTAGCGATCGGGCGACCGATGGAAACTGATTCATCTTTGCGATCGACCTGATAGAGAGTTGACCAGATCGTGGTTTCTGTAGGGCCGTATAAATTCCACACAGAAGCGCCGCGCAAAAGCAACTGATTGGCGAGATGTCGGGGTAAAGCTTCTCCCCCGCACAGTATTTTTAATTGATTGTTTCCCTGCCATCCTGCTGCTAAAAGCATTTTCCAACTGGCTGGAGTAGCTTGCATAATGCTTGCGCCAGAATTTGTTAATGTTTCTAAAAGCTTTTCGCCGTTAGATGCCACTTCTCGGCTGGCTACAACAACGCGAGAACCTGTTGTAATAGGCAGGAACAGTTCCAGCGCTGCAATGTCAAAAGATAAGGATGTTACTGCTAGCCAAACATCGCCGTCTGCGATCGCGAGTTGTTGGCGCATAGAACTCAAGAAGTTAACGGCAGAGGCGTGGGAAATTTGCACTCCTTTGGGTTTACCTGTTGAGCCTGAAGTATAGATGACATAGGCTAAATTGGAGGAATTTTGTAAACCCACGAGTGGCTCGTCGCCGCTCGATATGCCTTCCAAATCTGCGTCCAGAAACACGAGGGAGGCGCTATTTTTGGGCAGGGTTTCTAATAGCTTTTTCTGAGTGAGTAACACTGAAATTTTCGCGTCTTCCAGCATGAATCCCAGGCGCTCTGGTGGATACGCTGGATCGAGGGGAACGTAAGCGCCACCAGCCTTGAGAATGCCGAGAAGCCCTACCATCATTTCTAGGGAGCGATCGACATAAATTCCCACCAAAACTTCTGGTTTGACACCGATTTTTTGCAAGTAACTGGCGAGGTTATTTGCTTTTTCGTTCAGTTCCCGGTAAGTCAGATGTTCATTTTCAAAGACGACTGCGATCGCATCCGGCGTCCGCTCTGTCTGCGCTTCAAATAGTTCATGTATGCACTTATCTTGCGGAAAATTCGATTGAGTATTGTTCCACTCGAACAGCAGTTGCTGCTGTTCAGGTTTCGTCAAGATTGGCAAATGTGAAATGCGCTGTTCGGGATTGGCAGCTATACTTTCTAGTAAGGTTAGAAAATGTCCGGCTATCCGTCGTGCAGTGCTAGCATCAAACAAATCTTGGCTATACTCAAGCGTTGCATTAATACCCTCTAATCCTTCCTCCAAGTCAAGCGCTAAATCAAATCTCGCCGTTTTCCGTTCTATTTCCAAACTGCTCAACGTCAATCCTGGCAATTTTATCTGCGGCGTCCGAACATTTCGCAGAGAAAACAACACCTGAAATAGGGGATTATGACTTAAATCTCGTTCGTGGTGTATAATTTCTACCAGTTTCTCGAAGGGCAAATCCTGGTGGTTATATGCGCCGAGAGCTACTTCTCGCACGCGGCCCAGTAAGTCTTTAAAAGTCGGGTTGCTCGACAGATTGGTGCGGAAAACTAAGGTGTTAGCAAATAAGCCAATTAATTCCTCGATTTCGCGTCGGTTGCGGTTAGCAATGGGGGAGCCGACTAAAATATCTTCTTGCCCGGTGTAGCGATAGATCAATGTTTTAAACGCTGCCAGTAGCGTCATAAATAAAGTCGCTTTTTCCCGCTGGCTTAATAGAGTCATTTCCTCTGCGATCGCCTTGGGAATGGTGAATTTATGCACCGCACCTCGGAAGGTTTGTACTGCCGATCGCGGGCGATCGGTTGGCAAATTTAGTACCGGGAGATTCCCTCCGAGCTGTTTTTTCCAGTAAGCAAGCTGCGTCTCTAAAACTTCTCCCTGCAACCACTGGCGCTGCCAACTTGCAAAGTCTGCGTACTGTACCGACAGTTCGGGAAGGGGAGAAGGTTTGCCAGTGCAAAAGGCTTGATAAAACGTGGCGAGTTCCTGGATGAATATTCCCATTGACCAGGCATCGAAAATGATGTGGTGCGTACTCAATAGCAGCACCCAGTTGGAATCGCTCAAGTGCAGCAATTTGGCACGCAATAAGGGTGCTTGTGAGAGATCGAAAGCAAGCTTTGCTTCTGCGGCGATTAACCGTTCAACTTCGCGCGATCGTTCAGTTTCAGGAAGCGATCGCAAATCTATTTCTAAAATTTGCAATTCCAGATTGGAAGCGATCGCCTGAACGGGTTGGCCGTTTATTGTCTTAAAAGCCGTTCGCAAAACTTCATGACGCTTGACAAGTTCGTTGAGACTGCGATCGAGAGATGTCGCGTCAAGTGTTCCCGTCAAACGCACGGCGGCGAGGATGTGATAGGTAAAGTTGCCGGGATTTAGTTGCTCAAAAAACCACAATCGCTGTTGAGCAAACGACAGAGGAAAAGTGTTAGACTCTCGACTTTGAGGCAGAATTTTTTCTAGCGAAACGCTTTCTTTTTTCTGGTTGAGTCGCTGCAACAGCAACTCGCGCTTTTGGGGAGAAAGAGCCGCGATGCGTTCGATTAAATCACTCATTTTCTGACAAGCGAATTTCAAAGGTGGTACAATGCCCCGGATTTATGCGTGGAATCAATCCCAAATCTCAAATCTCAAATCCTCAAGCCCCCGCATTTATCTCGCGCAAGTCAATCTAAAATCTAAAATCTAAAATCTAAAATCGATTGACTCCTTGTTGGGCGAGAATTTCCTGTATTTCGGTTTCTGACAGTTGATCGAGGTCTGCTAAAACTTGAGCTAGCATTTCACTGTCGCTTTGTTCGACTTGCTTTTGCGCGATCGCTACTGCAAAATCGGCGACAGTGGCCGACTCAAATAAACGGTGCAAAGGCAACTCGACCTGAAATGCTTGGCGCACTCTGGAAATTACTTGAGTTGCTAATAAGGAATGCCCTCCTAATTCAAAAAAGTTGTCGTAAATGCCGACTTTTTCAATTTTGAGAACTTCAGCCCAGATAGCGGCTAAAACTTCCTCGATATTTGTACGAGGCGCCACAAAGTTTTCTGTCAACTCCGATCGCATTTCATCAGGTGCGGGCAGCGATCGCCGATCTATCTTTCCGTTAGAAGTTAAAGGCAAACTTTTGAGCGTTACAAAAGCAGAAGGCACCATGTACTCCGGCAATTTTGACGTTAAAAAATTGCGAAATTCCTTGTGGGTAGGTGCTTGTTTCTGATTAGAAATCAAATAAGCCGCGAGGCGCTTTTCACCAGGCGCATCTTCCCGCGCCACCACTACAGCCTGCGCGATATCTGGATGTTGCCCCAGCACCGCCTCAATTTCTCCCAATTCAATGCGGAAACCGCGAATTTTTACTTGGCCGTCAATTCGCCCGATAAATTCGATGTTTCCGTCTGGCAAATAGCGAGCCAAGTCGCCGGTTTTGTACAGTCGCGTCTTTGCTTGCGTGTCAAATGGATTGCGAATAAATTTTTCTGCGGTTAATTCAGGGCGGTTAAGATATCCGCGTCCCAAATTCTCACCGCCGATGTACAGTTCACCAGCTACGCCGATCGGCACTGGTTGCAAGTAAGAATCCAAGATATAAATCTGAGTGTTGGCAATCGGAAGACCGAGGGGAACTGTGTCAAAATCGCACCCAATTTTATCAAATTCGACTTGATAAGTCAGGACACCTACAGTTGTTTCTGTTGGCCCGTAGTGATTGAATACTGAGCAACTGGGAGCCAGATTGCGAAGTGTTTTAATTAAGCTCCAATTGGCCGATTCACCTCCTAAAATAAGCCGTTTACCAGGCAAAATTGACTGGGGTTGAGAGGAATTTAAAAGGGCGGCTAGGTGAGAGGGAACTATTTTGAGGCAGTCGATGGAATTGCGGCAGAAATATTCACCCAGTGCCTCTGGATCGGTGGCGCGTTGTTGGGAGATAATATGCAGGCAACCGCCGAAACAAAGGGCGGGGAAAATGGCTGTGTTTCCTAAGTCGGCGGCGAAGGTGGAAGCGGTAGCAAAACTGGCATCGGCTGGTAGGTTTAATTTTTCTTGAATGCTGTGCAGGTAATTGAGCAGTTGCCGGTGTTCGATCGCGACTCCTTTGGGGATGCCAGTGGAACCGGAAGTATAGATGACGTAAGCTAAATTGTCTGTAGAAACACGGGGCGTGTAAGATGCAGAAACAGTGGGAATATCTGTATCGATGCAAACAATATTTGCCTGAGTTTTCGGCAAGCTTTCGATGAGCCGCTGTTGTACGAGCAAAACCTTTACCTGAGCGTCTTCTAGCATTAGCGCTTTGCGCTCTATTGGGGTCGTTGGATCGATCGGTAAATAGGCGCCACCGGCTTTGAGTACGCCCAGCATTCCTACGATTGTTTCTAAGGAGCGATCGAGGCAAATGCCAACAACGACCTCTGGTTCAACTCCCAAGTTTTGCAGGTGATGGGCGAGTTGATTGGCGCGATCGTTGAGTTCTCGGTAGGTGATTTTTTCACTTTCAAAGACGACGGCAATGCTGTCTGGGTTGCGTTCTGCTTGTTCTTCAAAAAGCTGATGAACGCATTTATTTTTCGGGTAATCTTTTTGAGTTTGGTTAAAGTCAATGAGAAGTTGCAGCCGATCGCGATCGCTGAGTATGTCTAGCTGACTGATAGCGACTTCTGGATTTTTGACTGTGCTTTCTAAAAGCGCCTGAAAGTGTTCTGACAAGCGCTTTATATCTGCCGCAGCAAATAAAGCGGAATCATAGTGAAATTCAGCGCTTAGGGAATTGCACAGGCGAAGGCAGGAGAGCTTGATTTTGAATGGTTGTAGGCAGGCATCTTGCCGAATAAGGGAAAATGAAACGTCTGAGTTATCATCGTTGTTAGGCTCTGCTTGGAAGTCAAAGCAGACGGGCCAAAAGCTGCTGGTTTTTTCGTTTTCTAAGATTTCTTCCCTGCTAAAATATTCTTGCCAGTTGTACATCTCGTTGAGATTAAGCTCAACTTGCTGCCTCACTTGTGAGAAATTTAACTCGTCTTGCACTGGGCATCGTAGGGGTAAGTATTTGCACAGCAGCCCCAGAGAGTGTTCTAATTCTTCATATTTTCTGCCGTCAATCGCTACGCCGATTATCGGGTTTTGCTCTCTGGTAAGCCGCCAAATGAGAATTTGCCAGCAAGTCAGCAGGAAGGCAGAAATATCGCTTTTGTGCTTTGGGGCGATCGCTTCTAGGCTGTTCAACAAATCACCGCGAATTTCCACCCTTTCTACTTGTGGCTTAAATTCCGCTTCTCCATTCTTCTTTTCCCAAGGAAGTGTTAATAAATCCCAAGATTCAAGGTTCAGCTTTCGCCAGTATTCTTGGCCGATTGCCGTTTCTTCTGATTCGAGTAACTCATTTTGCCACTCAGCAATATCGGCATATTGCATTGACTCATCAGAGAACTCTTCCCCGCACGCGCAGGCTGAGTAGGAAAGACTGAGTTCGCGGGTGAAATTTTTCAGGGTGACGCTATCTGCAATTAAGGCAGAGAAGTTCACCAGCAATAGCTGCTTGTTTTGCGCCAGAGTGACTAAAGAGAGATGCCAAAGTGGGCCGCGCTCAAAATCAAAAGGAAGCAGGTTTAGTTGCTGAAAAAGCGCTGCGATTTTAGCTTCTTGTTCTTCGGGAGACAAACCGCTGAGATTGTGTTCCGAGATAGGAACTTCACCAGTGCTGGCGATCGCTTGCAGGGGTAGTGTCATCCCAGGCAAGCAGTGAAAGCTAGTCCGCAGGATTTCGTGCCGATTTACGACATTTTGCAGCGCCTTTTTAAGAATCTTTTTGTCGAGATTTCCGGTAATTAAAATTGCACCTCGAACGCGATAGATTTGTTTAGGATTATTTTGCTGTAACCCCCACAGATGCCGTTGCTGTGGAGAGAGTCTAAACCCTTCGATTGTTTCGTTTTGCATTTCTAAAGTTCCTTTAATAAGCCTAAATATCTTGACAGCTAAACGGTTCTGCCATACCGACAACAACCCGACGCGAACCAGAGAATGGCGTGCGTCCGTGCGCGGCTAGCATATTATCTAGCAGCAAGACATCTCCTTCTTCCCAAGGGAAAACAATCGTTTCTTGCTGATAGCAGCGACGAATTTCGTCTAATATAAAATCTTCAATGGGCGAGCCATCGCCGTAATAAGCATTGCGGGGTAAATCTTCCTCTTTAAAAGAAGTTAAAAGCTCTTTGCGAACGGCGGGTTCGAGATTGGAAATGTGGAAGAGGTGAGCTTGATTAAACCACACCATTTCCTGCGTGTGTGGGTGTTCAGCGACAGCTTGACATATTTGCCGAGTTCTCAAGCCATCGCAACTTTTCCATTCTAACTCAATTCCGGCTTTTTTGCAATACTCTTCTACCTCAATTTGGCTATCAGTATTGAAGACATTTTGCCAGGGTAAATCTACGCCACCGCCGTAATTTCGCACATACATAACCTTTTTTTTGGCAAACTTTTCTCTAATATTTGAATCCAGGCTTTCAAACACTTTGCGGCTGTTAGCGATCGGAGTTTCTCCTCCCTGTTCGGCTTTCTTGACGCAGAAAAAAGCGATTTTCAGCGGCCAATTTCGAGAATAAGCCATTTCATTGTGCAGGGGGATGAATTGCTCGGCAGGATACTCGGTGGAAGTGTAAATATTTCCGCTCACCTGGCTACGCGGAGTCGAGCGAAAAGAATATTCCAACAAGTCGCCAGCAAGAGTTTGAATAAACTGCTCGAAACCATTCACCCCGCCGACTTCAAAGCCTCGAAAAAGTATTCCTCCATGCTGCCATAACTGCGTTTCAATTAATGAGCAATTGTTCGCAGCCCAACCCGCGAGATTTAATTTTTCTACTGTTGGCTGAACCACTAGAGGTAGAAAGTTTTCGGGCTGGAGGTAGGCGGTTTTGACTAATTCCTCTGAGGATAGGCTGACGGCTTTGCGCCTAACCGATCCTAACTTTTGGGAATTGAGATTCTTTGTTTCTGTATTTGTCATAATTTTTGCTTTGGTGAAAAATTTATCTCTTTTTCCCGAAAAAACCTGAGAGATTGATATCAAATCCGTTAGCATCGGAACTATTCATCTCTCTGTTCTCTTCCTCTGCGTTCTCTGCGTACTCTGCGGTTTAATCATTCTAATGCAACCGGAATTGATATGAGCCATCCTTTTCAACTCTTCATAACTTTGCGTTTAGCCATTTTTAATTTTTGAATTCCCGAAAGATGAATTTGTTTTTGCTGCTCGATTTGGTGCTGCCTTTCTGCTTCGGCAAGAATTTCTGCCAACTCGTCGATTCTGATATCTGGCTGAATGACTACCTGGTTGAGGAGGATTTGAAAACCTCTCACCATTCGGGCAATAGTCGCAGCCTCAAATAAGTCTGTTTTGTACTCAAATAAGCCTTGAATTCCTTCTGAATCCTCCCAGAGAGTGAGGCTTAAGTCGTGTCTCGACATACCGACATCGGATTCCAGAATGCTCAAGGTCAAACCAGCTAACTCCAAGGGTGGCATGGGTGCATTCTGGAGTACAAACCACACTTGAAACAGCGGGTTATAGCTGAGATTTCGCTCCGGCTGCAATTCCTCCACGAGCTTTTCAAAAGGAACATCCGGGTGAGCGTAAGCTGCTAACGCTACCTCGCGTGTTCGATCGAGTAGTTCGCGGAAAGTTGGATTACCTGCCGTGTCAATTCGCAGCACTAAAGTATTGACAAAAAATCCAATTAGTTCCTCTAATTCAAGGCGGTTGCGATTGGCAATAGGAGAGCCAATAGCGAGGTTATCTTGCTTTATTTGGCAGGATAGCAAGGATTGAAATGCTGCCAACAACGTCATAAATAGGGTGACATCTTGTTGCTGGTTGAGCGCTTTCAGTCTCTCAGTTAAAGAAGCATAAATCACAAAAGATTGCTGCGATCCTCGGAAAGTTTGCACGGGAGAGCGCTGCTTATCTGTTGACAGCACAGCTAAATCGCCTCCCAATTGCTGTTTCCAATAAGCGAGCTGTTTTTCTAATTTCTCTCCCTGGAAATGCTGCCGCTGCCAACTGGCGAAGTCGGCATACTGCACGGAAAGTTCAGGCAGCCCAGAGGGTTTGTCAGTGGAAAAAGCTTCATAAAGTGCGGCCACTTCTCGCACCAATACCCCCATAGACCAACCATCAGAAATAATGTGGTGTATCGTCAGCAGCAACACATATTCTGCCGAACTAAGTTGCAGCAAAGTGCCTCGCAGTAAGGGCGATCGCGTTAAGTCAAAGGGGCGTTGGGCTTCTTCTAAAGTACGCTGCTCAATTTCAGCTTGCTGCTCAGTTTCTGGTAAATGTCGCAAGTTTACTACCGACAAAGCGAAATCCAAGGAAGGAGAAATCAGTTGAACAGGTTCCCCGTCCATTTCTGCAAAAGCAGTTCGTAAAACTTCGTGACGCCTGACAATTTCATTGAGTGTTTGTTGCAGTGCCGACAAATTCAATTGCCCTTGCAACCGCACAGCAGCCGGAAGGTTGTAGGCAGGGTTTTCGGGAGACAATCGATCGAGAAACCACAGCCGTTGCTGGGCAAAAGAAAGGGGAGCAGAATTTGGCTGCGATCGCCTGGGAATACATTTAGATTGCTCAGCCTGTACTGCCTCTTTGCCCAATGCTTTGACGAGGAGCGCTCGCTTCTGGGGCGAGAGGTTTTTTAGTCGTTCTGAACGATTAGTAGACATCATAATTCACTTCCTCGCAGTGGTCGCTGTTTGTGATAGTTAAGGAAAGTTTTGCTGCTATTTTTAGCTGGTCATTTAAAACAAAATTGATATCTGCTTCAGTAGTAAGGGGGTTGGCAAGGACGACTCGAAAAGCAACAATGGGAATGGTTTTGCCATAACAGGTGTTTTGTAAGGTTGTTCGCGAGACGAAGGTGTGACCGGCTTGCCGCTGGGCCTCCTGAAGGCGCTCGTTAAATTCATTAATGAAGTGGTTGTCTGCTTCGGTTAGTTGTTTTTTGGCTGCTTTTTCCCTGAATGTTTCTGGAATGTAGCGGTATAAAAGAATATTAATTTCTGGTTCTAGCAGCAATTCAAAGGCTGGATTTTTCCGAAGTAAATTGGCTAAGTGCTGCGTTTTATGGATGCCTCCATCTATCAAAAACTCATAGCCTTGATGGCCGATGATATTCAAGGCGGCTTGCAAGAACAAACTCGCACCCGATCGAGAGCCTTCGAGAGAGCGCTTGCCTAGATCGATCGAGTCTTTTCGCACCGTGTAGGGTGCGTTTTTTTCAATAACTTTGGCGGTTTGGGGATTGCGGAATAAAACCATGCCGATTCCCATTGGCAAATACATTTGTTTGTGTCCATCTATGGTGACGGAATCTGCTAGTTGAATGCCTGCTAATTTGTGCCGGTGACGTTGGGAAAAAAGCACGGGGCCGCCCCACGCGGCATCGACGTGAAAGTGAGCGTTTGCGGATTGGGCGATCGCGGCTATTTCTGGTAGCGGATCGATACTTCCCGAATCGGTGCTGCCGGCGATACCGATAATTGCCAGAATGTGCAGGTTGCGATCGCGACATTCGGCCACAGTTTGGCGCAGCGCTGCCAAATCCATCCGGTGATTGGAATCGGTGGGGATTTTTAGGAGATTGCGATCGCCAATGCCTAATAAACCGGCAGCCTTTTCAAAAGAATAGTGCATCAAACTCGATCCGATTATCACCATTCCCTTGTAGCCGTAAAATTCTAAAGCTGCGTACAAGCCTTCTTTTTCAATGCCACCAAAGTCATTTTTTGGCCCTAAAGAAGCGTTGCGAGCGCACCACAGGGCGGTGATATTAGCTAGGGTGCCGCCCGTTACCATGATACCGAGCGTGCTATCATTTTTTTGAATGTGCTGATTATAAAAATCCTCAGAAAAATCGTAAATTAATCGGTGCATCATTGCCAAAGTCTGGCGCTCGCAGGGGCTTAAAACTTTGGCCGTTTCCATCTTGACTAAATTTTGATTCATCGCGGTTACAAGCTTCGCGATCGGGCGCACAAAATAGGGAAGTGCACTCGTCATGTGACCGATATATCGCGGGGAAGATGTGTGGATGGAATGAGCAACGAGGGTTTGGGTCAAATCATCGATATAATTCCCAACATCTGTAGGAAGGGCGGGAATTTTGTTTTCCCTAAACTGCTGAATAATTAACTCTAAGTCAATATCTGTACTAGCGGTTTTTGCGTACAAAAAGTCTTGAACTAGGGCAGAAATTCGCTCCTCCATTGCTTCTTCTGCCAAAAATGACTTTTCTGAGGCACTGAATAGCTCCATTAACTTTTCTTCAATTGGGATAACAGAGGCTTTTAATTGCTGCATTACCTCTTGAGACTTTGTGGCTTTTACTGTTAGTTTACTCATGCGAATTTATCCTGTTATATCAAATTCGTTAACATCGGAATTATTCATCTCTCTCTTCCCTTTCTCTGTATCCTCTGTGTCCTCTGCGGTTTAATCATTCCGATACAACCGGAATGGATATTAAATGGGATTTTTAAATCTCCAATTACCCACCGAACCCTTAAGGAGCAAAGGGCTTTTTGTGTTTTTTGACCCACCCGATATTTACTCAGCCACCATCACAGTTTGTGCTGACTCTTCATCCACTTTTTCTAAGAGATCGAGCAATTCATCTATCTGGTTAGCATCGGCGTTTGCCAGAATTTCTTCCTCGATTAGTTCAGCTAAATTCTGAATGGTGGGAGCAGCAAAAAAATCGCACAGTGCTAACTCTACCCCAAAGCACGATCGCACTCGCGATATTAACTGTGTTGCCATCAGAGAGTGACCGCCGAGGTCAAAAAAGTTTTGGTTAATTCCTACTTTTTCTATCCCTAAAATAGCAGTCCAAATCTCAGCAATTTCTTTCTCTGTGGGCGTTTTTGGCTCAGTGAATGCTGTTTCATCAGAAACGTAATCGCACCTTTGAGATAAGGCGAGACGGTCAATTTTTCCGTTGGGCGTTAGTGGCAGCGCATCTAATAGCATAAAAGCTGAAGGCACCATGTAATCGGGCAGTTTTTGCTTCAAGAATGAACGCAGTTCGGAAATAAGTTCTGGGTGCTGATTTCTGAACCCTGAGTTAGGAACTAGGTAAGCGACTAGGCGTTGACTGCCCGGTGCATTTTCCTGAAGCAAAACAGCAGCGGTGGACACAGAATAATGTTGAGAAAGTGCTGCCTCTATTTCTCCGAGTTCGATGCGGAAACCGCGAATTTTTACTTGGGAATCGCCCCGACCCAGAAATTCTATATTACCATCCGGCAGGTAACAACCGATATCGCCTGTTTTGAACAAAAGTTTTTGATGATAATTACCGACAAAATCTAATTTTTCTTGCCCAAACGGGTTAGAAATGAATTTTTCCGAGGTTAAGTCGGGGCGGTTTAAGTAGCCTTTTGCCAATCCATCGCCCCCGACGTAAATCTCGCCGGGAACTCCTATCGGAACGGGTTGCAAATTGCGATCGAGCAGATAAATTTGCGTGTTGGCGATCGGGCGACCAATTGGCACTTTTTCGACACAGTGAGTTGCATCGTACCACGTCACGTCCGCAGCTACTTCAGAAGAGCCATAAAGATTGATTAATACCCGCTGGGGCATCTGCTCTCGAAATTGCTGGCAAAGTTCGATCGGCAGAGTTTCTCCGCTGCAAATCCAATACTTTAATTGAGGCAAACGCCTGTCTAAATCAGGGAAAGCATCTAAGATAGCGCGCAACAAAGAAGGAACCAGCACCAGTCGGGTTACTTTTTGCTTTGATAAGGTTTGAAGGAATTGGTTAATATCTTTGACGGAGCGATCGCGAATAATGACAGTGGGCAACCCATGCAGCAAAGGAGCAAAGATTTCCCAAACCGAATCGACAAAATTTAAGGACGTTTTTTGACAGCAAATATCAGATTCGATAAAAGGGTAGGGGTTCCAAAAACAGCGATTGACTGTGCCTCGGTGGGTGCCGAGTACGCCTTTGGGAGTGCCTGTCGAGCCGGAAGTGTAGAGGACGTAAGCGAGGTTTTCAGCTTCCACTTTAACAGCGGGGTTGCGATCGATCTCGCGGCAAATTTCCTGCCATTCGGCGTCGATACAGACGACTTTAGCGCTGTGTTCGGGGAGGGTTTCTAGGAGGTTTTTTTGAGTCAAAAGCACCGGAACTTTTGCGTCGGCCAGCATGAACGATCGGCGTTCTTGGGGATAAGCAGGATCGAGAGGAACGTAAGCGGCACCGACTTTTAAAATGCCCAAAATGGCCACCAGCATCGACAGCGATCGCTCTAAGCAAATTCCCACCAAAACTTCGGGTTTTACGCCTAGAGATTGCAGGTAATGCGCGATTTGATTGGCTTTGGCATTCAATTCGCGGTAAGTCAATTGTTCATTTTCGCAAATTGCAGCCACTGCATCTGGGGTTCGCTCTGTTTGCGCGGCAAATAATTCGTGAATTGAGGAATTTCTGGGATAATCCGCTTGGGTGTCGTTCCACGGGACAAGTAATTGCTGGCGTTCGGCGGCGCTCAATAGGGACAATTCTGACAGTTTCCGCTCAGGATTGGCAGTCATTTCCTCCAGTAAAGTGTGCAGGTGTCCGAGCATTCGCGCGATAGCAGCGTCTTCAAAGAGGCTGCTACTGTAACCAATTTTTAGCGTCAATTGGGCACCGGGCATTGCCATCACGGTTAGAGGATAATTCGTTGTTTCCCAGGAGCGAATATTCTCTACTTTTAAGTTTTGAATCTTCTCCTGCAAAGAAGCATCCGAAGGATAATTTTCAAAAACGACAAAACTCTCAAATAGAGGTAAACTCCGAGGAACTTCGCTCCACCCCTGCACCTCAACGAGGGGGCTGTACTCATATTGTCGCGCCTCAACTTGTTGCGCTTGGAGTTCTTTCAAGCAGGATAAAATAGAATCCTGTGGGTCAATTTTTACGCGCACTGGCAGAGGATTTACGAACAGCCCCACTACCGATTCAGCACCCATTAACTCTGGCGGTCGCCCGGAGACAACCGTACCAAAAACCACATCTTCCTCGCCGCTGTATCGGCTCAAAAGTAGCGCCCAAGCTGCCTGTACGAGGGTATTTAATGTTAGCTGATGCTGTCGCGCGGCAGATTGCAGTGCGGCGGTGGCTGTTGCAGAAAATATCACCTGCTGTTCGCCACTACTTTCTAAACGGTTTCCCGCGACAATATTGCCCCGGCCGATCGCAGTTGGAGCTGCAAAACCTTTGAGAGTTTGCCGCCAAAATGACTCCGCCGCAGATAAATCTTGCTGGTGCAGCCACGCGATGTAATCCCGATAAGGGCGAGGGCGTTTGAGGTGCAATTCCTCGCCCTGGGAGAAGGCTTGATAAAATGCAAAAACTTCCTCAAGCACGATCGCCAGCGACCACCCATCTAAAACCAAGTGGTGGTGGCTCAAAATAAACTGAAAACTATCTGTTTCTAACTGCGCCAGTGTAATGCGAATCAAGGGAGCTGATTTCAAGTCAAAGCCCTGCTCGCGATCGGCTTTTAGGAACGTTTCTAGCTGCTGTTGTTGTTCGGAGGCCGAGAGCGATCGCCAGTCCATCTGCTGCCAAGATAATGCAGCCTGCTTACGCACCGCTTGCACGGGTTCTTTCAATTTTTCCCACAGGAAACAAGTCCGCAAAATGGGATGTCGCTCTACAACTTTTTGCCAACTATTTCTCAACGCAGAAACATTGAGATCGCCGCGCAAGACGCACAGCAGTTGCCCGAAATATACGCCCGATTCTGGCTGGTAAAGGGAATGAAAGAGAATGCCCTGCTGCGCTGGGGAGAGGGGATAAAAATCTTCGATATTGCCTTTGCTCATCTTACAGCTCTCCCAAAATTGCAGTAATGTTGTCTAAATCGTCCTGGCCCCACTGACTCCACTTAAACTCTGCAAAGTCAGAAGGAGTGCAGCCGCCTGCGTCGGGGGACTGACAGTATTGAATTAGCGATCGCAGTGATTCTATAAAGCCGGTTGCTAAATTTTCAATGCTTTCTCGTCGGTGAATGCTTTCGCTGTACGTCCAATCTAATTGCAGCTTGTTGCTGGCAACAAATCCGTTAATTTCCAGCAGGTAACGCCGATTTCCGCGCGGGCTGCGAAGGGGGCCAACAGGCTCGGATGACAGCATAAATAATGAAGATTTCGGCAGCACTTGGTCAAACTGTCCGAGATAGTTAAAGCTTACCTCAGCTTGCGGCAATTTGTGCAAATTCTTTACATTTTCTGGGTTTAAATATTCTAGGACACCGCAACCAACGCCGCGATTAGGCACGGCGCGTAATTGCTCTTTCACTGATTTAATTGCTGCTCCTAGATCGGCAGGTTTTTTTAAATTCAACAGGACGGGAAAAACAGATGTGAACCAGCCGATTGTGCGCGACAAATCTACTCCCTCAAATATATCTTCGCGCCCGTGACCTTCTAAGTCAAGTAAAAGTGAGTTATTGCCAGTCCAGCGTTCAAATGCTTGACCTAAAGCAGTTAGCAATACATCATTAATTTGAGTGCGGTAAGCGGCAGGTACTTCTTGTAAGAGCAGTTTTGTTTCTTCAACACTCAAAGCAACGGATACTGTCTTTTCAGATGCAACTAAATTAGCTGCGGTTGGGAAATCCACCGGCAAGCGAGAAGTTGGTTGGTGAGAAAGGGCGAACCAGTAATCGAACTCTGCCTGCAATTCGGGCGATCGCGCCCACTCATGCAAGCGTTCTGCCCACTGCTTAAAGGAGGTTGTTTTGGGCGGTAGCGCCACTGTTTCGTCGCGGCTAATCTGCCCGTAAGCTGTCTGGAAATCCTCAATTAAAATTCGCCAGGAAACCCCATCAACCGCTAAGTGATGAATGGCTAATAACAAGCGATTTGGCTGATGTTTGCCCATGTCAAATAGGGCAGCGCGAAGTAATGGCCCCTCTGACAAATTCAAACTGGCTTGCAACTGAGTGGCGGCGGTTTGGAAAGCGGCTTCTTGTTCCTCTGGAGGTAGCGACGACAAATCAATGCAGGTAAACGCAGCAACCTCGTCGGGATTGGCGAGATTCTGCAGCCAGCCAGATTCTCCTCGCACAAAACGCAGGCGCAGCGCGTCGTGGTGCTTCAGCAATTCTTGCAAAACCGACTCAATTAATGCAGGTTCGAGAGGTTGTCGCAACTCGAAAAGCACCGCCTGATTCCAGTGGTGTGGATCGGAGAGATTTTGCTCAAAAAACCAGTGCTGAATTGGTGTCAGAGGAACGTCGCCAATGATTAATCCCTGTTCCAATTGTTGGGTTCCAGTTGTATCGGCGACGGCTGCTAACTGTGCAATGGTTTGGTGTTGAAACAGTTGTTTTGGAGTGAGTCGCAACCCCGCTCGATTGGCTTGAGAAATTACTTGAATGCTGAGGATAGAATCGCCGCCCAATTCAAAGAAATTGTCGTCAATTCCTACTTGTTCTAACCCCAATACTTGCGCCCAAATTTCTGCCAGGATTTTCTCAATAGCTGTGCTTGGCGTGGCGAATGCCTCTTCGAGTTCTGGCCGATCGCGATCGGGTGCGGGAAGGGCTTTGCGATCGACTTTGCCGTTGTTTGTTAAAGGCAGCGATTCCAGCAGGACGAAGGCAGACGGCACCATATACTCTGGCAAGCGTTCTTGCAAGAACTGACGCAGCTCGCTAGAAGATAACTGTAGGGGCGGTGCCCCCGTGCCCGCCCCTAGGCGGGCGTCGGGGACGAGGTAAGCGACGAGACGCTTGCGAGCGTTTGCCTCGAACCACACCAAAACCGCACTTTCGAGCACTGCCGGATGCTGGGAGAGTGCCGCCTCAATCTCTGCCAGCTCAATGCGGAACCCGCGAATTTTCACCTGATTGTCAATGCGACTGACATATTCGATGTTGCCATCAGGTCGATAACGAGTTAAGTCTCCAGTTTTGTAGAGGCGCGAACCAGGTTCATTGCTAAAGGGGCTGGGGATAAATTTTTCTGCCGTCAGCTCGGGACGGTTGAGGTATCCCCGTGCCAAACCAGCGCCGCCGACGTGCAACTCGCCCGGAATGCCAGTGGGTACAGGCTGCCCGTTACAATCTAGGATGTAGGTTTGGACATTGCCAATAGGGCGCCCGATCGGCAACTCCCTCAATGTGGCGTCGGCTGCCGATAATTCGCATATCGTTGCCACCACAGTGGCTTCTGTAGGGCCGTAAGTATTCACCAGACGTACTTGTTGCCCTACACGCTCAATCCAAGTTTTCAATCGTTCGGGGAGCGCTTTTTCTCCGCCAATGATTGTCAAGCGTAATGACGGGGCAAGTACCAAGGTTTCTTGGCTCAATAAGGCTGTCAGTTCGTGCCAGTAGGCTGTCGGCAAACTCAGAACAGTTAACTTCCAAGTCCTGCACTTTTCCCAAAATACACCCGCTGAATCCAGCATGGAATCAGTACGCAATACGAGTGTTGCGCCCGAAGTCAGGCAGGGGTACATTTCTTCGGCACTGGCATCGAAACTAATAGAGGCAAACTGCAAAACGCGATCGCGCTTTTCTATTCCATATTCAGCGATCGCAGCCGTCGTGTAATTGACTAGCGATCGATGTTCGATTAAAACGCCTTTGGGTTTTCCTGTAGAGCCTGACGTGTAGATAACGTAGGCCAGGTTTTCTGGCTTTACGCCGCTGCGAGGGTTTTCTGAGCTGTAAAAAGCAATTTCTTCCCAGCCCGAGTCCAAGCAGACAACACGCGCCGAGTGTGGGGGAAGTTTTTCGAGCAGCTTTTCTTGCGCCAGCAGCACCTGCACTGAAGAGTCTTCTAGCATGAAAGCCAAGCGCTCTTTAGGATAGTTTGGATCGAGTGGGACGTAAGCACCGCCCGCTTTGAGGACGCCCAACAAGCCGATTACCATCAAGGGCGATCGCTCGACGCAAATTCCCACCAGCACTTCTGGCTCCACTCCCAGAGAGCGCAGGTGGCGCGCCAACTGGTTTGCTCTGGCGTTCAGTTCCCTATAGCTGAGTTCTTCTCCTTCAAACACCACTGCCACAGCGTCAGGCGATCGCGAGACAGCCTCCTCAAATAACTGATGGATGCACTTATCCTGGGGATACTGGGCAAAAGTATTATTCCACTCCAGCAATTGCTGCTTTTCGACAGCAGTCAGCAGGGGCAAGCTCCAGAGGCGCTGCTCTGGATTAGGGACGATACCTTCCAACAAGGTTTGCAGGTGTCCGAGCATCCGGGTAATGGTGGCGCGATCGAACAAATCCGTGCTGTATTCCACTGAGGCTTGCAGCCTTTCCCCCAATTCTTCTAAATCCAAGCTCAAATCAAACTGCGTCGTATTCGTTTCGACATCGAGCAGACTTAAAGTCAATCCGGGCAGATCCAAGGGCGGCATGGGGTTATTTTGCAACTGGAACATAACCTGAAATACCGGGTTATAACTCAGACTGCGATCGGGTTGCAGTTCCTCAACCAGTTTCTCAAAGGGCAAGTCTTGGTGCGCGTAGGCTCCCAAAGTCACCTCGCGCACGCGTTGAAGCAATTCTCGAAAAGTAGGATCGCCGGAAACGTCAGTTCGCAACACCAGCGTATTGACGAATACGCCAATGAGCCCTTCAATTTCCGCGCGGTTGCGGTTGGCGATCGGCGAGCCGACTAGCAAGTCTGTCCGCCCTGTATAGCGGTAAAGCAGCGCTTTAAAGGCCGCCAGCAGCGTCATAAACAGGGTAACGTCCTCCCCCTGGCTGAGGTTTTTGAGGGCGGCTGTCAGCTCCTGAGACAGCAATAGCGACTGGGTTGCGCCGTTTGATGTCTGAATTGGAGGTCGGGGTCGATCGGCAGGCAGTTCCAGCAACGGAGGCGCTCCCTCCAACTGTTGCTTCCAGTACGCAAGCTGAGTTTGCAGCACTTCGCCCCAGAGCCAGTTGCGCTGCCAGATCGCAAAGTCGGCATACTGCACGGGAAGCTCTGGAAGCTGGGGTTGGTTTCCGGCGGATAAGGCTTCGTAAATTGCCGCCAGTTCCCGCGCCAGCACTCCGATCGACCAGCCATCTGAAACGATGTGGTGCATCGTCAGCAGCAGGACGTATTCTTCTTCGCTAAGCTGTAGCAAAGAGGTTCCCAGCAAGGGGCCTCGTTCTAAGTCAAAGGGCTGTTGCGCTTCCTTTGCAGATAGCTGCTTTACGGCTGCCTCTCGATCGCTCTGGGGCACTTCTCGCAGGTCTATTACTGGCAGCAGCAGGCGAGAAACAGGGGGAGCAATAACTTGAACGGGCTGTCCCTGAACCTCAGTAAAGGTCGATCGCAAAGCTTCGTGCCGGTTGACGATTTCGTTGAAAGTTTGCTCCAACACAGCCACATTTAATTTGCCTTTGAGCCGGATAGCGCCTGGGAGATTGTAGAAAGATTTTCCAGCCTCGAATTGGTCGAAAAACCACAGCCGTTGCTGGGCGAAAGACAAGGGGATCGAGTCGCCTTCTTTCCTTCTAGGAATTCTGCGATCGCTTGAGGATTCTACCCCCTTTTCTCGCAGCATCACTTCCAGCAATGCGCGTTTTTTTGCAGATAGTTTCAAATAGCTCATTGGGCTTTTGTTTGTTTTGGCTTAATTTCTGGGATTAATAACTAGAAAAAGCGGAGATCGTCAATTCCCGATCGGGGAGAGAAATTTTCTCGGCTAGCATTCGCTCTACTTCTTCATCGGAAAGTTCCGCAAGACTCAGCAGCAATTGAGCGGTATTTTCAACTTTCTCTCGCTGCGCGGGATTTTCCACCAGGGCCGCGGCTTGCTCGGATGCCGTGGGCGACTCGAAGAAAGAGCGCATGGGGACATCTACCCCGAAGGTGTCGCGCACGGCTGAGATGATTTGCGTGGCTAGTAGGGAGTGCCCTCCTAAATCGATGAAAAAGTTGTCGTGAAGGCCGATTTTTTCCACTCCGAGTATTTCAGCCCAGATGCCTGCGAGAACTTTTTCAACCGGGGTGTTAGGCGCGACAAAGGTTTTCGGAAGGAAGGCGGCATCCGGTGCGGGCAGAGCTTTGCGATCGACTTTGCCATTGGCAGATAGCGGCAGCGATTCCAGCATGACAAATGCAGATGGCAGCATATATTCGGGCAGTTTTTCACTCAGGAATTGTCGCAATTCGCAAGTTTCTGGCGCTGCATTTTGTTGGGGAACCACATACGCCACTAACCGTTTCTGACTGCGATCTTCCCCGAATGCCGTTACTACACACGATCGCACTGCCCGGTGCTCGTTCAAAGCAGCTTCAATTTCTCCGGCTTCGATGCGGAATCCTCGAATTTTAAGGCGGAAGTCTTCTCGCCCTAAAAATTCGATATTCCCGTCAGGAAGGAAGCGCCCTAAATCTCCCGTTCGGTACAAGCGCTCGCCCGTGACGGGGTGCGTGAGGCAACTGGCGCGGGTTTTTTCTTCATTCCGCCAGTATCCTTTTGTCAGTCCAACTCCGGCACAGCACATCTCGCCGGCAACCCAGACGGGACAGTCTTCGAGCCTTTCATTCAAAATGTAATAGCGTGTATTGGCGATCGGCGATCCGTAGGGAATGCTTTTCCAAGAAGGGTCAACAGTTTCTACCGGATACCAGATGTTCCAAAGGGTAGTTTCGGTTGGCCCGCCAACGCTGACAACGCGACATTCACGGACGATCGCCCTTAACCTCTGAGGCAGTGTGACTGGAATCCAATCTCCGCCGAGAAACGCCCAGCGCAAGCACTCTGGCAACACTTCAGAACGTCCGCCAGCGTAATCGAGCAGCATTTCCATCATCGGGGGAACCGAGTTCCAAATGGTGACGCGCTCTTTTACCATCAATTGCGCCCAGTGAGCGGGGTCTAGCCGTTGGGCGGCATCGGGAATGACGATCGCTCCTCCGGCTGCTAGGATGCCGAAGATATCGTAAACCGACATATCGTGGTGCAGTGCGGTGACGGAGATCGCGCGATCGCACTCGGCCACATTAAACACTTGGTTGGTCTGAGCGATCGCATTGACTGCACCGCGATGGGCGATCGCCACGCCTTTCGGCAAGCCAGTTGAGCCGGAAGTATAAATCACATACGCTAAATCTTCCGCTTCCTGCACTGATTCCAAAGCTTCGCCGCTTTCTGTTGCTAATTCCTCAGTATCAAGACAAATTCGCCGCACATTTTCCGGCCATTCCAATCGCTGATTTAACTGAGATTGCGTCAAAACAATCTCAACTTCACCATTTTCCAATAAATACCAAAGCCGCTCTTTGGGCAGCGCCGCATCGATAGGCAAATAAGCGGCTCCAGAGGCTAGAATTCCCAAGACAGCGGCGATTTGCTCCCATCCTTTCTCCATGACAACGGCAACCAACTGGTTAGGGCGAGCTCCCAGCTTTCGCAAGCGATGACCGACTTGATTCGATCGCCGATATAGTTCCTCGTAAGTGAGGGTACGATCGCGCGTAATGATGGCTGGTTCGTGCGATCGCAAGGCGACTTTCTCAGCAAACAATTCGTGCAGCAATCCATCGGGAATGGGTGCTTCAATGCTGTTAGCAAAAGCTTGCTGAAACGACACGGTTTCCTGCCAAGTTTCCTCCTCGTTAGCGAGGCGTTGCAACAAGCGGCAATAGGCGTCAAACATCTCGTCAATCATCCCTGGCGGGAAAAGTTCTTCCACTGCATCCCAGCTAAAAGAAAGCCCCTCAGCAGTTTCGGTAAATTGCGCGTCTATCCAAACTTGCGGAGTTTGACCGATAATGTGCACCAGTTCTCCCAATTCTTGAATCAGAGAAAAGATAGAAGAATCTTCCCCATGCGCGTTTTGCGGATCGATCGTAAACACGACTGGCATCAGCGCTGCAGTTGTACCTTGCGCTTGAGCGAGTTCTCGCAAAACGCGCACGCCGCTGACATATTGGTGTTCTAAATCTTGCCAAAGCTGTTCTTGCAATCGCTTGGCTCGTACTTCAAAACTTTCTTGCTTTGAGTTATCTATTTCTAGCAGAGTAAATGAGGCAAATTCTCCGATAATTTCCTCAATTTGAGGATGCAGAGGAAGGCGATTAAAGCGCGGCACGTTGAGGGTAAACCGAGGCGTTTTGCTCCACAGAGACAGAACCTCCGCATAGGCGGCGAGCAATAAACCCGTAGGAGTGAGGCTGGCGCGAGCTGTGCGCGTTTTGAGGCGCTCCCAAGTTGAGAAATCTAAGCGATCGCTCCAGCGTTTAAATCGCGGCTGCGTTAAGGAATTCGGGTGTTTGGCGAGGGGCAATTCCGGCGCTGGTGGCAGGGTTTTGAGGCGATTGCGCCAGTAATCTAAGGATTGCTGGTAAAATGGGGAGTTTTCTAAGGCAATCGCGGCTAACACGCAATCGCGAAAAGACAGTTGCAAGGGCGCGATCGCAGTATTAGGATTGCGGTAAAACTTGACCAAATCACCAAACAAAATTTGAAAACTCCAGCCATCTATGCACAAGGCGTCAATGCTGATGTGGAGCCGGATGCGGCGATTGTTTATTTGCGAAGCGCAAATCTCGAACAGCGGCCAGCGATCGAGCGGTAGCACTTGGTGGGAAAGGCGATCGCGAATTGCTTCGAGTTTTTCGCCCGCAACCTCTGGATCGATCGATCGCAAATCCAAAACCTCAATTTTATAAGCGGGTACGTTTTCCAGAATTTGCTGCTGTCCATTCGGAAGTACGATCGCCCGCAGCATATCGTGACGCTGTACAACTCGCTGCCACGCGAGGCTAAACCGCTCTAAATCTAACGAGTCGCTTTCAATTTCTACATAGCCGTGAATGGCCACATTGCCCATTTCAAAGAAGCTATTTCTCCCGATCCAGTAAGCCTGCTGCATTTCATTGAGCGGAAATGGTTTGTAGCGATTTTGAGGATCGGGGGCGATTGTCGGCAGTAATTTAATAGGTTGTCGATCTGGCTCGCTTTTAGTTTCCGCGATCGTCGCTGCTAGACTAGCGACTGTGGGGGATTGAAACAAGCAGCGCAACGATAGCTCGACTTGAAAGCGATCGCGCACCTTGGCAATCAGTTGAGTTGCCAGCAAAGAGTGACCTCCCAACTCAAAGAAATTGTCATTAATTCCCACCTGTTTTAAACCCAGAACCTCAGCCCAAATCTCCGCTAATACTTGTTCTTCTAAAGTCTCAGGAGCGATAAAATCTGCATCTAAACTGTTGGTTTCCGGTGCGGGAAAAGCTTTGAAATCTACCTTGCCGTTTGGCGTTAATGGCATGGCTTCTAAAAACACAAAACTGGCAGGAACCATATAATCTGGCAGTTGTTCCCGGAGAAAAGAGCGCAGATTTTTAATCAGTGCGGAGTTGCCAATGCTGAGTGCTGAGTTTAAAACGAGGTAAGCAACTAAACGCTTTCCGCCTGAATCTTCGTCACGTGCGAGAATGACTGCTTCTTGCACGTCTGGATGTTGGCTGAGTGTGGATTCGATTTCTCCTAACTCTATGCGGAAACCGCGAATTTTTACTTGGCGATCTGTGCGATCGAGAAATTCTAAATTGCCGTCGGGGAGATAGCGGACTAAATCGCCTGTTTTGTAAAGGCGAACGCCTTGTTTGCTGCTAAAAGGATCGGGAATAAATTTTTCTCGATTCAACTCTGAACGGTTGAGATAGCCTCTGGAAACGCCCGCACCTCCGATATATAGTTCGCCGGGGACTGCGATCGGAACTGGTTGCAAGTTAGCATCGAGTACATAGGTGCGGGCATTTGGAATTGGGCGTCCGATCGGCAAAGTTTTTGGGGAGTTTTTAACCGCAGAGGGCGCAGAGGGCGCAGAGGGGAGAGAACAAGAGGAGGAAAAGTCGCACCAAGTGGCGACAATTGTTGTTTCTGTGGGGCCGTAAGTATTGACAAGTCGTACTTTTTCTGAAACGCACTTTTGCCACTGATTCAGCGACGCCGAAAGCGCTGCTTCTCCGCCAATGATTGTCAAGCGCACTGATGGGGGAAATTCTGCTTTTTCGGTGCTGAGTCTGGCGGTTAATTCGCGCCAGTAAGCGGTTGGTAAATCTAAGACGGTGATTTGCCATTCCCGGCATTTTTTCAGGAAGGAAGAAATGCTGTCTAACATGGAATTTCCGCGCAGTACCAATGTTGCGCCTCGCGTTAAACAGGGATAGATTTCTTCGGCGCTGGCGTCGAAGCTGAGGGAAGCGAATTGGAGAATGCGATCGCCTGGTTCGATGCCATATTCGACACTTGCAGCTTGGGTATAATTCGCCAAAGATTGATGCTGCACCATCACTCCTTTTGGCTTGCCGGTAGACCCGGATGTATATATGATATAAGCTAGGTTTTCTGGCAAAACGGCGCTTTCAGGATTTGACTTGTTTTGTTGAGCGATCGTCTGCCATTCTGCATCCAAGCAAATCACAGAGATATTATTTTGGGCTGGCGTTTCTGCTTTTAATTCTGCTTGTGTTAGCAGTACCTGAACGCCAGCGTCTTCTAACATGAAAATAAGGCGTTCTTTAGCATAGATGGGATCGAGGGGCAAATAAGCGCCGCCTGCTTTTAATACGCCTAAAATCCCGACGATCGCATCGAGCGATCGCTCCATATAAACGCCGACTATCCCATCTGGTTTTACGCCGAAGGAGTGCAAATAATGGGCAAGTTGATTCGCGCGAATATTTAATTCTTGGTAAGTCAAACTTTGGCATTCAAACCGCACCGCAACCGCATCAGGTGTTTTCGCAGCCTGCGCTTCAAACAAACGGTGAACGCACTCATTTTGGGAGTAATTTATCCCAGTGTTATTCCACTCAAATAGAAGTTGCTGGCGTTCTGTTTCTGCAAGCAGGGGCAAATCTGATAGACGCGCGGAGGGATTCGCCACGATGCCTTCTAATAAGTTCTGAAAGTGTCCTGCCATTCGCGCAATTGTAGCCGATTCAAATAAGTCTAAGCTGTATTCAAACCAGCCTCTAATATCCGTTGCTGTGGCTTCTAATTCCAAGGTTAAATCGAAATTGGCTGTGCCGCTGTGAATCTGTTGGCAGTTCAGGCTTAAACCGGGCAATTCTAAGGCGAATTCGGAGGCATTTTGAAAGGCAAACATCACCTGAAATAACGGCGAGTGACTTAAATCTCGATTCGGCTGCAATTCTTCTACCAACTTCTCAAACGGTACATCTTGATGCGCGTAAGCGCCTAATGCAACCTCTCGCACTCGACTCAGCAACTCTCGAAAAGTGGGATTTCCATTTAAGTCAGTCCGCAAAACTAAAGTATTGACAAAAAATCCAATTAATGATTCGGTTTCGCTGCTGTTGCGGCTGGCAATTGGTGAACCGACGAGGATATCTTCTTGGCCCGTGTAGCGGTAAAGCAGTGTTTTGAATGCCGCCAGCAATGTCATAAAGAAAGTAGTTTTTTCGCGGCGACTCAATTGCCTAATTGCCTCGGTTAAGTGCTCTGGCAATTCAAATAATTGCCGACCTCCCTTGTAACTTTGAACAGCGGGACGAGAAAAGTCTGTTGGTAAATTTAGCACCGCTGCGCTGCCACTTAACTGCTGCTTCCAGTAAGTAAGTTGAGTTTCTAATATTTCTCCCTGCATTTGTTGGCGCTGCCAAGTTGCAAAGTCTGCATACTGAATTGGCAGAGGTGGAATATCGGCTAAACTCTTATTAGTAAATTCTTCATAAAATGCCGCTAATTCCCGTAAAAATACGCCCAAAGACCATCCATCAAAAATGATATGGTGGGCAGATAAAAGCAGGGTATGTTCTGTTTCAGATAAACGTATAAGTTTGGCACTGAGCAGATTTTGTTTAGTTAAATCAAAGGGCAACAGTGCTTCTTCCGCAGACAGTTTTTGCGCTTCTTTCTCGCGTTCATCAGGGGAGCAATGGCTCAAGTCTATCAGCGGTAATGGGAAACTTTTCGCATCAAAAATAACTTGTATCTGTTCTTTTTCAACACCAGCAAACGCAGTTCTTAAAATCTCGTGTCGCTCGATAATTTTCTCAATACTTTTCCTAAGTGCTTCTGCATTAAGTTGCCCTGTGATCTGAACTGCACCGCAGAGGTTATAAAACGGGTTTCCGGGTTCCAATTGGTCGAAGAACCACAAGCGCTCTTGGGCAAAAGACAGGGGAATATTTTGTAGGCGAGAAACTGGCCTTGGGGCGACTGCTTTGGTATTTCCTGTCAGTTGCTCTAGAATTTGCACTGCCAGTCGAGCAATGCTCCTATCTTCAAACAAATCGGCAACCGATACAGTAACGCCAAAGTCGCTCTCTATCTGATTTTTTAACTCAAAAATTCTTAAAGAATCTAGTCCAAAGCTACTGAGAGGTCGATCGATTTCAGTCGGCTTTAGCCGACTTTGGCTATTAGCCGGGGAATGAATTCCCCGGCGGTTTACCTGCTGCCAAAGGTAAGCCTCAAGCAGCGGCTGCCGTTCTTCTAACTCGGCTGTCAGCAGAATTTCTCGCGTTAGTTGATTGTCGATTTCTACCGAATCAGCTAGCTCTAAAATGCTACTGGCAACAACTTCCAAATTGTCAGCTAGAAAGTCAGCATAGGCGGCGCGACGTTGAATTTTACCGCTGGTCGTTTTCGGAATGCTTCCGGGCTTAATCAGCACTACTCCATAAACTTGCACTTCATATTCTTGAGCAATGCGTTCGCGGATGGCGCTGATAATTTCCTCGGCATTATCCGGCGCTTTGCGAGATTGTAATTCTGGCACGATAACGAGCTGTTCTTCGCCTGCGACTTCCACCGAGAATGCCGCGATCGCCCCCGGCCGCAAACTGGGATGGCTGCGTTCTGCTGTTCTTTCTATATCTTGGGGGTAAAGATTGCGACCTCGGATGATAATTAAATCTTTGAGTCGCCCTGTAATAAACAGTTCTCGATCGCGTAAAAAGCCTAAATCTCCTGTTCGCAAAAATGGCCCTTCGCTGGTATCTGAAAGATATGCTTGAAAGGTTTTTTCTGTCTCTTCTGGGCGATTCCAATAGCCTCGCGCCACTGTTTCGCCAGCTACCCAAATTTCTCCGACTTGTTGCGGCTGACATTGTGTCAGAGTTTCGGGATTGACGATCGCAACTTTAGTGCCAAATTCAGGGAAACCGCAGCCGACTAAAGTTCTCGCGCCCCCCTCGCCTTCGACAACTTCTACAATGTGATTATTTTCCAGCGCCCCAGCGTCAACAGGTAAGAAAGTCGGTGTTGTCCCGCTGCGAACCGTGGCAATTTTTAGCGTAGTTTCTGCCATTCCGTAAGCAGGACAAAAGGCATCGGCCTGAAAACCGCAGGGCTCAAAAGCTTTGGTAAATCGCTCTAGGGTTTCTTTGTGGATGGGTTCTGCACCGTTATAGGCCACGCGCCAACTACTCAAGTCGAGCATTTTTTGGCCATCGCCCAAAATTTCGCGCTGCATAATAGCGGGATGATTTTGATTGTTTTGTGGGATGGGCGTCCCGCCCGTCCGGTGTATTTTCACAGCAGGCCCGACGCCTACCCCACAATAATCATCCTCAAATTGTGCTAGCAACATTTTGCTGATTTTGCTAGCACACAAGTCGTAAGCAAAATTTGGCCCGCCGCTGTGGGTAGCTTTGTAACGCGAAATCGCTTCCAACCAGCACATCGGGTTCTGAATAAACGCCGCTGGCGGCATGAAGTAAGAGGGAATTCCCAGATACAAAGGTTTGAGCAATCCGTCAATTAACCCCATGTCGTGAAAGGGGGGAAGCCACGTTACGGCAACGCTTTCGGCATCGTGATCGAAGCCTCGGTGAATGTATTCGATGTTGTACAAAACGTTGGCGTGGCTCACCATTACGCCTTTGGGGGTGGAGGTTGAGCCGGAAGTGTACTGAAGATAAGCTACTTCGTCGGGATGGATGGGTGGCTGCTTCCACTTTTCGCCGTCATCCGAAAGCGCCTCTGCACTCAGCCAGCGCAGCCCTTTGAGTTCCGGCGCTTGTTCGCATAGCTGTTCTAAATTTTCCAGGTGTCGCGCGGGTGCGATCGCAACTGTTGCTCCTGCATCTAGGGCGATCGCACTAATTTTCGCTAAATTCCGTTTCAGCTTCGGTGGATAGAGGGGAACCGCGATCACTTTGGCGTACAAGCATCCAAAAAAGGCGGCGAGATAGTCCAATCCTGGCGGGAAAAGCAGTAAGGCTCGTTCGCCACTGAGCCCCAATGTCTGAAGTCGCACGGCGTGCGATCGGGCGATCGCATCTAACTCTCGATAAGTCAAACTGGCGGTTTCAGTTTTTCCGTCTAACAGAAATGTATATTTCTGCTCTGGTTGGTGTAACGCTCTGTTTTGTAGGAGTTCTACTAAATTCGTACAACTTTCGGTGAGTTGGTTTCCCTCAATTCTTGCGTCACTCATCGATTCTTTTTACCTAATAAATCTTGTTTGCAGTACGCCAACCAGTCCCGCCAAATTCTTTCCACATAGACTTTCTGTGAATAGCTTTCGGGCGTTACGAGTCTCTCATCAGCGCGTTTGAGTCTTCAATCCGTGTATTAGCGCTTCTTTTCACGTTTTGTTGTCGATCGGGCTGTTCGGCAATGGCTCCGGGGCGATTTGGGTCCGAGCCAGCTTCGATATCAGCTTCAGGGGCTTTACGGCTATCGACTTTAAGCATAGTAGGCTAGATGATATTTATTGTCAAGAGTAGTTGAAAAACTTTATTGACTCCTATCCTTCCCTATATGACAATATTTTCTAACTCTTGCCATAGCATTTTAGGCGATCGTTTGTCTAGCCCTGACAAACAACCATAATAGGCAAGTGGCGTGTAACTCGACAGAGGGGTGAGACCCCCTATCTTAAACTGCAATAAATTTTCATTAGTTAACTCTTGACAGATGCAAGTGCTCTGTTATCTAATTAAGGCACTTTCTCATTAAGCACCCAGTGGCTACTTCCTTTAACCGAGGAAGGTGCCAACCGTGGTCGATCGTCCAGAGCGCCACCGGACTGAGGCTTTCGCCCTCACGCGCCTGCTGTGTTCCCAGACAAAGGCTGCTAGCGACGGGAGAATCGGATCGAACTGCGCCCGACAACTAGGTCGTATCTTCCGCAGGTCAGTTTTAGGAGCCAGAGAAGAGCAGCAACGCTCTCACTCACACATTTTGTTGTGCAAGCAACGCAAACCACATATCCGAAGTTCCATTAATTGTTGATTAAATAGTAATGAAGAGATCGCAGAAATTATTAAATAGCCTTGGGCTGGCAGGAGTCGTGTCGGCGGTAGTCGCTGGGCCGGTGTGCGCTTCCAACATCGCGCAGGTGACGGGCGTTCGCCTCAAGCCCACGTCAGAAGGCATTGAAATCATCCTAGATACTGAAGATGGAAGACCCCTGCAAGTCTTCAGCGCCAGCTTTGGCGAAACTTTACAAGCTGATGTCATCACCGCTCAACTGCGACTACCGGGGGGAAATGAGTTTCGTCAAGACAAGCCTGCAGCCGGAATTGCTTCTGTCACCGTTACTCCTTTAGATAACAACAGCATCCGAATCAAAGTCGTTGGCGAGAGGGGTCAACCAGTGGCACGGGTGATTCCTAATGCTGCGGGTCTGATTCTCAGCTTAAAACCCACCTCGGAGATGACGGCTCGCCCGGGGGCACCTGCTCCTACAACACAGCGGCCGGGGGCACCTGCAGCACCCTTCCCACAGACAGGGCAGCCGGTAGAGATACCTGCAGAACCTTTACCGCCGACAGCGCAGCCACCTGGAACACCCGGAGAACCCTTGCCACCTACAGCGCAGCCACCTGGGACACCCGGATCACCCTTGCCGCCGACAGCGCAGCCACCTGGAACACCCGGAGAACCCTTGCCGCCTACAGCGCAGCCACCTGGGACACCACCGGCGGGGAGAGACCCGATTGAAATCGTCGTCACTGCAACACGAACTGCCGAAAGAGTGACCAACGTGCCACGCTCTATAACGGTGGTAGACTCCGAAGAACTTCAGCAGCAGGTAGGGCAATCGAGAAATATCGGGGAAGCTCTGGCAAATCAGGTTCCCGGTTTCGCGCCTCCGACTCAACTTACTACAACTTATGGACAAACTTTGCGGGGTAGGGATGTTTCCGTTCTGATTGACGGCGTGCCACAAACGACCAATCTTCAATCGTTTGGCAGAGAATTTAGAAACATCGATCCCAGCGCGATCGAACGCATTGAAGTAGTGCGGGGGTCTACAGCAATCTACGGCGCTCAGGCTACAGGTGGCGTGGTTAATATTATTACTCGTCGGCCAACTGAGGAAAGGCTAAGTGCTGTTACTGAAGTGGGCGTCAGTAGCGGTTTAACAAACACGGATGATGCTCTAAGCTTTAACGCTCAGCAGACGGTTTCTGGCCGAAGTGGCAATGTCGATCTGACGGGCACTGTCTCGCTCTCTAGAAGTGGAGCTTTTTACGATGCCAAAGGCTCGCGCATTCCCTATTTTGAACTCGGCGGAGATAGCAGCACCCTCTTCAACGTGATGGGCAAAGTCGGGGTAGATTTGGACACCAACCAGCGGCTGCAACTAACTGTCAATCACTATCGGGAAACTCAAGATCCCAATGTGATTCCAGACTTTAGTGTTGACGACCAGGAAGGACGGCAAAAAGCCCGCGCCATCCGAACCGGAGATTTGGATATTGACGGGGAAACACCGGGAAATAGAAGTACACAGCTCAACCTCAGTTACACCAACCAAAACCTTTTTGGCAGCAGCCTTCAAAGTCAAATTTACTATCGAACGAATTCCAATGTAAGTGTTCCCTCTGATTTTCGCACGTCCGATTTCTTTGGCCCGTTTGTCGGCGTTGCTCGTTCGCGAGCCGAGAACGAACAAATAGGAGGAAGGCTTGCGGTCACCACTCCTTTATCCAGTGCCGAAAATCTTCGATTAACTTGGGGTTCAGACTATGTTACTGAAGATAGCAAACAGCGTTTCGACCTGTACGACCCAGAGAGAGTTGACGCAAGTGGTGGCAGGGTTTACCGGAAAATTTCCGAGCGTCCTTTCGTCCCTCCTTACACTTACAACAGCCTTGGCTTTTTCGGTCAATTGGAATGGAATATTGACGATATCGTGATTCTAAGTGGGGGGATACGTCACGAACGCGTCGGGTTAAACGTCAATGATTATACCACTTTTAACGATCGCCAGATCGAAGGAGGCGATCGCAAATTTAACGCCACCCTATTTAATACAGGGGCTGTCTATAAAATTAATGACACCTTCAACGTATTTGGCAACTTTTCTCAAGGTTTCTCAGTTCCAGATTTTGGCCGCATTCTCCGCCAACCCCCCGACGATTTTGTGGGAATTGAATCCTCGTTAGAAGTAACTCAACCGCAAAAAGTCAACAGCTACGAAATTGGCATTCGAGGAGGGTGGCGATCCGTGCAAATGTCGCTTGCCGCTTTTTACAATACCTCCGATCTAGGCATCAGTTTTCAACCAGTTGGCAACACAGGTCGCCTGGAACTAATCCGCGCCCCAGAACGCATTTACGGCTTAGAAGGGACTGTGGATTGGCAACCTGCACGAGCATGGTCGATCGGCGGGACTGCTACCTATCTTCATGGCGAATATGAGGAGGACAACCGTTACATCGCCCTCGATAGCAGCAGAATTCCACCCCTCAAGCTAACAGCTTATGTTCAAAACGAAACTTTGCCGGGATGGAACAATCGGTTACAGTTATTATATTCTGGAAATCGCGATCAAGCCTTCAAAGACGGCTCGGATGGCGGCCCGATTAGCAGCTATCTCACACTGGATTACGTCAGCGCGGTTAAAATTGGATCGGGGCTGCTACAAGTCAAAGTCGAGAATTTATTGAATAATCAATATTTTCCCGTGATCTCCCAATACTTAGCTGGATTTGGATCGGACAGCGCTAATTATGCAGGCAGAGGTTTGACTCTCAGTGTTAATTACCGCCTTAACTGGTAATTACAGCAGATTGCAGGTTTATGAAGTAGATTCAATATCCCCCGTAGGGACACTCCAAGAACCCATTGGTGTCAATTTAAGCTGTTAGTCTGCCAGTCCTCGCGGCCACCCGCTAGTCCGCCAGTCCGCCAGGGGTTGAAACCCCTGTCTAATAGCTAAAGTCCTCTCAAGAGGACTAATGAGTTAAAAAGTATTTTTCTCAGTCCTCATAGCGAGGACTTTAGCTTTGAGACAGGGAATGAATTCCCTGTCGGACTATCAGTTTTACCTTAATGAGAACAGTTAACGGCTTTGAGAAAAATTTCGAGATGAAGTTCCGCAAACTCGCATTCAAACTGCACTTGTATTTGGGGTTGGTGGTAGGAATATTTCTAGCAGTAATTGCTTTAACGGGCAGCTTGCTGGTTTTCGGGCCTGAAATCGAGCGGTTCTTCAATCCCCAACTCCTGCAAGTAATTCCTCAAGCCGAACGAATACCGCTGGAAAATGTCCTGCATATTGTCGAAAAAGCTTATCCGCAAAATCAAGCTCTTAGTATCTTGCTGCCGCGATCAGCCAAGGAAGTTTGCCAAGTTTCGATGCTGTCAAAGAGTGAGGAAGTAGTTAGCGTTTATGTCAATCCTTACAGTGGAGAAATTAAGGGTGCGCGCCTTGGGAAAGAAACTTTTACAGGTTTGGTTTTTACGTTACACGCAGAATTAGCGGGAGGAGAATTCGGTCATCTTGTTGTAGGTATTTGCGGTATAGTAATGCTAGGACTAACTTTTAGTGGCTTGGTATTGTGGACTGGTTGGCGCAATTTGGCTCGCGGATTTTCAATTAATTGGAAAGCTCACTGGCAGCGGACTGTATTTGATTTACATAACGTTTCGGGCATTGTATCGGTCGCTTTTCTCATACTCATCTCCGCTACAGGGACAGCGATAATTTTTTACGCGCCGGTTGAATCGACTCTGTATTGGCTAACGAATGAAAAGCCACAGCCAGCATTGACTTCTCATCCCCACTCTAGCAGTTCGAGGCAAAACCTTGACGAAATATTACACCAAGTTAATACCGTTTGGCCGGAAGCTAAAACTACTTTTATTTCTCTGCCTTTGAAGCCTGAAGCAACTTTTAAAGTACGGAAAAAATTTCCCAATGATCCGCACCCAAACGGGATTAGCACCATTTATCTCGACCAATACAGTGGCGAAATATTACAGGCTGATAGTGTAAATTCAGCTTCTGTAGCAAATCGAATTCTCAACTCGCTTTATCCGCTACATATTGGCAGCTATGGCGGAATTTACTTGCGACTTGTACACACGATCGCAGGATTAGCAGCGATCGTACTGTTTGTTACGGGCGTACTGATGTGGCGGCAGCGGCACTTGGCGAAATTTTACCGTAAGGAGGCGAGACAGCAATATGAAAAATTATCTCCACTTAGCCAGCAATGGCCTTGGTTTTAATGAGAGCGGCGTGGGATTTTATGCGGGTGCATATCATCTCCGGTTACACCGGAATGATGTTGACTGTTGACGGTTGACTGTTGACAGTGAACAGTGAAAAGTCAACAGTGAACTCGAATTTACTATTCCGATGCTAACGGATTTGATATCATTCTCCTGCCTAAAAACCCCTATCCTCTGAATTTTAAATTCTATCAATCGCCTATTTCATGCAAAAATTTATTCAACTATGGCTCGGACAAACTGCTTCGATGATTGGCAGCGCTATGTCCGCGTTTGCGCTGACTATTTGGATTTGGGACTCTACCAGTCAAGCGACAGCTTTGGCTTTGTTGATGTTTTTTACTCAATTGCCGCGCATCTTGCTCGCTCCGGTTGCTGGCATTCTCGTCGATCGCTGGAATCGAAAATTTTTGATGGGGATAGGTGATGCGGTTTCAGCTCTGTTAACGCTCACTATCCTATTACTTTATATCAGCCAAAACCTGCAAATATGGCATATATATGTAGCGGCTGCGATTAACGGAATTTTTGACCAAATTCAGCAGTTAGCTTACTCAGCAGCGATCGCCACAATGATGCCAGAAAAGCATTACAGCCGCGCTAGCAGTTTAAGTTTTTTGGCAAATTACGGCGCGAGTATTATTGCTCCGACACTGGCGGGGATTCTCTATTCTGCGATCGGGCCCGGCGGGATTTTTACGATCGACCTGGCAACTTTTACAATCGCGATCGCCACCCTAGTATCTGTCAAAATACCACAGCCCGCGATCGCTTCCAATCCCCAAGCGACTCGCTTTCACCTATGGCAAGAACTCAGCTTCGGATTCCGCTACATCGTCGATCGTCCCAGCCTGCTTGCCTTGCTGGTGTCCGTGTCGCTATTCTGGTTCGCTCACGACATCGGCGCGGCCCTCTACTCACCGATGATTCTGGCACGCACCGACAACAATGCCAGAATCCTCGGTACTATCCTTTCAGCCGCCGGCGCCGGCGGCGTTTTAGGAGCATCGATCGTCAGTATATGGGGCGGCCCCAAACGCCGAATCCGGGGCTTTCTGCTCGGCATGGCAGGCGCGGGCTTGAGTAAAATAGTCTTTGCTTTCGGCCAGGCCCTTTCTATCTGGATTCCCGCTCAATTTTGTTCGTCTTTCAATTTCCCCATCCTCGGCAGTTCCAACGAGGCGATTTGGTTGGCGAAAGTCGCACCAGAAGTACAGGGGCGCGTTTTTGCTACCAGAGCAGTTATCGTGCAATTGGCGTCTGCGATCGGTTTATTGATCGCAGGGCCACTTGCCGATCGCGTCTTTGAACCCGCCATGCAACCGTCCGGTTTTTTAGCAGCTATTTTTGGCCCAATTCTGGGGACAGGTGCGGGTGCTGGCATGGCTTTGTTATACGCTATCTCCTCGCTGGGCTTATTGCTTGTTGCCGTCGGTGGGTATGCTTGCCGGCTGTTGCGCGATGGATAATATCGTTTCCGGTGTGCGATTCGTTTAGCCTAAATGGATAGGTTCTCCTATCCAGGGACGGTTAGCCTGACTCCGCTGCGAGTTAGTGA
>NZ_JAUBOR010000082.1:0-13195 GCF_036700305.1 Microcoleus sp. Z1_A1
TAAATCTGGCGCGTGCTCGTCAGCAAATAGCCTAACCCCACTGGTTTACTCTTTTGACAATTAATCCACCCTGCCTAACCCCCCTTAGTAAGGGGGGGACAAGATTCTTCTCTCCGCCCTTAATAAGGGGGGATTCTTCTCAAAGTCAACCCCTACTCCCCTTATTAAGGGGGATTTAGGGGGATCTAGCTATGTGAAACTACCCATTAAATTGGTATAAAAAGAAAGTTTTAAGGCTTGAGTTGACTAAACACAAGAATCAAAACTCCTCACCAATTACTAATCATCAATTGCCAATTACTAACTCCCAAAATATGGCCGTAAAAAATATACAGGAAATCCGAAAAATAATTGCAAAAGCTAAGCTGTGGGACAGCATTTTCGCTGCGATCGGCTTATTGTTGATGCTAGTAGGCGTGGTTGTCCTGTTAGCATTAATCATTGATTTGGCGATCGATGGTTTACCGCGTCTTTCCTGGCAATTCTTGACATCGTTCCCATCCCGTCGCGCGGAAGATGCAGGCGTACTGTCTGCTTGGGTAGGCTCGGCTTTAGTAATGTTAGTAACAGCTTTAGCCGCGGTTCCCTTGGGTATTGCGTCGGGTATTTACTTGGAAGAGTACGCCCGGAAAAATTGGGTTGCTGATTTTATCGAAATTAATGTCACTAATTTAGCAGGCGTTCCTTCAATTGTTTATGGACTTTTAGCTTTAGGTTTCTTTGTATATCAATTAAACTTGGGTCAGAGCATTCTCACTGCTGGTTTGACTTTAGCACTGCTGATTTTACCAGTAGTAATTGTTACTACTCGCGAGGCACTGAGGGCTATTCCTAATGAGATCAGGGAAGCTTCCTACGCCACAGGCGCTACCAAGTGGCAAACGATTTCGGATCACGTTTTGCCATACTCCGCTGGCAGTATTATGACAGGAGTAATTGTGGGGTTGTCAAGGGCGATCGGAGAAACAGCACCTCTAATTACAATTGGGGCTCTCACATTTATTGCCTTTTTGCCCGACTCTCCCCTGCAATCCGAATTTCCTTATGTTTCGTTTAAATGGCTGATGTCACCCTTCACAGTCATGCCCATGCAAATGTTCAACTGGGTATCCCGCCCGCAACCGGAATTTCAAAACAACGCTGCCGCAGCAGGCCTGATAATACTGGCGATGACTTTGGCAATGAATGGCTTGGCAATTTATCTCCGCTATATTTTCCGCAAAAACATCAAATGGTAAAAAAAATCACAACCAACTCTTCGTCTTCAACTACCGTTAAGGCAAAAGCTGAAGTCAGAAACCTGAATTTTTTCTACGGTTCAACTCAGGCACTGAAAAATATCAACCTAGTTGTTGATGATAAAAAAGTGACCGCGCTAATTGGCCCGTCTGGCTGTGGCAAAACTACGCTGCTGCGGTGTTTTAATAGGATGCACGACCTCTATCCCGGCAATCGTTACGAAGGGGAAATCTTGCTGGACTCCGATGAGATTAATATCCTCAGCCGCAAGGTAGATCCCATCGAAGTTCGGATGCGGATTAGCATGGTATTTCAAAAGCCAAATCCTTTCCCGAAGTCAGTCTATGAAAATGTAGTCTACGGGTTGCGGGTGCGGGGTCAAACGAAGCGCAGCGTCATGGATGAAAAAGTCGAAAAAGCTCTGCGGGGCGCGGCTTTGTGGAATGAAGTAAAAGACAGATTAAATGATTTGGCGTTTAATCTTTCGGGAGGCCAACAGCAGCGGTTGTGCATTGCTAGAGCTCTCGCAACGGAACCTGAGATAATTTTATTTGACGAACCAACTTCTGCCCTAGACCCGATCGCAACTTCCAGCATTGAAGCTTTAATTGCCGAGTTGAAAGAACAAGTAACAATTCTAATTGTTACTCACAATATGCAGCAAGCCGCACGGGTTTCTGACTATACAGCTTTCATGTATTTAGGTGAAATGGTCGAGTTTAATCAAACTAAGACTATTTTTAACAATCCTGCCAAGCAGCAAACTCAAGAATATGTAGAAGGTCGATTTGGATAATCTATAACTCAAGTAAGGTGCGTTACAACTAGATATAACGCACCCTAACTTTTTAACTAATTACACTCTCTATGCGGCTGTAAGTGCTCACATAATCACAAGTCGCTTTATGTTGAGGATTCAGGAAAATAGAAGGAGCTGAAGCATACTCTACAAGCTCGCCGACTCGCCTTCCTTCTTGAATCTTGATATTAAAAAAAGCAACAAGGTCAGCCACTCTTGAAGCCTGCTGTAAATTGTGCGTGACTATAACAATTGTGTAATGCTTCTTCAGCCTGTTAATTAATTCTTCTATGCGTAAAGTTGAAATTGGATCAAGCGCTGAACAAGGTTCATCCATCAAAATTACCTCTGGTTGCAGTGCTAAGGCTCTAGCAATGCAAAGTCGCTGCTGCTGGCCGCCTGATAAAGTCATAGCATTTTTATTAAGCAGATCTTTTACTTCGTCCCACAGCGCTGCTTGACGGAGAGCATCTTCGACAAGCTCGTCAATATTTCCCCGATAGCCATTGACGCGAAGTCCCAAAGCAATGTTCTCGTAAATAGATTTGGGGAATGGATTAGGTTTTTGAAAGACCATACCGATCCTGCGGCAAACTTCTATTAGATTGAACTCTGTGATGTCTCGATCGTAAAAAGTAATTTTTCCGGTTATTTTAGCGCATTTAACTAAGTCGTTAATGCGGTTAAAACAGCGCAGCAGAGTCGTTTTTCCGCAGCTAGAAGGGCCGATAAATCCTGTAACTTGATTTTTGTAAATTTCCATATTGATTCCTTCTAGGGCTAAAATGTCATTGTAGGATACCGATAGTTGCTGGACTCGCAAAATAGCTTCTAGGGGTGTTGGCAATTCAAAATCTGTTTGCATAGGTACAAAGAAACTGGGTATTGGCGATTGGGAATTGCAGATAGGGGGTGTAAGGAAGAAGCAATAATTTATCCCTTACACTCCTAATCCTTGATTTTTAGGTTTACAGGTGCGGAATTTTAGTGGTACTTTGGCGGGAATTGCTAATTGCTTTTTGATATTTTATGCTTGTTTTTTGCTACAGCTATCTCGCAATATTATAGCTAAAATATTCATCACGAATAGAATGCCAATTAGCAAGATAATTGCTGCTGCCGCATTTTGTTGGAAATCGGCTTGAGGTCGAGAAACCCAGTTAAATATTTGAACTGGTAGAGCGGTAAAAGGACTGCGTAACCCCTCCAGAGATAAAGCGGGCGTAAAGGTAATAAAAGCAGATGCACCTACCGCAATTAGCGGGGCTGTTTCACCAATTGCACGGGAAAGGGATAAAAAAATTCCCGTTAAAATACCGGGCATTGCAGATGGCAGGACTAGATGCCACAAAACCTGCCACCGAGTCATTCCTGTAGCGGTGCCTCCTTCCCGCAAGCTATGGGAAACGGCGCGCAGTGCTGAACGAGTCGCTATAATTATGGTGGGTAAAGCGATTACGGATAGGGTGAGGGACGCAGAAAGTAAACTGTACTTGCCAGTTAAAAATCCTAATCCGTGAACAAATATTCCCAGCCCTAGCAAGCCATAAATAATAGAGGGCATTGCTGCTAAATTTGCAATATTAATTTCAAGGAATTGGCTAAATAGATTATTGGGGACATATTCTTCGAGATAAATGGCTGCTCCTACTCCAATGGGAGTAGCGAAAATTGCAGTTAATCCCAGCAACCAAAAAGTTCCCGCTAAGGCTACGTAAATTCCTGCTTCTTCGGGGTTTCTGGAAGCAAATGACGTGATAAATTGCCAGTTAAGGCGCGAGAGACCATCTTGAGACACATCAAATAATAAAAGCCCTAGAACGGTTATTAAAACCAAAGGTGGAATAACTGTGAGAATTATGAAAATTCGATCTAGGAAGTGACGTTTGGTGAAATCAGGCTGAAAAATGTGAGTAAATTTCGGTATTTTTTGAGGGGAGTATTGAGCGATATCTGACCGAGAATTAATAGCTAAATGTTCTTGATTTACCTCCGGGCTGCCAATTGGGACTTCTAACATTAAATCGCGGTGACGCCGGACAAGCAAGTGACTCAGTGTGTTGAGGATCGAGGTCATCAAAAATATGACCGTCCCTACTGTGAAAATAGTGTGAAATTCTAGAGAATTTATAGGTATATCGCCCAAACTTACTTGAATTATAAAAGCAGTCATTGTCGATACTGCTTCTAGCGGATTCAGAGCAAATTGGGGATTTTGTCCTGCTGCAATGGAGGCGATCAGGGTTTCTCCCAAACAGCGAGAAGCTGCTAATGTAAAGGAGGCAATGATGCCTGGAAATGCGACTGGTAAAATTATTTTAGTGATAATTTCTGGTTTTGTAAAACCTAAAGCATAAGCTGCTTCCTGTAATCGTTTTGGGACATTTTGAATAGCGTCTTCACTCATAGAAGATACAATAGGTGCAATCATTATGCCAGTGACTAAACCTGCGCTTAAAGGGCTAAACCCGGCTAGATTGGGGATAAGTTTTTGCAGCAGCGGGGTAACAAATAACAGAGCAAAATAGCCATAGACTACAGTGGGGATGCCCGATAGAGTTTCTATAAAGGGTTTGAGCAGATAACGCACTCTATGGGGAGCGTATTCGCTGAGGTAGATGGCAGTGAGGAAGCCAACAGGCACGGCAACAGTCATGGCGATCGCCGTTGTCAACAATGTGCCGCTGGCAAGTACCATAATACCAAAGGTTTTATTGGGAAAAAGCGGCGTCCACTGCGTATCTGTCAAAAATCTCCACAAAGGTACTTCTTGGAAGAAAATTGCTGTTTCATAAATCAGGACTGTAATAATCCCTAGGGTGATGAATGCGGGAATACATCCGAGTATTCCCAATAGAGCGTGTAAAGCATATTCTTTCCACATAGCTGAGGTTAAATTGCGCTGCCAAAGCTTAGACTCAGGTGGCAGATGCGAAGGGGCAGTTTTCATTTAAACCTGGGCTTTTGATTGTTGGCGATCGAGAGTGTATTGATAGTTTAAAAATAATTAATTTTTCGTGCTAGTTAGTGAGGGATTAATTATTATTCAGTAATTGAGTCGCTGCAAACTGACTCAAAAAATTAGCTTTAAAAACTAATAACTAATGATTGCTAGTAGATGGTTATTTAAAATAACTGATGTCCTCTGATAATTTATCACAATAGCTAATCAAAAATGGTTAAAAATAGGTAAGCAATTCGATAACAGAGGGTTAAAGCCTCGGACTGGTTGCAAGAAAAGTGGGCCGCCCGATTAAAACCTGAGAGGCGAAAAGTTGTCTGTTTGACCTTAATCTTGAATACGATCGCCAGGGAGTACATGAGCGTAGTCCAAGAGCAAGCGTTACCGAAGCACCTTGGCGACTGCTATAGCTTGTAAGGTACGTCCAAGGGCACCTTACCCTCACAATTTATGACTTTTGAGTCATATATTTAATCCGTAACTTTGGCGATCGCCACTTGATGCTCCTTACCCTTTTTCTGAACTTTGAATTTTTGGCATGACTGCAAAAAATCGTGAAAATTGCTACCCAAATGCAGCGATTGCAGCTTTTTAGTAATTGGTTGACCGTATTGCTTGTGAAATTCGGTGGCTACCTGGTTAATGCCAATGTAATTGCCTGGAGATTTAGCAGTTAATGCCAATACAATATTTGCTATAGATGCTTCCAGGGCGGCTGAGGACTGTGTTTTTGAAGATGCTGCTGCTTTTGGAGCGATCGCCACTTGATGTTCGTTACCGAGCAATTCCATTTTGAAAACAGACGGACGCGATTTAAAAAAATTAATTAGACTAGAATCCGGCAAAAAATTTTTCACAATTAAATCGGCATGACACTGATATTTAGTATAAAATTGTTTCTTGATTGTTGTGACGGGAATAGCATTTTGTTTTAAATCAACTATCGCTTTCGCAATCATTGCTACAAGTATCTTTTCTAAAGCATCCAGCGAATGAATCCCAATTGAATTGACTGACTTGGTTTCGGGAACTTTTTGGGATTCAATATCTAGATCCACGACAAGAGGAGTTATACACTCTTTAGTCCCAGAAGAAATTTTGTCTTCTGCTGACTCCGACAGTGCAGCAGGGGAAGTTGTAGAAGGGAAAACAATAGTGTGGCGCTCTTGAAAAAGCTCAGCCACACTAGAAAAACGAGCGATCCGCTCATCAATAGATTTGTGTTCAGCCTTCAACAACTCTGCAACTTGATTAGCCAATTCTGCAAAACTAGGGATTTCCTCTTCCCTTTCGCAAGAATAGTGCTTGCTCTCACCATTCTGACAGTTTTCTACAGATAAAACTGAATTTTGCCGACGCACCCGAAACACAGTCACTCCCTGATTTTGCAACTGATTGCAAAGATGATTTAACAAACCGTCCGAAGAACAGACAAAAACTTGTTTTACATCCCGATATCGATATAAAATAGCCGCGCCAAAAGCAATCATTTTACCGTCAGCACTATTAGCACCGCCCGGAACGTGAATCAGTTCGTAACCGCGATCGTAAAGTTCAGCATCCAACTTGCCGATACTCGGATTTTTCCAGTTAGCAAAAGCAATTTTAACTTGCAGGGGATAGTCGCACAAATCGGCTAAGAATTGTTCTGTATTAACCTTAAGTTTCAGATTTTCGGCATCTAACAGCAAAATCGCAATCCCGCCGGACTCTGTGGTGGTTGCAGACTCGATTCCTTGCGGGATAACTTCGCTTAACCGTGTTTCCGTGCATTTGCGACTGAAAGACGGCGGACTGGGCGGGTCAAAAAAATGTTTGCGGCAAGCTTTGCAAAGATACCGCTGGTGCCCGTTGGGACGGCCGTTTTTACGAACTTCGTCAGATTCGCATCTTGGACATTTCATGTAACCCATTATGCAGCCTACTCCCCAACCCAACAAGGCATTACCTATCTTCTTCTTCCTCTTCCTTCGCGCCCTTGGCGTCTTCGCGGTTCGTTAAATACGTATCTTTTGAGCGGTTCAGGAGTAACTTGTGGCAGTCGATCGGCTCATAATAACAAAAGAACGTTAACAATTCTTAAAAAAAATGGCTAGAGACTTGCGGGGATTCCTAAAACTACTCGAAGAACGGGGACAACTGCGCCGGATTAGCGCCTTAGTCGATTCCGACCTCGAAATTGCCGAAATTTCCAACCAAATGCTGCAAAAAGGCGGCCCTGGACTGCTGTTTGAAAACGTCAAAGGGGCCGAATTCCCCGTCGCAATCAACCTGTTGGGTACGGAAGAGCGCGTTTGCTGGGCGATGAACATGGAAAAGCCGATCGAACTAGAAGAGCTCGGCAAAAAACTGGGAATGCTGCAACAGCCAAAACCGCCGAAAAAGATTTCCCAAGCGATAGAATTCGGCAAAGTCCTGTTTGACGTAGTGAAAGCCAAACCGGGGCGCGACTTTTTCCCAGCTTGTCAGCAAGTGGTAATTGAGGGAGAAGGGCTGGATTTGAACAAAATCCCGATGATTCGCCCTTATCCGGGAGATGCGGGCAAAATTATCACCCTGGGTTTGGTAATTACCAAAGATTGCGAAACGGGCACGCCGAATGTGGGGGTTTATAGGTTGCAGTTGCAGTCAAAAAACACGATGACTGTACACTGGTTATCGGTGCGGGGCGGCGCGCGGCACTTGCGGAAAGCGGCGCAGGCTGGTAAAAAGTTGGAAGTTGCGATCGCCCTGGGAGTCGATCCTTTAATCATTCTCGCCGCAGCAACCCCAATTCCTGTAGATTTATCGGAATGGTTATTTGCCGGACTTTACGGCGGTTCCGGCGTGCAATTGGCGAAGTGCAAAACCGTAGATTTGGAAGTACCGGCGGACTCGGAAATTGTGTTAGAAGGAACGATTACGCCGGGGGAAGTTCTGCCCGACGGGCCCTTCGGCGATCACATGGGTTATTACGGCGGTGTCGAAGATTCGCCGTTGGTGCGGTTCCACTGCATGACGCACCGCAAAGACCCGATTTATCTGACCACATTTAGCGGGCGGCCGCCGAAAGAAGAAGCAATGATGGCGATCGCGCTTAACCGTATTTATACCCCTATTTTGCGGCAGCAAGTATCGGAAATTGTCGATTTCTTCTTACCGATGGAAGCGCTGAGTTATAAGGCGGCAATTATCTCGATCGATAAAGCATATCCCGGTCAAGCGCGCAGGGCTGCTTTAGCATTTTGGAGTGCTTTACCGCAGTTTACTTACACTAAGTTTGTGATTGTTGTCGATAAAAGTATCAACATTCGCGACCCGCGTCAAGTAGTTTGGGCAATTAGTTCTAAAGTCGATCCGGTGCGGGATGTATTTATTCTGCCGAATACGCCTTTTGATACGTTAGATTTTGCCAGTGAAAAGATTGGTTTGGGAGGCAGAATGGGGATTGATGCTACTACGAAGATGCCGCCGGAAACGGATCACGAATGGGGGGAAGTTTTGGAGTCAGATCCGGATGTGGCGGCGATGGTAGAAAGGCGTTGGGCTGAGTATGGTTTGGCTGATTTGAATTTGGGAGAAGTCGATCCGAATTTGTTTGGTTATGAGATGAAGTAGGGGAATTAACCGTAAAATCTGACATATCGCACATCCTCGATCGACCTGTGGTGGCGGGTTTTTCCAACCCTTTATGACACAGATAGACAATCTAAAAAACCCGCCCCCACCAACTAAAAATCGCAAGCTACCTCTTTTTAATGCGATCGGGATTTACGCACTCCGACAAAGAAACCGGGTTTTTACCGAGTCTTTGCACTGTCAAGAAGTCTTCTCGAAAAAACCCGGTTTCTGGGTTCCTATGCGTAAGTTATATTATATTCAAAAGTTTGTGCCACAATTGAGGAACTTCAGATTAATCCCACTGACGAACAAGCCCAAGCCTGTCTGCGCGTCTGCCAGATGTTCTCTAGCTACTACCGAGATATTCAACTATTCCGTTTTAATGCTCAAACCACAGAAGTGTATATTTTCGTAAGTGATGATCTGCAAGTAATCGTATCTAGTAATTGACTTTGGAGGTTTTTGGATGAAACCGAACTTTGATGAAATGAGCAGATCCGAATTAAAAGCTTACGTGCTATCGCATCGGCATGATGATGAAGCGATTCAGATATTTTTTGGTCGCCGTAATCCCCCAGATTCACAAGCGACATGGTACGGGCAGATGTGTACTCCTGAAGGTGTACCCATTGAAGAAAATATTCGCATCGCTGAGGAAGCAATTAAGAAAAGAGCTGAAATCGATCGCGAAAAACAACAACAACGGGAAAAAGCACAGGAGGATCGATTACGCCAAACATTAGAACGGGAAATTGAGGCAAAACTTCGATCGCAAATTGAATTAGAAGTCGAACAGAAGTTGCAGGAAAACTTAGAAAAAGAAATTGAGGCTCTGATAAGTGCGATCGCCCAATTTTTAGCGTCAACCACCAGCTTACCATCAAGACTGGCAGGGTCGATCGCACTTTTGGCAATTCGTGCCGGAATTGAAGATTTTTGCGATTTTTAGAATGGGCGATCGAATTGAGTGCGATCGGGACTTATGCGCTTCGTCAGAGAAACCGGGTTTTTTGCAAAATCTGCGGGCTGTAACGAAGTATTCCCGCAAAAACCCGGTTTCTGACCACCCGTGCGTAAATCCTAAAAATTTCAAAAAAAGGATTGAAGGGGATCTCGATCGCCTTTTCAGTCGTCTTTAGACGACTTGAGCTTTGAGGCGGGGGTTTCAACCCCCGACGGACTGTTGCAAGAAGTGCAAAAACTAAATCAAAAATCAGTTTACCCTTCCAAAACCTCAACCAAATCTTCGATCATCAAATCGAAGACAGCAGCAAGTTTCTGCAAAGCCGTGTAGTCCACCGTTGCCATTTTGGGAGCTTGGGCGTATTTTTTAACCGTGCTGTAGGGAATTCCCGTTCTGTCAGAGACTTCTTTCAGCGTCCAACCCTTTTCCTGGGCTAGTTATCGAACTCGCAACCGTATTAGCCCCATCTTCCCGCTGATAAATCAGTTTATTGTTCCAAAATCTCAACTAAATCTTCGATCGCAATATCGAACGCACGGGCCATCTTGTCCAAAGCTGTGTAGTCTACAGTTGCCATACCTGGAGAACTGGCATAGGTGGCGATCGTAGTGTATGGAATACCCGTTCTGTTGGAGACTTCCCTAAGAGTCCAACCCTTCTCTTGAGCAAGTTCTCGAACTCGCAGTCTAATTCGTCCCATTCCGCCCTTGACAATTACGACTACTCGTAATTTAATGAATATACAATTAACAGCGATCGCCCTCCGACCTGAGAAATCTAGAGCGATCGCCTTTCATTCACCACCCACAAAAGTGGGAAGGATTTTCCTATGATACCAAAACAATCGACATATCGCGATCGACTTGTGCCTTGGTGCATAATTCGCCACCTCCCCAACTGTCAGCGGTTAACAGTCGCCCGTTTCAGCCGCCGCCCCGATGCCGAATCTTACCTAAATGCACTGCGCCGCTTAATGCCCGCAGTCCCGCATACAATTGTTTTCGTGAATGCGCTGTCTGTCTTAGATGAAAACAGCGTTCCAATTCCGATGCAATTGTCGATCGAAGTTTAAGCGTTGAAAAGTGTGAACAACAGGTAAGATGCCGGTTCCACAAACATTAAAATATGTTGTGGGGTGGGCCGGAGAGCCCGCCCAAGAAACAGGCAAGATGCCTGTTCCAGAAATATTCAACTAAACTAGAAATAGATTTGAGTCAAGGAGTCACATCAATGCCATCTCCCTTTACCGGTATGGATCCGTATTTAGAGCATCCCGAACTCTGGCCTGCCCTACATCACTTGTTAATTAGTGAAATTTTTAGATTTTTGTCTCCCCAACTGCGTCCTAAGTATTTAGTCTCGTTCGAAGTGAGAATGTATGAAACCGCTGACGACAATTTATCAATTGGCATTCCTAATGTAAACGTAATTCAGCCAAGAACTACAACCGAATTAATCACATCAAACGTAGCCGTTGCAGCGCCACCAACACAACCCTTGACAGTAAATATTCCCATGCCCTACCAGGTTCGGGAAGGCTATTTAGAAATTAGAGAAAGAGGAAACCAAGAACTAATCACCCTGATTGAAATCCTCTCGCCTAGCAATAAGCGCACAGGAAAAGGACGACAAATGTACGAAGAAAAGCGAGAAGAAATTTTATCCAGTCGCACTCATTTAATTGAAATAGATTTATTGCGGCGCGGTCAAAAAATGCCAGTTATTGGCCATGACATTGAAAGCCACTATAGTGTTTTGGTGTGTCGGGGAAATCGCCGTCCCAGAGCAGATTTGTACGCTTTTAACCTGCAAAACCCGATGCCTGCCTTTCCTTTGCCGCTGCGATCGGGCGATACCGAACCTATAATCAATTTGCAGGAATTATTCACTCAAACTTACGACATAGCAAGTTACGACCTCAAGATAGATTATCGCAACTGGGAAGTCATACCACCGCTGTCAGAAGCCGATACAATTTGGGCAGATGCTTGGTTGCGCGATCGAGGATTGCGGTGAATTTAGTTAGATTATATCGGGTTAATTATCACAAATACCGTAGGGGCGGGTTCACCCTAATCTACAACACAAGTGAGAAATTCAGATAAACCCGCCCCGGCCGCGACTATGACTCAAATTGCTTAACAGCTAAACATCTTGGCTTTGCATCAACCGCTGCTTCAAACGCGCCGGATCTCCCCGATCGACAACTTGGCCCTTTTCCAACAAAAAAGCCCCATCGCAGAAATTCAACTCATCCAAACGGTGAGTCACCCACAAAGCCGTAATCCCGCGATTTTTCACCAACCGCTGCACCGCCGCCACCAAATCCAACTGAGAATCAGGATCTAACAAAGCCGTCGGTTCATCTAACAGCAAAATTTCGCAGTGACGGGCGATCGCCCCAGCAAGAGCAATTCGCTGCTTCTGGCCCCCACTCAAAGCATAAATCGGCCGCCGCTGCAAATCCAGCAAATTCACAGCCTCCAAAGCCTCCGCCACCCTCTCCCGCACCTGAACGTTAGAAAGCTTTTCCTCCACCAAACCAAAAGCCACATCCGCACCCACCGTCGGCATCACCAATTGGTGATCCGGATTTTGGAACACAAAACCCACTCGCCCACTCAGGTCAATTTCCCCCGACTGGGGGTGCAGCAGCCCAGCCATCAGCCTCAACAGCGTAGACTTGCCGCTGCCGTTAGTGCCCAAAAGCATCCAAAACTCGCCCTTGGGTACATCCAGAGAGCAACCTTGCAACACTCGATCGCCCGACGGCCAGCAAAAACCCAAATCCCGCACAGCAACGGCTGACGGGCTCATATCGGCACCAACACCCCCAGCCCTCATTCTGCTGTCATCGAGACAAAGCCAGGGGATCTGCCTGTAGATGACGCCCCCGATTTCTGAGAAACCACCACCCCAGAAATCTCGCTGCTGAGTACAGCCACCTTTTTCTCAGGATTTTTCTCGCAGGTGAGTTCCAAAATTTGCGGTTGGGAGTTGCGAATCGCCGCCAGTACCTGCTGGTAAACAGTCTCAGCGTCCTCCTCCAACTTCCGCTGCACCGACAGCGAGACGGGCGTATTTTTCACAATGATGTCAATGCTGAACATATAGTCTTAAAAACCTAAGTTTGGAGCTCTCTCCTCAGTATATATATAGGACTTACCCACGGAAACCCAGTTTCTTAGAAAAATCAGAGGTTGAGGGCGATACATCTACCAAGCCACGGGGCTTCTGACGCAAAGCGCAGAGACTCCTATATAGTAGAAGTTCCCAAATGCAGGGCAAAGACTTCGGGGACTTCGAGGGCTTCGGGGACTTCGCACAAGTCAAAAGTCAACAGCCAAAAGTTTTTTAAGAAAAACTTGCTCTTGTAAAGAATTACCTCTATAATCGTCAATACGGTAAAGAAAAGTAAAGTCTGTTCATAATCCAACTTGTTTTCTGCTAAGCAGAGGCAACGGTGGAAAACTCATGACTAGAGACAGATCCGTTGTAATTATATCCATTTGGAGATTTGCGTAAATGACAATCGCAGTCGGACGCGCCCAGACCGAAAGAGGCATATTTGATGTCCTCGACGACTGGCTCAAACGCGATCGCTTCGTCTTCGTAGGCTGGTCTGGCATCC
>NZ_JAUBOR010000083.1:0-10737 GCF_036700305.1 Microcoleus sp. Z1_A1
GGTACACACAATCTTCTAGCCCGTGTAAGGTGCGGATACACCCGTCAATCTGTAAGTTTTATCGACCAATATTTCGCAGATCCGCACCCGGAGGATTAACACCAAACAATATAGCTTTATAGTGTACTTCATGAACATGGAAGAGGCTGTATTTTTAATTTTGATTGATTTACTCGCTTTTTAGTCTTTGCTTACAGGGGCCCAGTAAACAAGTGCTAGGCATCCAAGCAATCATTTCGAGTAACAGTCTTTTCACTAGGTGTCCTAATGCTGAGCTATGCGTTGCATCTGAGTTTCACCATTCATCAAATTCCAGAGTGTCTACTAACCTCATCTCAAAGATTAACGGCGATTAAAATCCTCCACGTCCTTTCCGTAGAAGGGGTTCAAGCTACTGAGTTGTCCACATCCCCTACTATTTTTATGATATCATCTAAGAATAGTCTGGACTGTTTTTTAGTTCGGAGTCTAAAACCATCGATTTTCCGTTGGTACTTCGATTGCCGAATCGGCTGGAAACCCTTATTCTAGGGTTGGCAATCAAAAACAGTCCGCAGTATGGCTCTCATCGATCAACTAATAACTAATATCTAAAATGTTCAAGAGAAAAATTTTTTGGCTCATCATTATCGCCACAGCCTTAGTAACTCTGAATATGACACTCCTGTGGAAGCTGGACGATGTTGCTCATTTTTGGATGAGTATAGTTTTTTGGTTCGCTGTGGGTTCCCTGCTTTGGGACAACCAGGATATTCTCAAACAGCGTGAGATAAAAAGTGACCTATTATCGACAATAGCAGGGACGCTATTAATAGCTTTTATTTTATTTCAAAGTGCTGTGGTTTCCAGTAAATCCGAGCCTTTTTTAAGACTGGCACCTTTTTTGTCTGGTTTAGGTGTGAGCCTACTTGCGGTAGGTTTTCAGAACTTAAAACTATATTGGCGTGAATTGGTAATACTATTTTTTCATGGCACCCCCAGTGTCATTACGTTACCTTTAGTGGATTTTGTTACCTCGCTTACTGCTAAATTTGCTTATTATTCTTTGTGGTATGTCGGTTTTGATGTAACACGCGATGGTAATTATGTTGCTTTGCCGACAGGAAGGGTGTTGGTAAATGGGGGTTGTTCGGGTATAGAGGCAATGAATTACTTATTAGGTTTAGCTGTAATTTGTTTGGTGATGTTTCCTACTAAACAAAATAAGGCTTTGGTAATATGTGTCGCTGTCATTTTGGGTTTTATTATTAATGTTTTGCGAGTGGCGGGAATGGCATTGTTAGTTGCATCTTATCGCCTAGATTTGTTTAAATATTGGCATGAGGGTGAAGGTTCTTTAGTGGTGGGAATGATTGCGGTGATTTTGTTTGGGATATTTTATCAATTTATGTTGAAACGAGATAGCCAACTTAGTCACAGTTCGGGAAATTAATTAGTTGCCATTTGGGGAAATATATCGGTTCTTCGATTTCCCCTCCCATAGTCAGGAGTCTTGCTCACTCAAATGTCCGGGTGTTGAAATCCGCCAATGTCACTACCTATCGTTTAACTGCGTCTATATCTATGATAGAAATGATGTCAGGAATTATCGGAAACCTGTTATGGCAACCAATGAAAGTCAAATAAGTCAAGTTTACGGTTCAGAGGATGCTCAGGGTATTTTACAGCTTGCGATCGCGCGGCGACAGGATGAAGGGGAATTATCCAGAGTGCAGCTTTTCGAGATTGCAGCGGAATTGGGCATTTCCGAACAGGATATTGTAGCGGCGGAACAGCAATGGTTAGCAACTAGAGGAGAAGTTCAAGAAAAGCTGGTTTTTAACTCTTACCGTCGTCGCAAATTGCAGAAAAATGTGACCAAGTACGGCATTATCAATACTTTTTTAGTTTTGTTTAATCTAGCAGGTTCGCACGAGCTTTCTTGGTCACTTTTCATTTTACTAACGTGGGGATTGGGGTTGTCACTAAATGCTTGGAATGTTTATCAAACTGAAGGGGAAGATTACGAACAAGCATTTCAGCGGTGGCGGTTGAAGAAACAGGTGGGAGAGTCGATTGGTACTGCGACGAATAAGTTTATGAAGTGGTTGCAGTCCTGATTTTCTATGGTAAAAAACGCGATCGCCCTTTCTTTTACTTCACACTCGTGAAGTAATTCGGGTTTTAACTCGTTACTGGAAAGAATAATTGTTAAGGTTTTTTCTTGAACCTCTCCCCAAGAGCGATCGCCCTTGATTGAGTTATACAATGAAGGACTCTGCAATGCCGTGTCCCTACAAATATCCTTCTTTTAGTCCCTCCCGGCAGTCGATCGCATTCTCAGGGCCCAAAAACCCTAACTTTCCTGGGGCAACTTTCCATTAGCAGCATCTTTAACCACAGGATGAATTAAAGCAGATCGAAAACCTTGCCGCATTTCCGAACTCAAATACCTGCGTTGCAAAACCTGCCATTTTTGCCAAGCTGCATAGCGATTTTCGACCAACAAACCAGCCAATTTCGGCAACTCTTTTTCCAGATCGCGATCGACAAAATCTGTCAGAAACTCGCCTAAAACTTCACTGTCTTGAATATCGCCCAAACATTCCTGAATAGCTTTCACATCTTCGACATAAACTTCGTAAGTCTCGCTGTAAAAATCGCCAAACAGATTCATCAAATAGCGAACCCGCTTAGCTTGCTTCCGCAAATCGTGCAGAATAGTTCCCTCGGCTGCTAACTTCTGTTCGACAGCCTCAGCATTCAAATCCTTAGCAACTTTAACTTTGCCATCTTCATATTCTGTACCCAACAGCCAAGCCGGATGGAGAAAAAACTCGCTGACTTGAGGTAACAGTAAATCTGGCAAAACCTCAGCAATTGGCAAATGTTCGATCGCCTGAAACTTCGGTTTTTCCAGCCAATCCTCGATCGACTGCTTCAGCGATTCGTAGGTTTTGTGCTCTAAAATCGCCCTCACCCCTTTCAAAGCCCGGTGGCGCTGTTTGAGCAAATTCGACAAAGCCTTATCCAAAACTTCCTGTTCCTCAGTCGGCAAATTCGGGTAATAGCGATTTTGGAGACTTTCGAGCATCACATCCAAATCCCTGAGAGTTCCCAGAATCCGCCCCACCTTACCAATTTTACGTTCAGAAGCCTCTTTTGGCCAATCTAAAACCGGAGCAAAACCAGTCACAGCCGATCGCAAACGTCTCAATCCCACGCGCATTTGATGAAGTTCTTCCGCGTCTTTGTCTTTGATAACTTCAGCCTCGTGCGCTACACTTTTGCGGAAATATTTCTCAATCGCCCCAGATGCAGCGTCTCCGAGAGTTTTAACTGGAGTTTTAACTTTTGCTGATGTTTTTACGTTCATGGCAGGTGTAGATTCCAGATCCCCGATCGACTTTAATTTGGATTTCAAGGCTTTGGTAGTAAAGGGTTTACATCCTAGCACACAACTCCAATTTATGACGGGCTTCAATACATGAATCTTAATACAGCGGATTCCAGGTTTATAAAGTACACCCCAGAAACCGGGTTTCTTCTGGATTTCTCGCCAGAAACCGGTTTTATTCAAGAAACCCGGTTTCTCTGTACTTCACTTACCTGGAAAGTGCTGTATAAGGTGCTTGACAGTTTATACAAAGTCAGCATTTAGCAATCTCAAATCTTTAAATCTTCAAATCTTCAATTCTTCAATTCTTCAATTCTTCAATCCAAAATCTAAAATCTAAAATCTAAAATAAAATGTCCCTCCCTCGCCATTGAGCTAATAAAAATTGGATTTCTGGCGCGCTTTCCCAAATAGGTTAAGATCGCTGCAAACCGATGTTTATTCGCCAAAGGGTGAGAGAGGGTGCGATCGGGAGGACAAGTTTTAAATTAAATCAAACCCGCCCAGGTTGCCCGACTTCCAAGAGGCAGTTTAGCCTTTCCAGTCTTTCTCAGATTGCTCGAGCACGTAGGTTGCTACATCGTCGATTTGTTCTGGCTTCAAGCGGCCGGCGAAAGCAGGCATAGCATTTTTGCCCTTAGTTACCTGAGTGGTAATAGCTTCCAGAGAATTCATGCCGTACTTCTCAAGAGCTTCCTTTTTCAAGGTTTTCTGGGCCATAACCACGTTGCCGCCACCGATGTGACAAGCAGCACAGTTGGAGCTAAAGATTTTAGCTCCTTTAACAGCATCACCTGCCAAAGCAGGGCGACCAAAGCCGACGGTAAAAATTGCGAACGCTAATAGGGCGATCGATAAGAGTCTTTTCAACGCAGTTCTCCTCTAATGGACACGCAAAGGGTGATTCTTTAGATATTTTACCTGTTTTAACAGGCGCGATCGCGCAGTCGTATCGCCTTCTTCCGAGTAATTTACCACTTTTTGGCAGTAGCAATTCAACTCTCAAAATTCTCCACGCCCCAGCCCGGAGCTTTCTGAGCCGCCCGGATCACAAAAGCCGCTAAATTTTCAATCTCAGCCTGTGGCATCCAGCTTTCCGGCACTTGGCGGCACCAAAAAGTCTCCTCAGTACCGTCATAAGTCATCGGTTCTCTCAGATACGCCACCAGACTATTGATGTTGTTGCGGGGAGGCGTTGCCCCCTTGAGGTCAGCCAAAGACAGAGATATCGTCGGATCGGGCAAATTAGCTCCTCCGACGTGACAATTCAGGCAATTTTGCTCGAACAATACCTTGCCCGCAGACAAATCAAACGCCGAAAACAAGCGAGTATGTCCCTCAGAGTCCAACTCCAGAGCCACAGGTTCGCTGGCTTGTAAATACCTATTCACGTAAGAATCGGCAGCAGCCAAAACAGGTTGAGGAGCCAACAGCACGAGTGGCAAAATAATTAACATCCCCAACAGAAAGCAGACAAAAGCACCACGACGCAGCATGAGGGACTACAACCTTTTGCGATAATCAATGAGCAGGAGGTAAATTTTAGATTTCAGATTTTAGAGCGAAAAACGACCAGCCAGCAATCCTTGCCGAACTTCAGCCATCTCCCAATCCAAAATCCAAAATCCAAAATCTAAAATCTAAAATCGATTAGCGAGCGCCTTTGCCACCAGCCCACTGCTTGGAGACAATTTTCGGCTGCAACAGAATGTGACCGGCAATCGCGTACAAATCGTCATCCGAGAGATTTCTCATCTCAGCGAAAATATCCGCACTCTTCATACTCGGATGCAGTTCCGAAATTTCCTCAAACCCGTCGTAAGTGGTGGGATTTTTCATAAAGTCCACCAGCGACTCAATATTATTCCGGGGCGGGTTGGCCAAAGCCAGAGTTTCCGGGCTCAAATTCACGTTCGGGTCAGTTTTGGTCATGCCCGCAGCGTGACATTGAGCGCAAGCCGAATTGAACAGGCGTTTGCCTTGCTCAACTTGTTTGAGGCTCAGCACCACTGGAGTACCCTTGTCATTCAAAGGCAGAGTGCGAAGTTCAGGACTCAGTTCGATAGCCATCGCACTGCTGACAAATAACTGAAAGCTCAAGAATACAGCGGTCAGAGCAATGAAATATCTTTTAAGCATGGTTCTCCTTAAAAAAATCCGGCAAATTATTGAACGCTAAGAGAGTATAGCTGGCAAACAGATTTGTGTTCAAAATTCCCTCTTTCTGCAACAACTGGCGAAAGTTTGTGCAGCTATACCTTTAAAGGTAGAGGAATTTTGCGCTCTAATCTGCAAGAAGTTTTGAGTCGCGCCTTTTTTCGAGAGTGGACATAATTGCCTTAACATCCTCCAAAGCCAAACGGGTTTGAGGGTGCTTGTAGGCAATTTCCAACTCATCGCACAAGCGGATCACCTCTTCAACAGGGACGTTGAAGTCCTCTGCTATTTCTGCGATGGACAGGTCTGCAAAACCCATAATTTTTAGGTCGCTGACAGGTAAAAATTGAGTTGACGGCTATTAACTGAAAGCCGGACAATTTTAGAAAGCGCTGTGAGCTTGTTCTGTTAGTTTGTTCTGAGATTTTGTTCGATCTATCGCAAGCTAACTCACCGCTAACTGCGACTAGGCATTTTTGCCCAGCCTAACTTCAGGGCCAATCAACTTCCGATCAATATCATCCCACTGCTGGGTCGTTATTACCAATAGGAGTTGGGCGGGCGGGGATCAAAACCCGGTGTCTGCGTGAACGTCTCGTTAACAAACTCAATATTTTTGGTAGAAGCCCGGTTTTGAGGAATTCCTCAGAAATTTCCCTCGGTGCCCCGGACTCACCAACAGACAATCCTCCGGCGCGACAGCTTAGGGAGAAAGTTTGAAAGCGTGAGTCTGCGGGGGCAAAGCGTGGCTATCGCTGCCATTGAGGGCGGGAAATTCCGAGTCTGCCAAGAAAGGCTGGGGCTGGTGGAGGCTGATGAGCTGAGCAAGAGTTTTCTTTAATTGAGTCCGGGGTACAATCAAGTCTACAAAACCGTGGGCGAAGGAGTATTCGGAAGTTTGATAATTTTCCGGTAGCTTTTCCCGCAGAGTTTGTTCGATTACCCGGCCGCCCGTAAAGGCCACAGTAGCTTTTGGCTCTGCAATTATAATGTCTCCCAGCATGGCAAAACTGGCGGTGACGCCGCCGGTGGTCGGGTGGGTCAAAATCGGGATGTAAAGCAGTCTCGCTTCCCGGTGGCGTTCCAGAGCCCCGGAGATTTTAGCCATTTGCATCAAGCTGAGCATTCCTTCTTGCATTCTTGCACCACCGGAAGCGCAGACAATGATTACGGACAAGCGTTCCCGCGTGGCGTGTTCGATGAGGCGAGTCAGCTTTTCTCCGACTACTGAGCCCATGCTGCCGCCGATGAACTGAAATTCCATGACTCCGAGGGCGACTGGCAAATTTTCCAGTTTGCCGATGCCTGTTTCTACGGCGTCTAGGTGGCCTGTTTTTTCTTGAAATTCTCGGAGTCGATCGCTATATTTTTTGCGATCGCGAAATTTCAGAGGATCTGTGGCGTGCAGTCCTTCGTTAAGGGGCACCCAGGTGTTGGGATCGATCAACTGCTCGATGCGATCGTCACTGTAAACTCTGATATGATGCCCGCATTCCAAGCAAACCATTTGATTTGCTCGCAGGTCTTTGGTATAACTGAGGGCACCGCAAGCTTCGCATTTATTCCAAAGTCCGTCCGCAATTTCTCGTTCCGGCCGTTCTTGGGAGTTCGGTACTGATTTTCGTCGATTTGCAAACCAATCAAATAGAGACATTAAAACTTGGTAATTGGTAATTGGTAATTGGTAATTGGGAATTGGTAATTGGTAATTAGTAATTGTTAGTTGTTAGTTGCTAGTTGTCAATTGCTAGTTGTTCAGTGACTAATGACTAATGACTAATGACTAATCACCCGCTTCTGGCTCATCTTCAACGGGACTGATGAGGAGCGATGCTGTTCGCTGGTGTTCTGGAAGAACTTGCAGGGCTGTAGCACTTCCAGCCCCCAAATAAGATGCTATGCCCAAGTCTACAATCCGGGCCGGGATTTCATGGGCAGCTAGGAGCTGCTGCATTAATTCCGCTTCCCAACGAAAGCTAGTTGTTGTAAGTGTAATCCAAGACACGGAACAATTTTACCAATTTTTGAGACAATGTTATGTTCGATCGCGCCTGACTGCCTGCCGATCAGAAACTAAAATTCGGAAAAAACAACTGCAAGTAAGTAGATAAGATCGCTTCGCCCCACAGAGCAGTAATTGCTGCACCGAGAGCCAGAAACGGGCCGAAAGGCATGGGTTGACGCCGATCGAGCCAGCCGAGGGCGATCGCCCCGCCACCGACAAAAGCCCCGGCGACACAGGCAATAAATCCCGCTAGCAGCAAGTATTTCCACCCCAGCCAAGCTCCCATCAAGGCTGCCAATTTGGTATCTCCGGCGCCCATAGCATTCTGCCCCAGCCCGATCGTCCCGGCGAGTCCGATCGCGTCAAACAGCCACAACCCGACAACTGCTCCCGCGATCCCATCGAGTACCAGATAGTTTACCGAGTCGATCGAACTAAATGTCGGCCACCAACCTTTCGCCACCTGGAAAACCAATCCGAGCACCAAACCCGATCGAGTTAATGAATTAGGCAAAGTCATTGTATCGCAATCAATCAAAGACAAAGCCAACAGCCAGCTAAACAAAGCCCAAAAACCAAGAGTTTGCACTGTTACGCCAAACCGCCAAAAGATTAGCAAAAACAGCAAACCCGTAGCTGCTTCCACCAGTGGATAGCGGACAGAAATCCGACTGCGGCAGTGATTGCAGCGGCCTCGGAGCCACAGCCAACCGAAAACGGGTATATTTTCGTAAGTTCTGAGTTGATTTAAACATTTGGGACAGCGAGAAGGAGGGTTGATCACCGACAAACCCGCAGGCAACCGATAGACTACCACATTTAGAAAGCTGCCAATAGCCGATCCGACAATAAAGACGATCGCCATGACAAGGCAATTAAAGATTATTTCCATTAAGTTGACTGTTGACTGTTCACTGTTGACTGGGGTTATGTATCACTTGTTACTTCTCAATAGTTAGTTCTCAGTTGTTAGAGCTTGTACGGTCAATTACCCATCATAAAAGGTATTAATAGTCAAGAATGCAAGTTTTCATAAAATCCTGAAAACATGGCTCTTCACTAGAAACCTATTTTAGTGCGAGCGTTCGAGGGGACATAATATTAGTGACTAATTACCAATTCCCCATGCCCTATGCTTAATTATCAATTACCAATTACCACCAATGACCAATTAGCAATTAATACATTTGAGATTCAATTTCCTCAAAAGTAACAAAACGTTCACCGGGCAATAAAATCGGCTGCGAAGCAAAAATTACCTGACCTCGATCGCTTCCTTGACTGACAACTACACCCGCCGGACGCTGCATCTGCTCGGAATGCACTTTCAGATACATACCATAGGCCGATCGAGCAGCTCGGATCAAATCGGGAGCTAGCAAGCTGTGACGTTCGGAAGTTTCTCTAGTGGGTTGTGGGTTTGGCTGGTATGGAGTCACTGGAAACTTATCATAATGGTATAGGTCGAGTTACTGGTGTAGCATCTCGATCAATAGAACTTACCCTATTTTTTAAGAATAAACTTAGGTGGAAATTATTAATAGATTAACCTACAATCCTCCCTTGGCTGCGATCGAACTGCGGCTGCGATCGCTCCTTTCCGCTCAACTGTACGCTGCTGCGTGGGTAGATCCGTCCCCCGCAACGCTAATGGGGGTTTTCGATCACCTGCGAACTCTGCGCTACATCCTCCATGACTACGTGCCCCGGCCCGTGTCCGAATCTCCGCCCAACCCAGGGGAGGTGCGCTACCAGTGGCAAACAGGCACCTTGCTGTTTACCGATTTGGCAGGGTTTACCTCGCTGTTGGAAGCGAACGCTACCCAGGGGCGCAAGGGAGCTGAAACCCTGCTGGGCGTGATTAACGACTATTTTGCCTCAATGATTGAAATTGTCAGCAAATCGGGCGGGGATTTGCTGGAGTTTACCGGAGATGCGATGCTGGTGCAGTTTCCGTCAGGGGTTTACCAAGAGGATACAGCGAGGGCGGTGCGGGCGGGTTTGCGGATGCAGCGGGCGATGGCTGAATTTGCCAATATTGAAACGGCGCGGGGTGTTTTGTCTTTGAGGATGCGGGTGGGCATCCACTGCGGGCGCTATATTAGTGCTGACATCGGTACGCCGCTGCGGATGGCTCACGTACTGCTGGGGCATTCAGTCCAGCAAGCTAAGCAAGCTGAGGGTTCTGGGACTGTGGGGCGGGTGTGTGTGACTGAAACTGCTAGAGAGTCTTTGGGAGAGCAATTTCGTTTTGAACCTGGGAAGCAGGGTTATTTTTTGGTGGCGGACGATTTCACGGACGATAGACTCGGAGAGTATGATATCACTTTGACTGGGCGGCGGATGCCGAGTTCGGTATTGCTCGATCGCAGCGTCGGGGGCTTGGTAAAAGAAATCGGGGAAGCTGTGAATCGGCTTGAACCCCTTGCTAGTTATATTCCCAAAACTATCCTGAGACTGCTGGTGGAAAATGCAGACAGGCGGAAAATTCCGCCGGATTTTCCTGAACCGACGGTGATGTTTGTCAACTTGATAGGTTTACCAGAGTCTGTAGACAAAGCTTCGCTGGAGGAAGAAGTCAATCTGATAGTTGCTTTTTCTAGGGTGTTTGCGTCGATCGATGCTGTAGTCTCAGCTAAAGGGGGCGTGTTGCAAAAAGTAACGGCGCACTTAGACGGTTCGGATATGCTGATTTATTTTGGCGTGCCCGACGCTAACAGGGATGACGCCAGCCGCGCGGCTAGTGCGGCGATTGCGATCCGAGATATGATTGCAGGTTTGCCTCTGGTAATTATCGCGGGTGAAGAAGTAAAAGTAAGCTGTCAAATTGGGCTATCCCTGGGGCCGGTGTTTGCTGCTGAGGTTGGGGAACCGCGAGGGCGCAGGGAGTTTAATATTCTCGGCGATACGGTGAATACGGCGGCTCGGTTGATGAGCAAGGCGGGGGAAAACCAAATTTTGATTGGTGAAAGGGTGTGTGAGTCGATCGAGCTAAACTTTATTTGCGAGGCTTTGGGATCTGTTGCTCTGAAGGGGAAATCTGCTCAAACTCCGATTTTTGCTTTGCAAGGTGCAAAAGGGGAGAAGGGGAAAGGGGGCGTTTAAATAACTTTGCTGGGCAATAAGTAGGTAGGCGTAAAAAAACCAAATCATGTTAAGATAAGTAAACACTCAAGATTTGATTTACAAAATCAACAAA
>NZ_JAUBOR010000084.1:0-10597 GCF_036700305.1 Microcoleus sp. Z1_A1
TCAGATAGCACTCAGTTTTTTCGCTTCTGTGCTTTATTGCGTAAGCATCCCTATTTAAAAACTGTCCGGAGTATTGTTACTAAATTAAGTTAAAAAAATATAACTTAATCTGATAATCACAAGTAATTAAATATACTGATTTTTTTCTAAATTTCAAATAAAAGCTATTTATTCATGATTTATTTATCATTTTTTAACTATATTTATACCCATCTTTTTTGTTAGAAGATATTTTTTGACGGTAGAGAAGTCGGCTCAGGAAACTCTAAACGTGAATTTAAAATATTAATTAATCGGCGTTGCAAAATTTGAAGATTATTTTGGGCAGTAGGGTTGGGCGTCCCGCCTGCTGTGAAAATACACGCCTTCGGTCTCATGGCCCCATCCACAAAAAATATTAAAATCATCCCCCTATTATGCAACCCTCATTAACCAGCGTATACGATATCTTTCACTATACAAAAACGCACCGACCAGCCAACAGATAAAAAGCCCTCCCGCAGAAGCTGGGAGGGGAAATGGCGAATAAAATTATTGGTTTTAAATTATCGATATGTAGGTCTCTTTTTTCAGTATCAAGAGGTATCGATCTAGCCAACGACTAATGTTGGTCAGTCGCTAAAATAATTTCCCGGTGGGAAACCGAGAAATTATCAACTAAATCAACTTTTTTTCTGCTGGCGTTGGAGCTTAGTTTTCCAATTGGCGATATCCTTCTGAGCCGGCTGATAACTCTTAGTACCCGACGGCACCAGCGAAGCAGCTTCAACTGCCTCTTTCAGCTTTCCTTGAGAGCCACGCAACTGAGCAATCTTGAGAATACTTTCGCTCCACTCTCCAATTAACTGTTGAGCTTCTTCATACTTCGGCTGACCAGGCTCAATTTTATTAGCTTGCTGGATGCCTTTACTGTAAGAAGAGGCAACCCCCCGCTTAATTTGACCCTTAGCAGCTGATAGCAAAGCAGCATTTACATCCTGGTCTTTGGATAGCTCCTCCCACTGAGCGATCGCCTGTTTCGACTGATTGTAAACAGGCTTATTGACATCCGGCATTAATTTAGCCGCCCCGATCGCCCCCTGGAAATCGCCCCGAGCAGCCCGCCCGTTAGCTATATCCAAAATCGTTAAACTCCAGCGCTCAATATCCTGCTGAGCCTGCGGGTAGAGCGGATCGCTAGCCGGAATCGTTCGAGCCTTAACCACCGCTTTATTAAAACTAGAAGCCGAACCATCCTTAAGGAAAGTTTTCGCCTCAGCCCACACCTGCTGGCTCGACGGTGGCTGCTTGGTTCCAGCCCCTGCTTGCACCGCCCGCGGTTGGTTCTGCGACCCCCCAGTACCAGTAGATTGTTGAGATCCAGAGTTTTGGGCATTTTCAGCAGGCGATCGAGGATCTCCTTCCTGCTGACCAATAAAAATTGATCTGTTCGTCACAAAAACACCCAACAGCAACACCAAAGCCGTAGCGGAACTCCACAAAACTAGCTGCTGCAAAAATGACTTATCCGACCCCCCTTTATCTTCATCCTCCGGCTTTTGCAAGTTCGGTCGATCGCCTCCCCCATCAGCAGGAACCACGGCCTTCGGCTGCGACACAGGCGGCATCTCAACCGACGAATCCTGAGCGTTGCGAACTGCAGGAGGCAGATCCATTCGATCCCTAGCCGTCGCCATTTGCGGGCGATCTAACCCATCAGCCGTACCAACCGTCATATTGCCGTTGCGTCCGGCCAACGCAGCAGTTGGTACCCCTACATCGGGCAAAATCACCAAATTAGCCTTTCCTGGAGGATTCACCACCATCAAAGGTTCTTGTTTCGGACGCAAATGGTGGTCACACAGCTCAGGCAGTCGATCGCTCAAAAAACGGTCTAAACCCTTAATCGTCATGCACTGTCCCGAGCGTAGCCCCTCCAAAAGCGCCGTCGTAAAAAACCCCTGACGCAAAGCCGAAGTTTCCCGCGAAACTTGATTCGGGCGACAAGAAAGCACCGTTGGGATTTCCAGTTCCCGCGCCAGCTCGACCGTTTGAGAGCCGATCGTTTCCCCCGCTTTCAAAATCTGGCTGCGGTTCATATCAACCAGCACCAATACAGTTTCCGTAGGAGCGTTTTTCAGAGTATTCAACAGCAACTCTACCGGAATCCCCGTACCCTTAATGTCAGCCGGATTGCCGTCAATCGGCATCAAATAATCCTTACCTTCATAGCTGACACCGTAGCCGCTAAAAAAACACCAGAGTAAATCTCCCTTTTGCACATGTTCCCCGCAGAGGCTTTGGGTCAATCTCAGAATATTTTCCCGATTTGGATATGTAGATTGACCCCACAGCGACGGCGAGCTATCGGTCATCAGCAGACATCCCTCCGGCGCAAAACCCGCATCCTCAGTCAAAAAACCGTACAATGCCTCTGCATCCTCTTGGGCATAACTCAAAGGCTGGAGTAACTGATATTGATTGATGCCTATTGCAATACAAGCGTGATTTTTCATCCCCATATGCCCTATATATATAGTGGACTGCTTGCACAAAACGATAACACATAGCCGCTGAAGGTTATACCCACTTTCGCCAGCACTCAGAGAGCAGTTGTCCGAAGGCAGAACTCCCAACAAGCGCCCAAATTTAGCATCCTAGAAATTTTAATTTTTATATTGCAGTAAAAAATTCTCCCCTGTGTCTACCTTTAGAAAAATAAAGTTAAATTGGATACACAGGCCAGTCTATTTGACTCTAATTTTCACCAAACTACATCAAAAAGGAATAACCCGCCAATGGTCTCTACCGCGAAAAAAGAAATCTCCCCCCACAGCGAATCGTTACTAAAGCAACATCATCCTAAAACTCATAGCCACTATAGATTTCAGGATTTTTTTGCCTTCGATCGCCAGATGGGTACAATTGACGACTGGAACGAGTCGCGCAACATTTTTACCAGCGAAGACTTCATTATCGGTTTGGTGGAGGGACTCGAAGAAGAAGTCGGCCCTGCGTCCTCTGTCATCATGTATACTATTGGTTGCCAATGGGGACTCCAAGATTCCGAATTTTTTCAAAAATGGTTTAGTGCCGAATACAGCCAGAACATTCGCCAGTCAAATCTCATGTTTCTGCTAGAAACTTGGTGGTGGCCTTTCACAGCTCAAGGTTGGGGTCGCTGGGAAGTGGACATGAGCGATCGCAAACACGGCTGTATCTTCATCAACCTTTTTGACTCAGCAGTTGCTCGAACTTTGGGCGACGTAGGCAAACCGGTTTGTCACCTATACGCCGGTTTGTTCGCCGGTTTCTTTGGCTCTTTAGTCAAAAAGCCTCTGAGCTGCATAGAACTCCAATGTTACTCAATGGGAGAAACCTATTGCAAGTTTCTGCTTGGCAACCCAGATAAAATTGATGCAGCAGCATTCTGGCTCAACGAAGGTGCCAACGCCCGCGATATTCAAAATCGACTGCAACACGGTGAAATATTGCGGTAAACAACCTGGAAAGGCACATTCCCTGCCCTGCCTTTCCTCCCACCAATTTCGCGATCGAAAGTGCAATGGTGGATTTCTCCAGGCAGGAAGAAAGATGAAAAGTCAAACTTCATGGTTGGGCCAATCCGTCCAAGAATTCTTTGGTCACTATAATTGGCTGGGAAAATCTTTAGAAACCCCAACTGGCTCGAACCCCGGTCAACTTCTGAGTTTAACCCAGCCAGTAGCAGACTTTTTTCAAGCTATTTCTTGGGAAGGAATTCCGGAAGTAGGTGCCCTACCCCTACCGCCACCCTTGCCAGTAATTTCTATTACTGAACAAGCAGAAGTCACCATTGATGACCTATTCGATATGTTTTAATCTGTCTAGGGAATAGAACATGAAAAATAGAGCAATCCCTCATCCATCTTCCCTCACCCCTCTTTTCTCATCCTTCAAAATCCCTCCGTTAAATCCGTTAAATCCCGTACACTGCTCGTTGCCGAACTTCCTTCCTTTTATCAATTACCGATTACCACTTAATTAAAATCATGCACCCTGAGATTGAGGCGCTGCTGGATCAGGCAGAAAACCGCTTTTTAAAAGGCGAAGAACTCCTAGCTTTTAAGCGTCAAGCTGTAACCCTTGTTCAGCGCTTAAAAATTTACGAATTTTTGCGAGAGAAGGAAGCAAGCATCTTCCAACCAGTAGCCAACCAACTACAAGAAACATTCCCCGACGAAAAACAAGAAACCTTAGAACGATCGCTCAAACACTGGGTGTTAGTCTTGCGGTACTGCGCTATGGCTATGCTGCTGAACGATCAAAATTTTCTCGAACAGCGCCTTGTAGACTGGCTTTCCGGCATAGTCGAAGCCCACCAAACTCAAAAAATCGAAGCAACTGTTTGCAATCTGCTGCAAACTCGTTTAAAAGAATTGCTTTCCGAGCAAGCCCGGGCTATATTGCAACCATTTTTCGACCAAGCACAGTCAATTATTATTGATCAAGGTAATAAATAATCAGCTTTCTTCCCAATTTCCAATTCCCGATTCCCAATTCCCAATTCCCGATGATTAATATTGCCGACTTACTCAAACAGCCCCGACTCCCTGGAAACTACTTTGCCAGCGATGCCTACGTCCGAGGCGACCTCGAACTCGGCCTCCTCGAAAACCGACGGGGCGATCGGCTCTTAGCACTTCCAGAAACACTGATTCAAGCCATTTATATCGGCTTAGAACAAGAAACAGGTCAAGCCTCCCGCCTCGTGCTTTTCAACTGCGGTCGCTGGTGGGGTAAAAACTTCTACGTGCGTTTTTGCGAAGAAGTCAGCGAATACTACGGTCAGCCAGTTTCTGAAATGGAAATGGTAGAATTTCTTCAGTCCTTACAGCAGTGTTGGAAAACTCATGGATGGGGAACATTTGATCTAGACCCCAGCTATTCCGAACATGGATTCTTAATAGTAAAAATTGCTAACTCTCTTTTTGCTAAAACAGCCCCCAAGTCTAAGCGACCAGCCTGTTTTTTAGAAGCAGGTATTTTAAGTTCGTTCTTTAGTCAGCTTACGGGTCGAGAACTTCACTGCCTGCAAACATCCTGCGAATCATTGGGTTCGGACTGCAACCGCTTTATTTTAGGGCTGCGCGATCGCCTCCAACCAGCAGATTCTATGGTCGAAGAAGGAAAAGACCATGAAGCTATTATCACTCAACTTTTCCAAAAAAACTGACTTATTTGACAGCTATTACTTTGTTTCTAATAGCTGTCAAAATTAAGTTTTGGTAGTCAGATTATCCACCGTATCATCAAAACTGTGAGTTAAATTATAAAAAATATCCTAAGTCAAGAAACTAGGTTTTAGCAATTTAAATAAAACCTGATTATAACTAGCAGCAAGAAAATTCATAACTTACTCTAGAAATTCCTAAAATTTAAAAGCAATCAAAACCTCAAATATTTTGCTAGAACTTAATGGACGCCAATGAACTTCTAACTCGATATGCAGCCGGCGAAAGAGATTTTAGACTGGCAAATCTGCGCGGCATTGTGTTGAGTCCGATGGATTTATACCGTTCCAGCGATGCCCCAACTCTAATTTTGGCAAACCTCAACCAACACCAGCAACGACCCTACTTAATCGGTGCTAACCTCAGCGGGGCAGACCTCACCAAAGCCCATCTGAGTCGAGCCAACCTCAGCAAAGCTGACCTCAGCGGAGCCAATCTCACCGGCGCCAACCTCATGGCAGCAAGTCTGAGTGGAGCCAATCTCATCGGAGCCAATCTCACCGGCGCCAACCTAGCCGGATCTCATCTGAATTGGGCAAACCTGACCGGAGCAATTCTTCCCAATGCTAATCTCATAGGTGCAGATATGAGCGCCGCTAACCTCACCAAAGCCGTTCTCACTCAGGCCAATCTCAGTAAAGCCTATCTGATTAAATCCAATCTCAACGGAGCAAACTTCAAAGATGCTTACTTAAGTCTAGCGAGTCTCAAAGAGGCAGACTTGACCGAAGCACAGCTCACCGGAGCCGAATTATCCAAAGCCAACCTAGCCGGAGCCAACTTAACCCGCGCTAACCTCAGCAAAGCCAACCTGTTGAAAGCTAATCTCAGGCGGGCTAACCTCACTCAAGCCTATTTAAACGGCGCGTGCTTGATCGGATCAGACCTTAGCGAAGCTTGCTTGGATAGAGCCAATATGTGCAAAGCAGACCTCAGCAAAACCTATCTGAGAAACATTACTTTGAATGGTAGCCACTTAAGCGGTATTAACCTCAGCGGAGCCGACCTCAGCGGTGTAGACTTGAGCCGCAAACTTTTAACTGGAATTAATATGGCAGAGGCATTGTTGAATGAAGCCAACTTAAGCGGTGCTTATCTGATGGAAGCTAACTTGAGCGGAGCCAACCTCAGCAAAGCCAACCTGAGTCTAGCCTACCTGATCAATGCCGACCTGTCTAATTCTTGCCTGCATGAAATTAACTTGACCAAAGCTAACCTGAGTAAAGCCAACTTGCAGAAAGCTGACTTGACAGGAGCCAACCTCCGGGGAGCGATTCTCACTGAGGCGGATTTGACGGGAGCGAAGTTGATTGGAGCCACTCTTCCTAACGGCACAGTTTATCGGCGTTAACTGGTCAACCCCCTTGATTATTTGCCGAGTAATGTGCGGTTAATGTCCAGAATCGGAAAAAATAGGTTCCTTTCTTCCACCGTGAGATATTGCTTGAGGACCTTTTTCATCACATCGTAGGTCACGGTCGCAGTATTTCTAACTTGAACAGCGCCTAAAATAGTTTGCAACCAAAGTAGTAGCCGATCGCGCAACCGTTCAGTATCATTAATCAACAGTGCTGCCGCCGAATGCCTCAACACCCGCACAATATCTCCACGGCACTTTTCAGTCATATCGTTAGCCCCCCGCCTAAATAAACTAGGGTCTAGAGACAGCATTTGTGCTTCCACTTGCCGCATAATTTCTGTTTCAGAGGCTTGAATTTTTTTATAAGCACTCATCCGGTGATTCAAAGACTGAAAGTAGTCTTTCAAAAATTGGAGTTCTTCGGCACTGGCGTAGCGTCCGTCTGTTTCCGTGCTCAAACGCGCAAGTTGGCTCAACATAGATTCTTCTCTACTACTAAAATACAAACATATCAGTTTTAAGCTTCTTTAGTGCGAACTAAATACTGTCCTACTTGAAAGCGGGTTTCATTAAGCTGTGTAACGATAGAACGAGTAATTAACTTTCCTGATTCTACAACTACTTGACCCGTAATTGGGTGTAATAAATCTTGCTGGGCTCGGCGGCCGATCAGAGCTTCGACATTTTCAATAGCATTAATATACATCCCCGCAGGCAACTCTACAACCACACCCTCGCCCATAATTTGAGCCTGACAAGCAAGTCGCGAATTGGCTTTAGCCGTAGTAATGACTTCTAACGTCCTTTTCTCGCGGCGGTTCATGTCCGACAAGCCTTCCATGCCTTCTTTAATGTAAACATGGCAGGTAGCGCACATTCCCCGCCCCCCGCATTCCTTGAGAACGTCTAAGTCTTTGGAAAGTAAGGCAGACAGGATATTCGATCGGGTTTCGACTGCTATTTCCTCCGCAATTGGATCTAGTTTAATAATTTTAACCATATTGATGTTTGCTCCTGTCAAGTTCAGTATTTAGCAAGTTACGATCAACTTATTCAAAGCGCAAATAAATTTAGCTAACACTCAAAAAGGTTAAGATGCCTTGACCACAGCATCGGCTTGTGGCTCTCTAACCCCTATGGCATAACCGCACTTCTGTTTTGCTCCTATCGCTGTTTCCTCGCCCCGATTCCCCAGCTTAGCCTTGAAAAGCTAAAACCTTAGAAACTTTCTGGAGGGCATTGAAAAAACTGTAATAGTCGCGATCGACTAAAATAGCAGCCACAGGTAGTTCCCGATCGGGTACAGGCATCCGGCAAGATTGATAGTGATTCCGAAGCTCAAGGATTTTAGTAGGTGCGACTGTGCGATCGCTCTCAAGGAGGCTGAGAATGAACCTGAGATAACATAGGCTGTACCTGGCGAGCGATTCAAAAATTTGAATTTTTGTCAGAATTATTTACATATTTTAATACTAGCTCAAGCTTTTTCTATAATTAGACCGATGCAACATTCTAAGTACCGCATTTTAGGGCTAGTCGGACAAGGACAATTTGGTCGAGTCTTTTGTGCCAGCGTTCGAGAAGCTCCCGCCCAGGACTCCCGCCTCACCAGCCAACTGGTTGCTCTCAAAGAACTTAGTCATCAAAAAGCCCCAACTAGCGAATTCTTGCGAGAGCTGTGGTTTCTGATCACCTTGCAGCACCCGAACATCGTTACCTGCCGTGCTCTAGAACACACAGCTACAGGCAGGTACTTGGTTATGGACTACTGCGAGGGAGGAACCCTCCGCAACCTGCTCAAACAAGAGCGCCCCTTGCGTCTGCTCGAAGGTTTGCAGCTAGTCATGGAAGTTTTAGCCGGCTTAGACTACGCCCACCGCCGAGGCGTAGTTCACTGCGACATCAAACCCGAAAATATCCTCCTAACTTTAGGGGCCAAAGGTTGGTCGCCCCGGCTGTCTGACTTTGGCATCGCGCGTCGGCTGCCAGAAATTGGTACCACTCGCCTCCACCAAGAACTTTCTCCCGACGCTACCGTCGGTTCCCCCGCTTACATGGCCCCTGAGCGGTTTTACGGTCTTTTTTCTCCGATGTCAGATATATATGCAGTAGGAATTCTGCTGTTTGAATTGCTAATGGGCTACCGCCCTTTCGGGGGAACCCCCGGAGACTTGAGGTGGGCCCACCTCAATCAACGCTTGCAATTTCCAGACGCCATCCCCGAACCTTTGCAAGCAATAGTCAAAAAATCTTTAGAAAAGCTGCCAGCCCGCCGTTTTGCCAGTGCTTCCCAAATGGCTCAAGCTCTGCGGCTGATCATGTACGACCCCGCTGTCAGGCAATTGGGCGACTGCATTATTCCCTGGGAAAATCCCACAAGTGGTGATAAAAGTCTGAAGTCGGAAACTGACTCTTTGCTGGAAGTTGAAGAGGAAAAAGTATCACAGTCGGCTATTAATTTACTTCGGACTGTGCGCTATTCGCTTTCGCAGCCCAAGCCACTGATACTTCCTGCACCGTTGACCGCTTTAATTGCCACTGAAACCTATCTCTATGCTGCTGTAGGTACAGAGGTCAAGGTTTGGTCTCAGCCGGGAAAACAGCTAGTTACAGGAGAAATGTCTACTTCGATTTCATTAATGGCGGAAATCGTGCGCGGCATTTTACCTGTTTCCAACGGCTGCTGCGTTCTCACTCCCCAAAAACTTTACTGGCTCAATGAGCGATCTTGGGAGCCTCAGTGTTTACTGGATATGGGTTTGAGGCAAGGGCCAGATTCTTTAAAAGCTGCTGTAGACTCTCGCGGCAACTGGTTGACAGTAGCGGTTCCCGGCGAACTGCGTTTTTATTCTTTAGCTGGAAACAGCACGGCGGGCGATCAGAAAAAAGCCCTGAAGCTGATCGCTACTGTGCCGTTACCAGAACACTATTTACCAGAATTAATGTTTCTGGATCGGCGACACGTCTTAGCAGTTTGGCCGGATAACGAACCAAAAAATCCCCAAACTATTTTTAGAGTTTACACTCGCCGCGGCACCCCTGTGGGTTCTGTGCGGTTGTCGGCCAGCGTCGGACAGATGCTGTTGACACCTGAGCCTTATACTTTGCTGGGAATTCCTCAAGGTGGTAAAGCGGCGGTGCTGTTGATGAAATTGTGGCCGCTCAAGGTAGCGCGAATTCCTCTTGAAACTTTGCCCGTGTCTGCTTGTGTGGCTAATTGGGGATGGGTATTGGCAGATGTTGGGGGCCAGATAGAAGTGTTAAACAGTCAAGGGATTCAAGTAGGGAATTTTAGCAGCCCTGCCTCACCGCGGGCGATAGCTCCTTGGGGGAATAGAGGTTTGGTGATTGCTGTCAATACTGAGGAAGAGAGTCACTTGCACTTTTTAGATGTAGATGTTGAGGAGACCAACTCGCGCTCGCTCATCAAAGGCTGATAACTGGCGTAACTAAAGGAGTTTGGGGGTGTAATTCAGGAGAGTGTATTTGCGGGCGATCGATTCCTGGGAGTTCGATCAGGGTTAGAGTACCGTGTCGTGTCAACTTCTGGATTTTGAGTCAGAGGAATTGTTAAGGGCGATCGGCTCAATCTGAGATCCAAACCTCCCTCAGTAAAGTCCCAGAAATGCACACACCACTTACATATATATGACTCATGCACCAGCCTGCTTCTGTCATCCTCACCCAGTGCTCCAGCCTCACCCCTTACACTCTAACTTTGCCTAACCTCTACTCCAAGTAAGCCCCATCATGTTGAACCACTGAGTCCTTATACCCATGCGGGGGAAATAGTCCGCCCCAAAGCCGTATTTGGGCCGAAAAAAAGACCCCATAGTTAAAAGAGGAGTCAGCCAGGGGATACCGGAGCAGGCGATAAATGTCGAAACCCTTGGTGTGTATAGCTTTCCAAAAAAGTCAAAAATATTTTCACAAAACGCTTGACAACTCTGGGGAGAGTTGATACATTAATAAAGCGCCAGAAGGG
>NZ_JAUBOR010000085.1:0-9812 GCF_036700305.1 Microcoleus sp. Z1_A1
CGCCCGTCCAAAAAGGACGGGCGGGACGCCCATCCCACAATAACAATTAAAATTGTAAGTTATTTAATTCGCGCTCCAAATGAGCGTTTCACGGAGTGATAATCGCTTTGGGCTACATACATATTTGGCCACTCATCTACTTATTTAGGAATAGGTTTTTCCCGAAATTGTGCGTGGGATATCAACATATAATACTTATAATGACTAATCACAATTTAGTAAAAAAGTCAATACAGTTTCATCAATTCCCTTTAGTTTCAAAGGCTTATATTTAACAATGCGATTTTCCTCCACATAATCTGCAACCGCCGCCGAAATTAGCACCGTGTTTGGTTCCGTCACCTCTTGCAAGCGGGCGGCAATATTCACGCTCGGCCCGATCGCAGTATAATCCGATCGATCGGGGCCGCCAAACATCCCCACCACCGCAGTACCCTGGTGAATTCCGCAGCGAAACCGCACCGGAGGGACGCCATTTTCCCCAACAATTCCCTGCTCCAACCAGCCCTTGTTAAGCTCCTTGAGAGCTCCCAGCATTTGCCCCGCAGCAGCCACAGCGCGGCGTACTTGCTCATTAGGCGTTAATTCCTCCGGCGCGCCAAAGAAAGCCATTACCGCATCTCCAACAAACTTGTCCACCGTACCGCCACTGTCAAAAATAGCCTTAGTCATTGCCGCCAAATATTCATTTAACAGCTCAGCTACCCGGCGCGATCGCAGCGTATTTGCCATTTGAGTAAAACCGACAATATCGCTAAACAAAATAGTAATCAATCGCGGTTCCGGGCGCAAATCCAAGGCCAAATCTCCAGCCGCTGCGGCCTTCACCATCGCCGGCGGCAAAAATCGGCGCAGCACCGACTCAGTTAAATAACTGTTCAACTGCTGCACTCGCCGCTCGTTTTGTTTGAGGGCGATCAAATTCCGCACTTCCGCCAACAATTCTCGATCGTTAAAAGGCTTGGACAAATAAGCATCCGCACCCCGTTCTACTCCTTCAATTCGAGTATCTTCGTCGGCTTTAGCAGTCAGCAAAATTGCCGGAGTTCCCTGCAATTCCTCATCTTCTCGAATCATCTTAATCAAATCCAAGCCCGAAATCAAAGGCATCATCAAATCCGTTATAATTAAATTAGGGCGACGTTTTTTAGCCACGGCAAATCCTTCTTCTCCGTTGCGGGCGAGCAAAACTGCAAAGCCGGCATCTCGGAGAATTGCTGACACATAAAAGCGCAAATCTGGATTGTCGTCCACCACCAAAACCGTTCCCACTGCTGTTTCCGATCGGACAGGTTGGAGCGACTCAAAGTTATGATTTTCAGCCTCATTTTCTGATAAATCCGCCTCCACATCGGCCAGTTCCACCGCAGCTTTCGATGAGTGAAACTCCGCAGGTATTTCTAGTACCTGTTCCGGGGGCAAGTGCGTCGAACCAAAGTGCAGCCAAACGGTAAAAGTAGTACCTTCGCCGTAAACTGACTCAACTGAAATTTGACCGCCGTGGAGTTCGACTAATTCTTTGACAAGTGCCAAACCTAAACCGCTGCCTTCGTAGGAACGACTAGCTGAACCTTCGGCTTGGTGAAATCGCTCGAATAAATAGGGAATTTGTTCGGTGCGAATGCCGATACCCGTGTCTTTTACTTGCAACAAACAGTGAGCGCCGGCAGATTCAACTTTCAGGGTGATAGTTCCGCCTTCTGGGGTGAATTTAACAGCATTTGATAGCAGGTTGTAAATAACTTTGTCAAATCTTTCCAAGTCCAAATAAAGTAAAGGACATTCTTGCAGTTGGGTAATTAAGTGCAGTCCTTTTTTCTCGCAGTAGGCGCGGAACGACTCTGCGGTAGAGTAACAGAAACCGACCAAATCGCAGGGGCGAAAACTCGGCTGCATCCGTCCGGCATCTAGCCGCTGCAAGTCCAGCAGTTGATTTACCAAGCGCAGGAGGCGGCGGGAATTACGCAAAGCGATTACGGCTTGTTCGTAGGGTAAGTCTTCTTTACGCCTGCAAGCTGATTCCAGAGGGCCGATAGTTAGAGTTAGAGGCGTGCGGAACTCGTGGGAGATATTTTGGAAAAATTCGGTTTTGAGCCGATCGGCTTCCAGAAGCCGTTCTGCCTGCTGTCTGGTAGTCTGGTAGAGGCGCGACTGCTGCACGGCTAGAGCAGCTTGAGTTGCGACTATTTGGGCCAGGTCAATATCTGAGATGTTCCAGCGGCGGATGCTGTGATTTTGGCGCAGCGAAATGCTGCCGATGATTTTGCCTTCTGAGAGCAAGGGAACGACTAACAGGGCGCGGGCTGGCGATCGAACTTGCAGTTCTGTAACATTTAATTCGGGGTGTTCGTCGAGGTCTTCGATCGCCACCGGCTCTTTTGATACCATAACTTGCAACAACAGCGGATTGCCCCGAATCGGCACCAAAGACTGTGGCAAAGAAGGATGGGCAAAAACCCAGGCGCGAGTGTTAGCAGCAGCATCACCAGAATCCGTCTCGTAGCCCAGAGGGTTCGCAACTAGCTCTGGATTATCAAGAAAACCCTGTTCTACAGCCACGGTATCCCTATCTGTGTCGTATAGCCCCACGCATTGGACGTATTCATCATCTTCTGTCCACAGAGATAGGGCGCAGCCGTCAACTTGCAAAGCTTGGCCGAGTTGTTGAGTAATGGCTGCAAAAATATTTTGGGGATCGAGACTCGATCGAATTGCCGTAGTAATAGTATTGACTAAGGCCTCGCGCTTGGCCAGCGCCCGCACCTGTTCGTAAGCCCGGGCTTGAGAAAGCGCCAAAGCCGCTTGGTCTGCCACCGTAATTACCAACTGTACCTCGTGGTCTTGCCACTGGCGCGGTTCCTCAAACTGATGCAGCGCCAAGACTGCCATCAGTTCGATTTTGTAAAATAGCGGTACGATCAAGCTGGATCGAATATTCGCAGCTTCGTAAGCCTGCTTTCGCTGTGGATTATCCCAGTTTAAAACTCGATCGTCAGTTTGGGCATCTTGAATCACCTCCACATCCAGAGTTTCCCAAACCAAATCCGGCAGCAAATCCGGGGAGAGTTCGGCAGCAGAAGCATCACCGGGCGTGACTTCCTCATCGCCCCCCACACCTTTAGTTTCTGCCTTCTGGTAAACGAACCACTCATCGGCCACCCGGCCGTCTTGGAACGGCCGCAGCAGACAGCAACTCACCTCAAACATCTGCCCGACAGTTTCCACAATTCTTTGCAGCATTTGCTGGTAATTGGGAGCCGATCGGATAGTATTGGTAACGGCATAAAGCAGCGATTCTTGGCTCAAAGCACGGCGCAGTTCATTGGTGCGCGTTTTCAGAAGATTGTGAGTCTCAACAGCTTGACTAACAAGATTGATCAGCTCTTGAGCATCCCAAGGCTTGGTAACGTATTTGAATACTTTGCCAGCGTTAATAGCTTCTACTAAATCTTCAACATCCGTATAGCCAGTTAAAATAATCCGGATCACGTCGGGGTATTGAGCCGCCGTCAGGCTGAGAAACTCCGTACCGCTCATTTTTGGCATTCGCTGGTCAGAGATAATCACTGCTACTTCTCCCTCTTTTGCCAAAATTTCGAGAGCAGCGGGGCCAGATTCGGCTCTGAGCACTTTATAGTCTCGATGGAAGGTGCGGTAAAGCAAGTCGAGGTTATCCGGTTCGTCATCGACTATCAGAATTTTTAGCTTAGGATTTTCTTGGGAATTCATGCACCGTTCTCCTGTGCCCCGGGGCTGTTCGATTTAATAAGTCTGATTAAAGGAAGAATTCGCCGATTTAAATTGCTGAAGTCATACCATTTTCGATTCTCGACCTTCGATTTTCGATTGCGAATGACTCCTGACATAAGGATTGGGAGTTTGCCTAGGTCGCCATTATTTTGGGAAAATGGTATCACAATAATTCGTGAATATGAATTTGTTGTAAGTATGCCGAGGCAAGCATCAACCTTGATTTTTGATGTCTGGGTTTTCAATTCGGAATTCTTCTGAGCCACAGTTATCTGTCGTGCACCCCAATTTTATTATTCAACGATCTTCACATAAACTCGTCTCCCGATAAATTTCTTTCACCCCTTACCTTGAGGCCGCCGGAGATCAAACACAAATCTGGCCATTTTAACTGCCGTCTGGATATCTCAGAATACAGAGGAATAACCGTCTTGATTGTGAGTTGATTAGCCAAATTTATGTTTGCTCCTGCCTCCTGGGAATATTTTATTTGGTATGTGAAAGCTGCCTGCAGCAAAATACTATAGACAACCAACATCTTCGCCTGTGTTTTTTCCCACAAGTAATAGCAACTTTAACAGTCAGCCAAGGATAGCGACCACCATCGGGCCCTGAACCCCTGACTGATATTCGGGGGTGGCCCACAGACCACAGAGGTGTCTGTGGGAGTGACGCAATTGCTGTACCATTTTAGTTAGACTTGCACTTTTTTCCCCGATATCGGCATTTTTTGTGCGTCCTGCAGGCCAACGCCCAAGCTAATTACTGCGGCGAAACACCGCAAGTTTGAGCATCCATCTGTTAATCTTAGCTAGGGATGTACTCTGTGGAAACCGATCGGTCGATTTTAGATTTTAGATTTTAGATTTTAGATTTACTCCACAGATGAATCGGGGAGCTTGAACTAGGGTCTAAAATTTTGATCTCTCCACGACGAGTGTCGGTGGCTTGTATCTGTTTTTGGGCAGGGTCAATCAGCTCGATCGAGGTTTTGAAGGTCTCGCGCGCAGCAGAGTATCGAACCGACGGGGAAAACCCCTGCAGACTGTTTCCAGGCATCCAAATTTAAATTGGACGTTGGAAAAGTACCAAGTAGCTCAACAGGTAAGGCCGGTTCGATTGGGGACGGGCGATGGATAGCCCAGAACTGCTGAAAGCTGGGGTGCCAGGCCGGGGGGCGGCGGGGAACATCCGACGCGCCAGCGATCCCAGTGTTAGTATGGTCAGTCGTTGAGTTTTTCAACTACCGCTTGACGGATAAATTATATTCGATCGGGTATTTCAATAAGCAGAGAGCGGTAGGATTTCGGGAACCTGACGTTAAAACCTTTGTGATTGTTTTTAATACCTTGCCCGCTAAGCTGTCGCGCATTTAATTTGTAAGCTACCGTTTACTTAAACTCTTGTGATGCCGGCAGAAAGCCAGGGATCGAGCTTCAATTTAAAGGCAAAATAGCTGATCCACAAATCTACTATTAGGGGATGAGTTTTATTTTTTCATAACTAGAGTATTAAATGCTAAAAATTTTCCATTTACCTCAAATGCTACTTAAAGTCCATCGCCAAAAAATGTAATTTAATCTGGCAAATAAACTATGCCTATAAGTTACGTTATAAGAGCAGTATAACATCAGTGAATTTTCTAAGAGGGTAGCTTAGAAACCCGCGTAAAAAAAATTAATATAGTGGCCTGGCATTGTGAATCCTTCATTTTTTTCCTCACCATCTCACCAACAACAAACTCCCGGACTTTCTGGTTTTTCGATCCGAGTCGCTGCGCCCAACGACTTAACGCAGCTAGCGGATATTTTAGCCATGAGCTTTCACTCCCGCGAGGGGTTTGTAGAATGGGTGTATCCAGTGTTGCGTTTGGGCATTTACGAAGATTTAAAAAATCGACTGCGTTCTAAAGCAGAACATTACATTTGTCTGGTTGCTGAGCTAGTCTCGCGCGAGGAGGGAACGCAGAATTATAGGGCGCACCGAGATCAGCGCATAACAGGAACAGTAGAAATGGCTCTGCGTTCTCGCTTCCCTTGGCAAATCCCTAATTCTGACTATCCTTATTTGTCGAATTTAGCCGTTCACCCGGAGTACCGGCGGCAGGGAGTTGCTCAACAATTGCTCAGCAACTGCGAGGAGACAGCCAAAGAATGGGGATTTTCTGAGATTTACCTCCACGTTCTGGAAAATAATCACGCGGCGCGACAGTTATACTATCAGGCCGGCTATCGCTTGCAACAGGTGGATTGGAATTGGACTGGTTGGCTGTTGGGCCAGCCGCGCCGCCTGTTTTTACGCAAGCAGATTCCGCTATCCTAAGCTAAGTATTTGAATTGATTATGGAGAATTGGAGCTTCGCCAAGAAAAAGGAAAAAATAGCTATCCGTGTATCTTTTACTTCCAAATTGTGAATCAATGGAATGGCAATGGGGAATTAGTGATAAATTTTAGTTGGCTCTTAAGCCCGATCGCGCAACACAATAAAATTAGGAATGAGAATTAAATAACTTCCACTCTTGAAAGTGGGATGGGCCTAAGAGCCCGTCCAAAAAGGACGGGCTCTTAGGCCCATCCCACAACAGTCATGAAAAGTGGATTTTATTTAATTCTCATCCCTTATCGGCCTGTATCAGCGGTAAAAAAAGAGAATTTCTTCACCGCAGATGACAATAGATTCACGCCGATAAAAATAAGAGATTTATGAATAATCCCCAGGCTAACCGATTTGATGTTATACCAAATCAGGCTTGAATACACATTTATTTTTTAGCATTTTAGAGAGGGACAAAAGGCAACTGTAAGAGCGATGTCAAGGGCCGATCGCTACAAAGTTTCTAACCCGGATTGAGTATTGTGAGGAACGCCACAGAAGTTCTAATCTGCTGTGGCGTTTTGTTCGCCAGAACAGGAGACTTTCGCCGCCAATTCTAGAGCTCAGAGAGATTTGGTAGGAAATCCGAGGAGCCGATCGCCCCGTTAACCCCAACCAGATTTGCTAGAACCCGATCGGTTCCTGCTACTAGCAGCAACGTACCGTTCGGAGTGGCGCTAAATTGCAACTGCTGGAAACTCAGGCCGTCGGTCAAAACCAACTTATCGACGCCTACCTCGAAGTTAATCACAGTATCAATGCCGCCATCAGCACTCAACACATATCGATCGCTCCCCATACCTCCAATTAAAGTATCCTCGCCCAAGTCGCCAAACAGCCAGTCATCTCCAGATCCCCCATTGAGAATGTCGTTATCTTTACCACCAATCAGAGTATCGCTGCCAGCATCTCCGTTGATAGTATCTTGGCCTTCATTACCGTAGAGCAAGTCATCGCCGTCACCGCCGTTGACGCAGTCTTGCTGGCCGTTTGCCCGCACCGAGACACCCCGGTTATCAGCACGATCGCCATAGATAGTATCGTTGCCCTCGCCACCGCAGAGTTCATCGCTGCCGTCACCGCCGTAAATCGAGTCGTCACCTTGATCTCCGTGTATGAGGTCGTTAGCTTTACCGCCGTAAATCAAATCGTTGTCTTCACCGCCACTGATGGTATCGTCACCCTCATCGCCGAACAGCACATCAGCACCGAGGCCACCAAAGAGCAAGTCTTGGCCGCCAGCATCTTGAGCTCGACTTCGAGCACCACCGTACATGGTGTCGTCGCCACTGTCGCCAACCAGCGTATCAGAGCCAAGTTCGCCCCAAATCAGGTCATGATCTTTGCCACCCCAAACACAATCATTGCCTTTACCTGCTTGCACCGTATCATTACCATGGCCGCCGCCGATGATGTCATTGCCACTGCCACCAAAGAGCAAGTCTTGTTCCCCGATATCCCCGATGGACTGGGAACTGCCACTGTCACCGAGCAAAGTATCGGCTCCTTCGCCACCGTAGAGAGTATCGGAGCCTAATTGACCGTAGATCAGGTCATTGCCTTTACCTCCGTAAGCGCGATCGTTATCTTTGCCTGCAACCAGGGTATCGTCGTCTTGTTGGCCGTGGAGGAAGTCGTCACCGAAGCCTCCGTAAAGCAAGTCGCGTCCCTGGGAGTCGCTGGCCCTTTGGTCGCGGATTCCCCCAAACAAGCTGTCGGAGCCGATGCCACCAAACAACGTATCGGAGCCGAGTTCGCCCCAAATCAGGTCATTTTCTTTACCTCCAAGGGCAATATCGTCACCTTTGCCGGTATGGATGGTATCGTCGCCCTCGTTGCCGTTAATGAGGTCTGCACCCTCGCCTCCGAAGATCAAATCGCGAGCATCGTCAGGACTCTGGGAGTTGTTCTCCCCGGTGTCTCCGAGAATCGTATCGGCACCTCGATCTCCAAACAGAGTGTCCGAGCCTAAGTCGCCGGCAATCCAGTCGTTCTGTTTGCCTGCAAATACGATATCGTTGCCCTCGTCTCCGTAAACAATATCGGTGTCAATGCCCCCAAAAATCGTGTCATTGCCTTCGTTGCCGTAAATTTCGTCCGCGCCGTCTTCACTTAAAAGCAGGTCATTACCTTCAAAACCGACAATTTTTTGGTTGCCTTTGGTGTCTACGATCAAGTCATCGCCGTCGGTTCCTTTGGTGGTTTGTCCCTCGGAAAATTGTGAAATAGGCCGGACAAATCCAACTGCAGGTGGTGGCGGCGGGGGCGCAAAGTTAATTCCCGGTTTTTCAATAATGGGCTGACACAAACAGTCGGTATCTGTTTCCCCGATCGGATTTGAGACGATCGGCGTGGGGGGCGTTGGTGTGGGAGTGGGCCCATCCGCCCCCAAGATAGCGACAAAAGTAGCGGGAGCGGGACTGATGGCACCGCTGTTGTCTGTGGCGCTATAGGTGAAAGTGGCTCCTGTAAAGTTGCCTGTGGCTTGCAAAAATAGTTGCTGTAACTGTTCTGGCGTCAGGACTTGACCTAGTGTGACGGGTACACCCCCGTTGGCTGGATCTCCTAAAAACAGGACTGCTTGGTCTGGTGAGGGCAGGCTGTTGATGGTGTAAGAGACGATCGACCCGTCGGGGTCACTTCCTCCCAATCCTGTGACTAACTGGCTGCTGTTGGGCGCGAGGCGGGAGTTGGCATTGTTGGCTAAGGGCGGTTGGTTGTCAGTTGGAAGTATGGCCGCGACAGTAGCGACAGCGGGACTGGATGCGCCGCTGTTGTCTGTGGCGCTATAGGTGAAAGTGGCTCCTGTAAAGTTGCCTGTGGCTTGCAAAAATAGTTGCTGTAACTGTTCTGGCGTCAGGACTTGACCGGGTGTGACTGGTACGCCCCCGTTGGCTGGATCTCCTAAAAACAGGACTGCTTGGTCTGCAGGAGGCAGGCTGTTGATGGTGTAAGAGACGATCGACCCGTCGGGGTCACTTCCTCCCAATCCTGTGACTAACTGGCTGCTGTTGGGGCCGAGGCGGGAGTTGGCATTGTTGGCAACTGGCGGTTGGTTGTCAGTTGGAGTTGGAGTTGTGGGAGTTGTGGGAGTTGGCACTATCAGTCCATCCACAGTAGCCGTAGCAGGGGGACTGATAGCACCCCTGTTGTCTGTGGCGCTGTAGGTGAAATTGGTTCCTGTAAAGTTGCCCGTTGTGAAGAAAAATAATTGCTGCAACTGTTGAGGAGTCAGGACTTGGCCGGGTGTCACTGGTACGCCACCGTTGGCTGGATCTCCTAAAAACAGGACGGCTTGGTCTGCTGGGGGCAGGCTGTTGATGGTGTAAGAGACGATCGACCCGTCGGGGTCACTTCCTCCCAATCCTGTGACTAACCTGCTGCTGTTGGGCCCAAGGCGGGAGTTGGTATTGTTGGCCAATGGCGGTTGGTTGTCAGTTGGAGTTGGAGTTGGAGTTGTTGGAGTCGGTGTGGGATTTGTTGGAGTTGGAGTCGGTGTGGGATTGGGGGAAACCGGCCGCAAGATAGCCGCGACAGTAGCGACAGCGGGACTGGTGGCGCCCCTGTTGTCTGTGGCGCTGTAGGTGAAATTTGCTCCTGTAAAGTTGCCTGTTGTGGAGAAAAATAGTTGCTGTAACTGTGCTGGAGTCAGGACTTGACCGGGTGTCACTGGTACGCCACCGTTGGC
>NZ_JAUBOR010000086.1:0-9506 GCF_036700305.1 Microcoleus sp. Z1_A1
TCATGAGTTAGCTCTAGCCGATTAAAATTAAAACTTCTAATTATAACATATATCTTTTTTGCAAGAGGTCTAATATTTGCCAAAAACCGACAATCTCCCAAACCCGCCCCGGCAATTGTATTATGGGCGATCCATCGGACATGATATGAAACCCATCCTATACAAAGGAAGTCACTCTCTAAGAGACTAAGAAAATATAAGACTGATTTGGTATAATATCATGTCCTCACGATTGACCATAATATCCCGGCCGGGCGGGTTTTTGAGATTGTCCATTATTGGCAGATATTGTTGGTGAACCCGCCCCTACAGGAATCAGGGTAATCGACCGGGCATGGTATAAGTTCGGATAGAAAAACCCGGTAACTTTTGCGATACCGGGTTTATTAAGTGTCAGATTCTGTGGGTTAATTCTGCCGCCAATCTGAGGTTATTTGTTGATTTTCTGCGCTTCTGCGTGGTGTTGCAAGCGAGAGAAAACGTTGTAAGCGTCGGGGCCGGGAGTATCGTGTTCGGCAGCGCCGTCGATGGGGCCGTCAATGGCTTTCCAAGCAGGAATTCCGCCTTTGAGTTCGGCTACTTTTTGAAAGCCTGCTGCGCGGAGAAGATTGGCAGCTTCGGCGGTTTGTTGGTCGTTTTCGCCGTAGATGTAGATGTCGCGGATGGGTTCTAAACTCGATTGTGCGCGCTCAACTAATTCGTCCATTGGCATCATTACCGCGCCGGTAATGTGGCTTTTGGTGAAGCTTTCAAAATCACGGGCGTCGATGATTGTGAGTCCGGGTTCGCCCCAATCTAAACGGGCTTTGAGGTCGTGGCTAGATGCTTGAGCTTTTAAACCGGGAGGGGTGGGAGTAAAGTCGGGAAGTTTGTCTTTGATGTTGGAAATTTGGTCGGGAATAGTTTTCATGGGTAAAATCTTGTTCAATGTTTTGATTGCCATTGCAATGTAACAAGATGTTTAGGTTGCATTCGTCTTTCTAAAGGCAGAATCGAGCATTGAACTAAAGTCGCAGTTAGGCTAGTTTCCGGGTTATTAGGTGCGGTTGGGAGCGCTACATTTGTTGAGGTTGCTAGAGCCTAGCGAGCTGTGCTTAAAAATGTTTCGATCGCATTTGGTGCAGAGAATTTGAACTGCGATAATGTATCAAACATTTTATTTTATCAATTCACAAGTTTTTAGTCAATCCTCATCTTTTTGGTAATCGAATTTTACTGTGGTGATGAGTGACAAAATTATTTAACAATGAAATAAGCATAAGTTATTCGCAGGTTCGCCCGCGTGCGGAAAAGTTTAAATGTTTGCCAGCAAGGTTTCTGGTAAAATTTAAAAGTAAAAACAAGTATTTAAAGGTATGGATATGTCTGAGAAAAGTGAAGTTGCGGTGCCTATAACTTTGACACCGGAAGAGCAAGCGGTGTGGGATGCGAAGGCGAAAGTTCGGGTACTGCTGAATTTGTGGGATTTGAGCGGCGGGAAGATGAAGGTGAAAAAGGGGGAGTTGACTAAGCGGATTGTGCGGACTAATGAGACGAGTCAGAGATATGTGGAAGTGCTGGGCGAGTTACAGGCGACTGGGGCGATCGAGTATTCGCTGGTAAATCGGGTGACGCTGGTGGAATTGACGGCGAAGGGGAAAGAAGTTTTAGCGGAAGGCCTGAAAAGTAAGGATTCTCTGTTTGAGTTTGATGGTTCTCAAATTGGTACTCGCCTGGGAAATTCTTTGTTGAAGTGGATTCGGCATCAGGATGGTGTGGCAAGTGTTGGGGTTGAGAAGGGGAAGGGGGATGTAGGGGCGATCGCATCTTATGAGGATTTTAAGTCCCAAGCCCTTGCCCTATTTGAGAAATTGGACAAAGGCTACAACTACATGGGACTTGTCCCAATCTGGCATCTGCGCCGTGAGCTAGGGGAACAGGTTAGCCGGGAGAATTTCAAAGACTTGATTATGCAGATGCAGGCCGATCGTTTATTTTATCTCCAAAGTGGAGAGGCTCGTGGAGCAACTGATGAACAAAAGCAAGACTCGATCAGCGATGACATAAGAGGTCTTTTATTTTTCGCTAGCAAACCATCTTGAGATTGAGGTAGAAAACAATGACAGATCCGTATACACTGTTTGAAGAAGCACGGAAGCAACAGCCCAATCCTTTCAAATTGAAACCCATCGTAAGCGCGAATGAGGTTTGGGGTGAAGTTGTAACTAATCTCGATGACCTCAATCAGCAGGTTGACCAAACAATCTATAGAGCAATTTCTGAAGTCCGCCAAAAGTATTCTGATAAAATCGGGATTGCAGTCAGAGGTGATAGAGGCACAGGCAAAAGTCATACAATCCACCGGATATGGAAAACTATTGAGCGCGACGGTGGCTCTGTATTTGCCTACATTCCTCAATTTACTAACGCTAGTCGAATTGACTCCCATGTGCGGTTCCATCTTTCACTCAGCTTTAAGCACCAAGATGTCAGAGGAGTAACGCAATGGCAGCAACTTGCTGCGTCTATGATTGCGACTCTTAAGGGAACAGAATTTGAAGAAAAATACCAGCCCTATCTTGAAAAATGCCATCATCCTGAAGAATTAAGGAAATACCTCATTCAAAATCTCAACCAACCTCAAAGATATGAATTTATTGATGAGGTAATCGAAGCAATCTTAGAATCTCAACATGACCTTGACTTTAATTTTTTGAAAGCCGTTTTATTTCTCATATTTAAATCGGCTCCAATCGCTCAAGTTGGTATGGCTTGGATTCAAGGTATAGATCATCCTGAAACCAAGCAAAGGGGTTTACCAGAGTTTTCGCAGCAAGAACAAGATGCAAAGTCTATTTGGTTCATAGAGCAGATATGTAAGCTTGCTGGAGTTTCATCACGACCCGTATTGATTTGTTTCGATCAACTAGACCAAGTTAGTGTAGGTAATGACTGCGGAGATAGCGCTGCTCAAATAGTAGCTAGCTGCATAGATAGAATTTACTTTCAATGTAGCAATGTACTTCTCCTCTGTTGCGTTATTAGCGACACATGGAAGGAAATTGAACAAATGGGAAGTGGCATACCCGATCGTGTAGGACAAAGGTCTGTAGCTACAAACCCACCTACTTCTGATCAGATGTTAGAGCTTGTTAAATTGAGGCTAGCTTGGTTTCACAGCAAAAATAATCTAAATTCTGATGATTACCCTAATTTATATCCTTTTGATGCTAATCAAATCAGAGGTATTGCAAGTAAAGCTGCTGGTGTGCGAGACTTGATGAAATGGTGTGCGGAACAATTTGATTCAGTGGAAATTGTAGATCCAGGAACTTCAACGAGAGACCCGATCAACAATAAACAGCAAGAGTTTCTGGATTCTTATTATGAACTATTGAATCGAGTTTCAGTCCCCGAACAAAACGATGACCAGTTAGCTGCTATTATTGCCTCTACAATGGCAATGATTCCTAAATGTGGAACAGAAAATGTAATAATTACTTCGGTTACACATATTAATCAGGCAGGTCACGATTTACATTTGATTATTGATGGCTACGATGCAGTTCAACAAAAAGCAGTAAGAATTGGAGTCAGAGTTTCCGAAACTTTGACTGGCATGACATTCAATGCAGTAATGCAACGACTGTTGAAATATGCCAAACATAACATTACTCGTGGTTGCTTAGTCCGCTCAACACCCGTTCCCCTCAGTTGGAAGAAAGGCAAACAGCTTGAAGAAAAACTTGTACAGGAACAAGGAGGTGAAGTTGTTGTTCTAAAGAAGGATGAGATCAAGCCTTTAGCAGCACTTCATCAAATTTACGAGGAGGCTGAGAACTACGGGTTTACTAAGCAGGAAGTGATTGACTTCGTTCAAGAATTAAACCTGGCTGCTAAAAATCCACTACTTTGTGAAATTCTAAGCGCTCCTACTTAATATGAATCTTGGAATCATTAAGGGTATTCAATTACCAGCTTGTGATGTTGACCTGCTAACATTAGGCAGGCTAATTGCTGTACCATTCAGGCAAAATATCAGAGAAGGTGAGGTACTCTGGCTCTATCCCAGTCAACACCTTCCTGATAATCTTAGCCTCGATCAATACTATCAGACTCAATATTTGACGAAGGCTGAAAGTGCATTTGCTGAACTTCAAACATATCCTATTCAGATTAAAATCTGGGCGCGTTGTGAATATCATTGGCGGATTAATCCACAGCAAAAATACCTTTTAGAGAAAATTGCACAGTCAACAGTTTGGAAATTGGAAGCTTTGGAACATATTTTTGAAAAATACCAAGTTCTCAAGCTATTGATTTTACGAGTTTATCACCTGTCTAATCCTTGTGTAGTCAATGTGCAAACAGAGTCAGGAGCTTTCTATTGGCCGCAGCGCGACGATGTGATGGCAATGAATAGCGAGATTGATACTCCGGTGATTTCTGAAGCTAGTTTTTATCAGCGTAAAGCTCTCTTGGTGGCGGGAGAAGTCTATCCTTATAAATATTTAGAAGCTTTGCAGTTGCAAGTTGAGGAAATTGGTAGTAGCAACTTAGCTGCCAATCAGCTCAACGATGATATCAAAATATTTCTAGGTTGGTCTGAAAATTCACCAACAGCAAAACCAGACCGAGATTTAGCATGGATAAGTGCGATCGCAGCTTTGGGAAATCGCAGCATAGAACTAGAAGAAAAAAAAAGCAACTATCAAGCAGGCACCGATTTTGAGAATATCACACGTCAAAGTCTTGAATTCTTAGGATTCAAGATTGAGAATGCCTACAAAGGCGGTGCTGGTGGCTTAGATTTATTTTGCTCCCAACCCTATCCCTTAGTTGGTGAGTGTAAGGCGGGTAGACTTATCCCCAGTCGAACTGCTGAGGAATTGATTAAACTGGGAGGAATGCACTTAAGTCGGGATAAATTTTTAGAATCTACCAAGTTAGTGATTGGCCCCGGCAATCCTTCGGTGGATATGTTGAAAGCAGCACAAGAGTGGAAAGTTAGTATTATCAATGCCATGACTTTACAGAAGCTAGTTGAGTTAAAAGCTAAATATCCAGGTGCTGTCAACTTAGTTGAACTAAAGCCCTATCTAGAAATGGGGCGGCAAATTGACGACAGGATTAAGGATTATATTGAGAAAGTTGAAAGAGAAATTAGGCTGCGATCGCAAATCATACAAGCAGTGAAACAACTTTGCTCAGATAGCGACTTTCCAACGGTTGTTGAGATTAAAGTTCAATACAATGCTAGATTTGCCGCCACTGATTCTAAGCTGACAAACGAATCAGTAAAGGATTTGACTATAGAACTTTCTTCACCGCTGACTGGTTACTTAGGGCGAATTAAAGGAGACAATTCGCAAAGCGATCGCTTTTATTTCCTGCGCGATTTGCCACTAGATGATTGAGATACGTCAAGGGCGATTCCCTGGGGGATAGCTTCGCTCGCGCGTACTTCATCCAATTTCCTACACAGCATCAGGATCTACGCCCAATTCCCGCAACCTCGCCGCCAACCTTTCAGCTTTCTGCAATTGAGCTTGTTCTGCCTTAATTAACCCTTCTACCAATGGGGGATATAATATTTCATTGACTGATAATCTCAGATTTGGAAATACTACAGATACCATGTCATCTCCCGGCAAATAATCTATCTGTGCATAACTTTCTTCACCTTCGGGAAATGCCGCAACTCGCACCCGCTGTCTATTTTCTGTTGGGTCAACAATCACATATTCCGGCACGTTAGCTAGTTCGTACTCTCCTCGTTTAACTACATAATCTGCTCGCCGATCTTGGCTCACTACTTCTACTACAAATAAAGGTGTTTCGCTCAAGTCTAAGATGCCAGAACCGGGTCTGGCAAGAACTTGTTGCCACAAACTTTCTGTGCAAACAACTACATCGGGAATGCGGGATGTAGCATCTTCTGTTCTGACTCCCACAGAAGTTTTTACGACTAAATCCAGATTATGTTCCGCTAGGTAACGCTGCAATTTATAAACCCAAAATTCGCAGATGCTTGTATGTAATGCGCTAGCCGTTGCCATCGGTATTAATTTGCCTTTGTACAATTCATATTGTACATCGTCATTGCTTTGATAAACTCTGTACTCTTCAAAAGTTAATGTCGGGGAAGTATCGATCTGTTTTTCTTCGACTGCTGGCACAACAGATTGAGACATATATTTTTACCTATCTCGATAGTTTTCTATTATACTCAATTTTGATTTTAACACTCAAGGCATTGAGTACGAAAAGATCGATCGCCCTTATTGACAATCAAGCAATTTGCTCCGGTTAAATATTTGGTTCAGTTCACCATTTCGGCGATCGCCTCAACAAGGCTGTAGCTGCCTCACTATCGAGAGGTTTAGAGAAAAAGTACCCCTGACCGTACTCGCAGCCGATCGACCGCATTTGAGCCAATTGGACGGCGGTTTCGACACCTTCTGCCACTACCTCCATCCCCAAACTGCGGGCCAGCATGACGATCGCCCGCACGATTTCCAAATTTTCGCCCATTTCCCCAATGCGACTGACAAAAGAGCGATCGACCTTCAAAATATTAATCGGGAACTTGTGCAAATAACTCAGAGAGGAATAACCAGTACCAAAATCATCAATGCACAAATCAATCCCCAAGTCTCTCAACTGCGAAAGCATCGCCGCCGCCGCTTCCCCATCTTCCATCACCACAGTCTCAGTAATCTCCAACTTCAAACAGCGAGCATCAACACCCGTTTCCTGCAAAACTTGCTTAATTTGCTCGATGGACTCCGGTTCCGAAAACTGCCTCCCCGAAAGATTTACTGCTACAGTCAGCCGCGAATTTCCCACAGGTAAATTCAAACTCTGCCACTTAATAATTTGGCGGCAGCTTTCGCTCAAAACCCACAAACCCAAAGGCATAATTAACCCAGTTTCCTCAGCCATCGCAATAAATTCCATCGGGGAAACTAAACCCCGTTCCGGGTGCAGCCAGCGCACCAGCGCCTCAAATCCGATAACAGAACCACTTTTCAAACTAACGATCGGCTGATAATAAACAGTAAAAGGACATTCCAATTTTAAAGCAGTCACTTGCGACTTCGGACGCTCCAATCTCCGATCCATTTCACTCATCGGCGAGTTTTCTGCCGCCGTCCCACAGGCGAAATCCACTATCGAATATTTCAAATTTAGTTCTTCAACCGACTCCCGCAAATCATGTTCCAAGTGCATCAAAGCCACAGCCTGAGTGTGCATCGCACGGGTAAAAACTTCGTAGCGAGCTTTACCGAGAGCTTTGGCGCGGTACATTGCAATATCAGCATCGCGCAAAATATCTCCCGGCCACTGATATTTGTCGGTACTCAAAGCAATGCCGATGCTAGCAGTAATTAAAACTTTATTACCTTCCAAATAAAGCGGTCGTTCGATCGTCTTGAGAATTGCCTTTGCTTGGGCGATCGCCTCATCAACACCGTGAATTTCCTCCAGCAAAATCACAAACTCATCTCCCCCCAGACGAGCCACCGTATCGCCTGGCCGCAAACAAGTCAAGAGACGGCGAGCCACAGCCACCAACAGCCGATCGCCCGTGCGGTGTCCCTGACTGTCATTAATCACCTTAAACCTGTCCAAATCCAGAAACAGCACCGCAAACTGATAGGTTGGATGCCGTTGGGCGCGGGCAAAAGCTTGGCCCAACCTGTCAGTCAACAAAGCACGGTTGGGCAACTCCGTCAGCGCATCGTGCAAAGCATCGTGCAACAATTGTTCTTCAGCCACCTTGCGTTCAGTCACGTCGTGACAGTTGACCACAATTCCCCGCACCGAAGGTTCCTCGAGCAAATTCGTCGCCACCGCTTCCAACACGCACCAGGAACCATCCTTGTGTTTCACTCGGTATTCCGCCATGCCCAGGCTAACTTTGGGCATTTGCATGACACCTTTGAAAACTTGATCCACTATCAGCAATTCGTCAGGGTGAATCAAGTCAAATATAGATCGGCCCAGCACTTCTGCCGTCGGGTAGCCCAAAATCCGCTCTAGGGAAGGAGATACATAGCGGCAAAAGCCTTTATCGTCGAGAATCACAATAATGTCTCTAGCATTTTCAATCAACGATCGAAAGCGCTTCTCGCTTTGCCGCAGCTCTTGTTCCGTGCGCTTGCGATCGGTAATATCGGTATTCATGTAAATCAGACCGACAATTTTCCCTGTAGCGTCTTTAATAGCATCGGCCCGCAGCAACACTTGCAAAGTTTCACCGCTTTTAGTGCGGTTGGTAATTTCACCAAACCAAGAATAACCTTGGGCGATCGTGTCGAGTACCTCCCTAGCGACTGCGGGGTCAGTAAAAACTGCCGATATACCTCCGGCTAGTTTAAATTCCTCTGCCGTGTCCCACTCAAATAGCTGAGAAAACGCTTGATTTTGATAGATGTGAGTGCCGTTCGCATCGCTGATGCCGATCGCGTCACTCGAACTTTCCACCGCCTTGCGAGTCAGCACCAGAGCTTCTTCTGCCCGCTTGCGCTCGGTAATGTCAATGCCGACCAGACAAGCTGCTTTGCCCCGATCGTACTTTTGAGCCACAATCAAATAGTATCCCTCCGACTCTCCTCCGTCGGTTTGTACCTTAACGTTGAGTTCTTTAACCGCTTCCGTAGCGTCATCGGCAAAAAACTCCACCACAAAAGAGTTAAAATCCGAGCTAGCGCCCAGAAAACCAATATCTTGACCGACAAAAGCCGACGGCGGCAAACCATGCAGTTTGGCTAAGTGCTGGTTAACCCCCAAATAGCGCAAATCCGAGCTAATCCAAGATACTGTTCCCGGAACTGCTTCCAAAATCGTTTGCAGTTGGTCGTTAGCTTGCTGCAATGCTTGCTGCACTTCACATATTGGTTCCGCCAAGTCAGATTGAACTCCTACAAAGTGAGTCAAATTAGCGTTGTCGTCTCGCACGGGAGATAGCGATAATTTGCTCCAAAAAGGAGTGCCGTCTTTGCGGTAATTTTTAATTGGTGTCTGGATTTCTCGACCTTGGCGCAAGGCCTCGCGGATTTTAGCTACGGTAGTTCGATCGGTATCCGGGCCTTGCAAAAATCGGCAATTACGCCCCAAGATTTCACTGGCGCAGTAACCCGTCATCCGTTCAAAGGCCGGATTGCAATAAATTATGGGACAATCTGGTGCATTGGCGTCAGCAATGACAATGCCGCAGCTAGTAGCGGCCAGGGCTCGATCGCGCGGCCACAGTGCTTCTGATGCAGTATGGCGATCGTCGGCACTCCCCACTTCACCTAAATTAGAAATTGACTGGTTCTCCCGATCTCCCATCAGCCGAACTTTCAAGCAAACCTTTACAATTTCCGAGTTGTTTCTTACTCTAACGTTTTTCAGGACTCGCGCAACGTAAATTGTATCTTCGCATTTAAGTAAGGAATGAGAATTAAATAACTTCCACAAGTTTGTGGGATGGGCGTCCCGCCCGTCCGTGTTGGACGGGCGGGACGCCCATCCCACAA
>NZ_JAUBOR010000087.1:0-8860 GCF_036700305.1 Microcoleus sp. Z1_A1
TTCATTGTTAACCTCCTGACTACATATTATCATTCTTGCTTACTACTGCTTATAAACTTAATGAAGTTTTATAATACTCAGCAATTTTCCGGGAAGACCCAGCCGATTTTAGATGCGAGGATTTTAGATGCAATAGTTATTTGGTTTTAAGTCCGTGTTTTAGCGGAACAAATCTTCAATAGATAATTCCCCAATCCTCAACCTCCCGACTTCGTATAGCCGGACTCATCTAAATTCGTCAACTATCAATCCAATGGTCTGTGCCTTTTGGATTCCACCATTTGTACAAACAGTTATTCTGTATCACCTTATACTAAATAGCTAACTATCATATTTCTTAATGTATCAGTCGCTACTTGACATAGCCAGTGACAACAGAGTAATCGGAGAGGGGGTGTCGAGGAGAAGGCGGGAGTTTTGAATTGGGGAGAGTGGGAGGAGTAGAGGGGGAGAGTTAGGGAGAATGTTACTTTATCCTTCCCCCCGAATTTATCCGTGGGGTCAATGCTTCAATTCTAAAATCTAAAATCTAAAATCTAAAATCTAAAGTCGATTGACTCATGACTCATTTTTCAACTGCATCTGATCGAATAGTTGTAGGGCCGATCGCCAAACCAGATAACCTTGATCGTTAAGGTGCAAGCCGTCTGTGCTGAGTTCAGTTGGCAAATTGCCGTCTGCATCCGCAAACAGTGGGTGCAAATCCAGATACAAAACATTTTCCGAACTAGCAATTTCTTTCAGCCGTCGATTTATTGCCCGAATCCGACTGTTAGGAATCGCCAACAGCCGATCGCGATTTTCCCAAGTAGCTTGTTCCCCGCTGTGGGGCAAAATCGACTGCACCACAACTTGTGCTTTGGGGTGCGCCCACCGCAAATCGCGAATAATCTGCCGCTGGTTGTCCAAAATCCCTTCGTCGCTCGCCCCCCGCAACAAATCGTTAATCCCAATCATCACAAACACTGTATCCGGCGCAGTGCGATCGAACAACTGCAACCGCTTCAGCAAACCCAGGGAAGTCTCCCCCGAAATCCCTTGATTCAGCCAAATTCGATCGACTGGTAACAGCTTAGTCGGAAACCACATACTGAGAGAATCCCCAGCCAAAACACTCAATCTTGAGGGTCGATTCGCCGCCACCGCCTCAGCTTCGCGACCCAACTGCGTCACCCACTGCTGGTAAGTCCATTTATGTCGCGGCCCGGGAACGGGCACGTCTAGCACTGCCTTTGTAGAGATCGCCGGTTGGCCAATTTGTTCCTGGGCCGCTTCTGCCGTCACCGCATCATTCGCCTGGAACCTTTCTGTCAAGTTGTTTCCCTGCAGCAGTAGTTGAGCGACTGTAAGTATCAGTACCCCGTTCGTCACCAAAGATAGCAAAGCCCAAACCGGAACAGTTTTCGATCGGCTAACTTCCATCCCTAAGAGGGATTTATGAGTTCTACTTCTGCTACCTCCTCCGAACTTCTCCATAAACTCAAGCTATTTGCAGGCCTCACACCGAATAATTTGCACTGATTGCTGCATCAAATTTTACCGCTCAATTAAAGCCTCAATTCTTGTAAGAATCAAGCACTGTGCTGTATTGGGCAAGGGCGGCGATGCAGAACTTTACTTTTTCGCACTACTTTACCATAAAAAATCTGCCTACCAAACTTTCTGGCACCGGAATCGGATTTGTCCAATCAGCATATCTCAACAAAAATCTATCTAAAACTCACCGAAATTACTCATTTCTGATGCTAAAATCCAAAAATGAAAAAATTAACTATAACTGAAGCAGCCAAACTTAAAGGTGTGAGCGCTTCCACCTTGCGAAGATGGGAAGCCGAAGGCAAGCTAATACCGGAACGCACCGCTAACGGTCACAGACGCTATGACCTAGCTCATCTTCTTGGCTTAAAACCCAACGGCGCTTTAACCATTGCTTACGCTCGGGTTAGCAGTCACAACCAAAAAGATGATTTAGACAGACAAAAACAAGTTTTGGAATTGTTTTGTGCATCTCAGGGGTGGCAATTCCAAATCATTGAGGATGTAGGTTCTGGGGTTAATTACAGTAAGCAGGGTTTACAACATCTAATTCGGGCGATCGCAGATAATCAAGTAGAAAGGTTGGTATTAACTCACAAAGACAGACTGCTGAGATTTGGTTCTGAAATAATTTTTAATTTGTGCGAACACTTTGGGACAGAGGTAGTGATTATAAATCAAACCGAAAATACTAGCTGTGACGAGGATTTAGCTAAAGATATACTAGAAATAATCACTGTTGTCTCCGCCCGCCTTGATGGCACCAGGAATCCCAAGAACAAGCGCGTCGTTGAAGAACTTAAAGCAATTGCCGGTAAACTCTAATCAATACACCAGTTTGCAAAGTTCGTTAGTTACAGATTCTCAATTCCCATTTCCCCATTACCAATTAACAATGATCGGCGCCGACTCATGCAATCGAAAACTGCTATATGTACGCCATTAAAAGTAAGCTAACAATAAAAATATGCCCGCGTTCGTATCGAAGATTGAAACGCGAGCACAACGATAGACAGCCATAAGTTGGCGGGTATTTCAGATTCGGGTTTTTCTGAATAAAGAGGTCGATTAGCTGATAAATAGCTAATCTACGACACGAAAGCTGAATTGGTCGATCTCTTCGCACGCTCTACAGTTTGTTAGTCTTCCCCCCAGAACCCCCACCATAACCGCCGTAGCTGGTCTCACTTCTGTTATCCAAGCTCGTTTCCTTCACAAACCCAGTGTAAGCTTCCATCCCGTGTTCGCCGATATCCAAACCTTCAGCCTCCTCTAAAGCCGAAACGCGGATACCCAGCAAAGCTTTGAGTGCCAGCCAAAAAATCGTACTCAGCAGCACGGTCATCCCGCCTACAGAGATAATGCCGACCAACTGCGCCCAGAGTTGACCAAAACCTCCGCCCACAAGCAATCCGGCTGCAGGGCCTGCGGTATAAAGTCCAGTTGTAGGCCCGTCAGCAAACAGCCCAACTGCCAGAGTTCCCCAGATTCCACAGACTAAGTGAACTGAAGTTGCGCCTACAGGGTCGTCAATTTTCAAGTTGTCGAAGAAAGTTACTGCGAAAACTACCAGGATGCCGGCGATTATGCCGATTATGGCAGAGTTGGGCACGTTGATCCAAGCGCAGCTAGCTGTTACGCCGACTAAGCCGGCGAGGATGCCGTTGATAATCATCGAAAGGTCGGGTTTGCCAAGGTACAGCCAAGCCGTAATGGTTGCAGCAACTCCCCCGAAGGCACCGGCAGTGTTGGTGGTGATCGCAATGTGGGCGATCGCATTTGGATCCAGGGCCATTGTCGAACCGGGATTAAACCCGAACCAACCCAACCACAAAATCAAACAGCCCAGGGTGGCAATGCTCATATTGTGTCCCGGCATCGCCACAGTATCGCCGTCGCGGTACTTGCCGAGCCGCGGCCCCAAAAATGCAGCTCCCATCAAAGCCGCCCAACCGCCTACGGAGTGAACCACTGTCGAACCGGCAAAATCCCAGAAGCCTGCGTCTGCCAGCCAGCCTCCGCCCCAAATCCAGTGTCCGGTAATTGGGTAAGCAATTCCTACTAGCAGCAAGCTGAAAATTAAGAATTCAAGGAATTTAATTCGCTCTGCAACGGCTCCAGAAACGATCGTCGCAGCAGTTCCCGCAAAAACTAATTGGAAAAAGAATTTAGCGTTGAGGGGGACTCCCGTCCAGTTAAGCGACTCGAAAATGCCTTGATAAGCGTCTCCTGTGGCGGGGCTGTTGTCGGCTACGTTCCACAGAAAAAATCCGCTGCTGCCGATAAACTCGTTGCCGTTGCTGAACATTAAGGCAAAGCCGATCGCCCAATAGGCGATCGTAGAAAGCGCAAAAACAATCAAGTTTTTGGACAGCACGTTAACCGCATTTTTCTGACGGCAAAAACCGGTTTCCAACATACCGAAACCGGCGTTCATAAAGAACACGAGCATCCCCGCCACCATGACCCACATCGTATCCAGCCCCACCTTAAGGCTTGCTAATTGTTCCTCGGTGGTTGGCGTGGCAGGGGTTTGGGCTACGGCCGCATATCCCCACACCAAGAAGATGATTGCAGCTAAAGGTATACAGGCTTGCCAACTTGGAGTGAGGCGGGCGATCGCCCGTGGTAACTTGTTCAACCTGTTGACTTTCGTAAAAAATTTAGCTGCTGGCAAATTTAAAGTCTCCCGCCTGACTTTTTTCGACTTTTTCTTTCCGACAGTCATTTTAATCACTTTTACCCTCTTTACGGCTACTAAGCTCAGCAATATTCGGAAAACTTTCCAATCTTACTACAAAAGTTTATTGGATTATTTGTTGAGATTGAGATAGTTATGATAGCCTAGCTCTTCTAGTTGATTTTGTTTTTTCAGTACAGATTCGGACAAAGTTTTGCGGTAATGCAAAACTCGCTCTAGCAATTCTGGCTGATGAGCTGCCAGTATCTGAACTGCCAGCAAGCCAGCATTCTTGGCGTTGCCGATCCCCACTGTTGCTACGGGTATTCCCGCTGGCATTTGCACGATCGAGTACAGCGAATCTACCCCTTGCAGGTGGCGGCTCGGTACGGGCACGCCAATCACTGGCAAGGGGGTTAAAGATGCTACCATACCTGGGAGGTGCGCCGCTCCCCCGGCACCTGCGATAATGACTTTCAAGCCTCGTTGGTGCGCGGTTTGGGCGTATTCCACCATGCGCTCAGGGGTGCGGTGCGCCGAGACGATCGCCACGGAGCAAGCAACACTGAATTCTTCGCAAACGGAGATCGCATCTTTCATGGTTGGCAAATCCGAATCGCTACCCATAATAATTCCAACTGTCGCTTGATTCATGCAATTTTCAGATTTCAGATTTCAGATAAATGCTAATTTTAAATGATTGCGTTAACTCAAATTTAGATATTTTGTACCAAAACTGACCCTTAAAAGCAATTTTGCCACCAGCCCCCGTCTGAGCAGCCCTGCAGCCAGCAAAAAGCAAAAAGCTCCCCCTCCTCACCAGCCACCGGATTTATCCGTAGCGAATATTAAATCTAAAATCTAAAATCTAAAATCTAAACTCGGATGACTGAAGCCACAACCCCAACTGCCACCCCCACAGATATTCTCAATGCTCGCCTCCCCGGCTGCAAGGATTTGCAGATGCTTGCTGTTGACGAAACGGGAATCATTCAAGAAGTTTTGCCGATGGACGCCGTATTTAAACGGATTTGTCCTCCTCATTTGCAAGTCGTTGATGTAGCAGGCGATTGGATTTCTCTGGGCGGTGTTGACTTGCAGATTAACGGGGCGCTCGGTTTTGCTTTTCCCGATTTAGAAATCGAGCATATTGAAATTTTGCCGAAAATTTGTCAATTTTTGTGGAATCAGGGAGTCGATGCTTTTTTGCCGACATTGGTGACAACTTCGGTGGATAAGTTTAGGCGATCGCTCTCGACTATAGCTGATTATATCCGCACTGTACAAACTACTGTTGCCGCAACCAATAAAGCCCAAACAGCGGAAATTATCGGCGTTCACCTCGAAGGCCCTTTTCTCAACCCCCAGAAGCGAGGTGCTCACCCAGTTGAGTTTTTGTTACCGCTAACTATAGAAAATGTCAAGCAAGTTTTAGGAGATTGTGCCGATATTGTCAAAATAATTACTTTAGCACCGGAGTTAGACAGCACTGGCGAAGTCATTTCCTATTTGCAAAGTTTGGGAATTTCCGTCAGCCTTGGACACTCCCAAGCGACGGCAGAGCAAGCACAGCAAGCATTTGATCGGGGAGCTTCAATGGTAACTCACGCTTTTAATGCAATGCCGAGTTTGCACCACAGAGAACCGGGTTTGTTGGGAGCGGCGATTGTTTATCCGGGGGTAAAATGCGGTTTAATTGCTGACGGGAAGCACGTTTCTCCGACAATGATTGATTTTTTGCTGCGCGCTGGTAGGTATGAAAAAGGCGTTTTTTTGGTGAGCGATGCTTTAGCTCCTTTGGGTTTGCCAGATGGTGTTTATCCTTGGGATTCCCGACAAATTGAAGTCAGAAAAGGTACAGCTTGGGTAAGATTAGATTACCACTCAGTCCTGGAATCTGCTACTTTGGCGGGTACAACTCTGCCGCTGTTGGCGGGAGTGCAGAATTTAGTGGAGTGGGGAATTTGCGATGCCGAAAGTGCGATCGCCCTGGCAACTGAATCTCCGAGAAGGGCGATCGGAATTTCGGGAATTATTGGCAAATCTGCAACTCAATTGTTGCGCTGGAATTTAAATGCTGCGACAAAGCAATTGACTTGGCATCGGTTATTTTAACCTGTTATACCATTTTAAATTAAAGAATTGAAGAATTGGGAATGGGCGAACTGGTATCACCCGATCGATTTGAGATTTTAGATGTGCCGTTTTCATCTAAAATCTCAAATCGCCCATCTAAAATCGGTTGTTGCAAGTTGCACATTTTCCGAACCGTATTGCTATATAATATCTAACCGTTGGCAATAAATCAGCAGCAGGCAGATCGATGAATTTGGTAGACGACAAGACTATAGTTAGACAGTATTTTAACTCGACGGGATTCGATCGCTGGCAGCGAATTTACGGCGAGGGCAAAGTCAATAAAGTTCAGCTAGACATCCGCACCGGGCATCAGCAAACGGTGGATACAGTCATCAAATGGCTGCAAGCTGACGGCAATTTGCCCGGGCTTTGTGTCTGCGATGCCGGCTGCGGTGTAGGCTCTCTGAGCATTCCCCTGGCTGAAGCTGGGGCAATTGTTTGTGCTAGCGATATTTCTGAAAAGATGGTAGCAGAAGCTTACGATCGATCGACAGCAGTTCCCGGCAAGCTCTACAACATCTCCTTCGCCGCCCAAGATTTGGAAGCTTTAACCGGCAAATTCCACACAGTGATTTGTTTGGATGTACTCATCCACTATCCTCAAAATAAGGCTGCGGAAATGATCGCACACCTAAGTTCGATCGCCGAATCGCGACTAATTCTTAGTTTTGCACCCAAAACTTTAGCACTCACCGCCCTCAAAAAAATTGGTGAACTTTTCCCAGGCCCCAGCAAAACTACCCGGGCTTACCAGCACCGCGAAGCTGATATTATCAAAATCCTAGAAAACAATGGTTTTGTGATTAACAGAACAGCGATGACTAGCACTAGCTTTTACTATTCTCGCTTGCTAGAAGCTGTGCGGAAATAGGTTAAAAATATTTGCAAAAAAGCTAATTTCTCATCAGCCTAGGGTGCGCCTAGCGCACCTTCCCTTACCAAAGTTACGCAAGTGAACCTCCATACTCTGCGATTGCTTCGCGGCGGCTCGCAATGACAAGTAAGGCACGCACCGCGCACCTTCTATCTCAACAATTAGATGTTTTTCCCTCTTCCTTCTTCCCTCTTCCTTCTTCCTTCTTCCTTCTATCCTTTACATCCGTTACATCCGTTACAGAATCCGTTGCCGAACTTCCCTCTTCCTTCTTCCTTCTTCCTTCTATCCTTTACATCCCGTACATTGCTCGTTGCCGAGCCTCCTTCTGCCCAATTCAATAAATATTATGTCAACGCTAATTTTAATTCGCATTTTTATAGCAGTCGCAGCGGTATTCGGAGGTTTATCCGTTGCAGGCGGTGCTTTCGCCTCCCACGCTTTAAAAAATCAATTGAGCGATCGAGCTTTAACCATTTTTGAGACCGGCGCCCGATATCAAATGTACCATGCCCTGGCTCTATTACTCGTCGCTTTACTCTTGAGCCGCGCCCAAGAGTCTCAAACATTTTTTGCAGTTGCTGGATGGGCTTTTATTGCCGGCACAATCATCTTTTCAGGCAGTTTGTACGCCCTGAGTTTGAGCGACATCAAATGGCTGGGTGCAATTACGCCGCTGGGGGGAGTTGCTTTTATTGTTGGTTGGGGATGTTTGGCAGTCGCAGCTTTTAGTTTTAAATAGGCAACTGGTAAATTTTGAAGCAATTACCAATTATCAATTACCTAATTATCAAAAACATCCCTGGAAAACAGCTCTGTCAAAGTACGCAAGTAAGGTACAAATACCGTTAAATCTTCAGCAGGAAGCCGCTCACATATTTCCCAAAATAAAATCAGCAGCATATCCTGCACTAACTCCCAACTTACATGAAGTTTCGGGTACAACATCACGCAAATTGGAAACAATTCTTGCTGTACCGGGTGAATGCTACCTTCCAAAACGCACCAGCACAAATAGCTTTGAAAAATCTCGACATCTCGGATACCAGAAATTTTTACCTCGCGATCGCTCAAATACCCGCTGCTGCTGCGGTATCCTTGATGCTGGGCACTAGCTCGATCGTACACTGCACTAGCAATCTGAGTCGTGTGCTGCAACAAATGCTGAACGGCTAATAGAGCTCTTGAATTCGGGGGCTGATTCGCCGCCGCCTCGTTAATCTCTCCGTAGGGAATGTGCAGATAGTCGTCTACAACTTTTAAGTAGGGCGCAAATTCCGCTCTCTCTGACTCCGAAAGACATCCTAACAAGATTTTGCTAGTGTATTGAAACTCCATTGTCACAAATCCCAGCACTAACGGATCTGTCTTTGAGTATTTTCGCCTCACTTTGATAATATCTTTTCCCACCAGCACTGACAAGCGGAAAATAGGTTCTCTATCCGCATAAGCGTCTATTGCTTTCCGATATAAGGTGCGAGAATCGGCGGCAATTTCTAAAGAATTAATTAAACTTGGATCGATCGCGTGTCGCTCTATTTGTGTCTCTAAAAGCAGGGTAAACGCATCTTAATTTCAACCTCAAACATGATAAGATGAAGTGTTTAGCTAAATCAAGTGCGTAATTGATA
>NZ_JAUBOR010000009.1:0-82670 GCF_036700305.1 Microcoleus sp. Z1_A1
CGCTAATTAAATAACTTACAATTTTATTTGTTATTGTGGGATGGGCGCCCCGCCCGTCAAAAACGGCCGGGCGGGACGCCCATCCCACTTTCAAGAGTGGAAGTTATTTAATTCTCATTCCTTAGTGTAATCTCATATTAAACATGATATAATAAAGAGTTAGCCTTTTGAGGCTCCAGACGTTGCGCTGCTAAAATTAGTAGTCAATATTACAGTTGCTATTATACAAACTCTGTCAACATACGTCTGCTGTAGCGTCTACCACATTTTAACTGAATTATGACTGACTCAATTCGCTTCCTCATGTGTGCTCCCGACCACTACGATGTGGATTACGTGATTAATCCGTGGATGGAGGGAAATGTCCACAAATCATCGCGCGATCGCGCCGTCGAACAGTGGGAAAAACTTTACCACGTCCTCAAAGACAACGCCGTGGTAGACCTCGTACCGCCCGAAAAAGGCTGGCCGGATATGGTGTTCACCGCCAACGCAGGCTTACTTTTAGGCAATACCTTCGTCCTCAGCCGTTTCTATCACAAAGAACGCCAAGGCGAAGAACCCTATTTCAAAGCATGGTTTGAAAGCAAAGGTTTCACCGTGCACGAACTCCCGAAAGACTTGCCGTTTGAGGGCGCTGGCGATGCTTTACTCGATCGCGAAGGACGCTGGTTGTGGGCCGGCTACGGCTTCCGTTCCGAACTCGACTCGCACCCGTTACTAGCAAAATGGCTCAACATAGAAGTGCTTTCGCTGCGTTTAGTTGACGAACGTTTCTATCACCTAGACACCTGTTTTTGTCCTCTGACAGGCGGCTATTTGCTCTACTATCCAGCAGCATTTGACTCGTACTCCAACCGCTTAATTGAAATGCGAGTTGCGCCGGAAAAACGCATTGCTATTGAAGAAGCCGATGCCGCAAATTTTGCCTGCAATGCCGTCAATATTGACAAAGTTGTGGTAATGAACAAGGTTAGCGAAGCCTTGAAAACGCGCATTACTCAGGCCGGTTTTCAAGTAATTGAAACGCCGATGAGCGAATTCCTGAAAGCTGGCGGCGCCTGTAAGTGTTTGACGCTACGGGTAACGGAACCGTTGCAAGAAGATCGATCGGCAAACGTGATGGTAGAAAGCCGCACAATTCGCATGGAAGGTCACTTGCTCGATGCAGGTTTAATCAGCCGCGCTTTAGACTTAATTGTCGATCTCGGTGGCAGTTTCCAAGTGCTCAATTTCAATCTAGGAGAGCAGCGGCAAAGTACATCATCTGCCGACGTTAAAGTTTCGGCTCCTTCCCACGATGTGATGGAAGAAATGATGGGAATGCTGATTGACTTGGGTGCAGTACCGCCACCACAAGAGATTTGCGACGCTATTTTAGAACCGGTAGTGCAAGATGGCGTTGGCCCGGACGACTTTTATGTTAGTACGATTTATCCCACGGAAGTGCGGGTAAATGGTCAGTGGGTGAAAGCGCAAAATCAGCGGATGGATGGTGCTGTTGCTATTACTGAAACCGCTGATGGCCCAGTGGCTAAATGCAAATTATTGCGCGACTTAAAAGTAGGAGAAAAAGTCGTTGTAGATGTAGTGGGCATCCGCACCATCCGCAAAACAGAATCGCGGGAACAGCGCAATTCTCAAGAATTCAGCTTTATGTCGGGCAGCGTTTCTAGCGAGCGCCGCGTAGAATTGGTGGTGGAACAAGTAGCCTGGGAATTGCGCCAAATTCGCGATCGCGGTGGCAAAGTTGTAGTTACGGCGGGGCCTGTTGTTATCCACACCGGCGGTGGCGAACATTTAGCACATTTGATTCGCGAAGGTTACGTACAAGCGTTGTTGGGCGGAAATGCGATCGCAGTTCACGACATGGAACAATCGAATATGGGAACCTCTTTAGGGGTTGACATGAAACGCGGTATTGCTGTGCGCGGCGGACATCGGCACCACTTGAAAATAATTAACAGTGTGCGGCGTTACGGGAGTATTGCAAAAGCTGTTGAAGCAGGCTTGGTTACTAACGGTGTGATGTATGAGTGCGTCAAGAACAATATACCCTTTTCTCTTGCCGGTTCGATCCGCGATGACGGCCCACTTCCCGACACGCAAATGGATTTAGTTAAGGCTCAAGAAGAATATACTGAGCTGTTACGCGGTGCGGATATGGTGTTAATGCTGTCGTCTATGCTGCACTCAATTGGTGTGGGAAATATGACGCCGGCTGGTGTGAAGATGGTGTGTGTGGACATTAATCCGGCGGTGGTGACGAAATTGAGCGATCGGGGTTCGATCGAGTCTATTGGAGTTGTTACCGATGTGGGATTGTTCCTAAGTTTGTTGGTGAATCAATTGGATAAATTGACCAGCCGCCATCATGTAGCTCAATCTGTGTAGATTCGGCGGTTGAAACCGCTTCTTGTCAAAACAAGTCAAAATCTGTACGCCAACCCACAAGCCCGCCGGGGGTTAAAAACCCCCGTCTCATAGCGAAAGTCCTCTAAAAGAGGACTGAAAAATACATTTTTTACAAGCATTTTAATGTTTTTTTCCAGTCGGTTTCAACCGACTTTCGCTATGAGACAGGGGTTTTCAACCCCTGGCGTACCAGGGGACAAAACCGATCGCTCACCGTGGCGTAAAGGCATAAAAACAGATCGCTCCTTGCCAAATTTGCCACAAACTATCTCACCTTTATATCGCGATCGAAAACCCGGTTTCTTGAGTGCGATCGCCCGTCCTCTCAAATCAAGGTAGAAACCGGGTTTTTGCCATGATAAATATTGCCTCTCACCCACAATACCCAAAAAAACGCTTGAGTACGATCGCCCGCTAATTTTGTGCGTGGGGCATCAATAATACTGGCTAGCGGCCACAGGTAACGTTGCTCGTTATATTTTTTTCAAAGGTTAAAATTCCCAGTCATCGCTGCTGTATCCGCTGAAGTTCTTGCTGAACATTTTTGAGGCGAGACATCATGTACTCAAAGCTTTCTCTATCTCCTTGAGCATTATAAAGGTTGGCTGCTGTTTGCCAGTCGGCAACTGTTGCTCTAATATCTTTTAAGTTAAGACGAACAGTACCCCGAATGCGGTAAGCATCAGCATAATTAGGTCGAATGCGGATGGCATTATTGCAGTCTCCAAGTGCAGCAGGATAGTCCCCGATCAGAAGTCGTGACAAACATCGGCTTTGGTGTGCTTCAGCAAAATTAGGATTGATTTTGATAGCTTGGGTGTAGGCTTCAATTGCTCCTTTATAGTCTTTGTTATTAAAAAAGTCGTCACCCCTTGTATAGAAGTCTGTGGAACTCGCTTGAGATATAATAACTATGGGAGCATGGCTAGACGCAGCATTAGGGGTTATACCTATTGTCAGTGGAATTGCCACGATGGTGATAGCTTGGTATAGAAAATTCATGATTAAATTGATGGGTGTATGTAAGTATATTGATCGCATTTTTAAGCTTTTTATCCTTTCGGTTCGGGCGATTTATGAAATAAAGAGGATAGATTTTAATTCCCCTTAGTCGCTAGAGTCCCAATCCTCAATTTTAACTTCCAGTCCACCCATAAAACTTACTCCTAACGAACTTTTAACAATGGATTCGTTGATAGCAACTGATTGACCCGGCTGTAACGTTTGATTAATTCTCACCAGATGCGTGTAGAGAATTGTATTGCCTTTACCGATCTGAATATTTGGGGTACCAATCTTAATGGGTCTACTGCTGCGGTTCGTGATTTTACCTTCAATGAGAGCCCAATTTTCTATTCCTTTTTTTAAGTCTGAGGATACTCTTAAGTTAGCAATTAAGGGGTTCTGATTTCGTTCTATTGCCTTTATAGCATCGTCTATCCGTCCTCTCTCACATAGTGGCTCAAGGGATATGTGGTTGCCCGTTTTGGGATCTGTCCAGAAACAGCCCGGATACTCTTGAGCGATCGCACCGCTGTAACCCAAAGGCAAAAACGGAATTACGACAGCAGAAAGGGAAGTCGCCACACGCAGAAGTTTAAGTCTGGCCATAACACTTGGTTCCTTGAGCTTTTCTAGTGTATTGAGTGCTCAGCCTACAGCTTTTTTCTTAGAACCGATCAGCGTCAGCGCTTTGAGAATTCTCTCGAATAGCCTTTTGCTTACAGCTACCGCTTTATGTCAAGCTCATCTTTATCACTCCTCCACATACTATAGCGATCGCCCCTAAGCTGAAAAGCGGGAAAAGACGGATCTTTCTAACCTTTGAGTTATAAGTCGGAAAAAGACGGATCGAGGCGGTTAAAGTCGGATATAATAATCGAAGTTTCTCACAGCCTTGATAATGGATATTCGCGAGGTACTCGAATTTGTAGATCAAGTTGTCTACGATAAGACAGGTAAACGCCTCAATGATTTACAGCGTGGAATTATCGAGGGAACTCTGAATCGACAAAAGTATGCTGAGATTGCCGATAGTTATCGTCTTTCGGAAGGTCACGTTAAGGATAGAGGTTACGAACTTTTGCAAATGTTATCAGATGTGTTTGATGAACCCGTTGATAAACACAATCTTAAATCGGTTTTAGAACGGAAAGGAAATCTCAATATTAGTTTTGGCGATAACAATATTAGCAACATTATGGGTTACATCAATATTTGCTCCGATCGCCCCACTCCTACCCCTAATAAAAGCCGGCCTGCGACTCCTGACTTTCAGCGAGACCAGTATCAAGCCAAGATTGAAATGGTTGGTAAGTTACGCCAATTCGGCTTGAAAGACGAGCAAATAGCAGAGTTGCTGGGGCTAACTTTGGAGGAAGTTAAGCAGGTAGATTCGGAGGAATAAAAGTACGGTGCGCCTCGCCCCCCTTATATCATGTCCGGTCGATTCCCTCCGCTTCGCTTCGCCCGAAATCAGGTAGGGGCGGGTAAACCTGCCAATATCGGCCAATAATTGACAATCTCAAAAACCCGCCCGACCGGGATATTATGGTCAATCGATCGGACATGATATTACAGGCCCAGTAATGTAGCACGTTACTGGCGTGGTTTATATTAATATTGCAATAAAAAGCCTCAGACCAGCAAGTCTGAGGACCGGAGTTCCTGAAAATCGTCACTTCTTACTATTGTCGCCAACCAACACCACAACATACAAGAGGGGTGCAACCCAGCACGGCAGCTTGTGGCAGACAGAAATTGCTTCGTGACTCGGAAGGCGAAAGCAATTTTTAATTCAACACTTCACGAAAGCAAAACAATTCTTCTCGCCATTTTCAGATCGGGTTAATAATTTTGCTTTAGGATGGGAGTCTGTCCTCGATCGCAATATAAGGAGCACCGTGAGTCCCCGTATATATTTGAGTAGGGCGGTAAATGCGGTTTGCTTCTAGCTGTTCCTTCCAGTGGGCCAACCAGCCGGCAACGCGGGCGATCGCAAAAACTGGTGTAAATAAGTCCAGCGGAATTCCCATTTTTCGGTAAACCAAACCAGAATAGAAATCTACATTTGCATAAATTCCTTTCTGGCCCAATTTCTCTTCAACCACTTCTTCCAACTTGACAGCAATGTCGTAATAATCATCGCGGCCGAAGTTCTCAAACAACTGTTCCGCTAACCTCTGAAGAATAGTTGCTCTCGGATCTTTCACCTTGTAAACTCGGTGACCGAAACCCATGATTTTGTCCTTATTTGCAACACACTTCTCGACAAAAGGCCGCACATTTTCTACCGAACCAATTTGCTGCAACATATCAATCACTTCTTCATTAGCTCCCCCGTGCAGCGGCCCCGCCAAAGTGCCAACTGCTGAAGCAATCACTCCGTAAGGGTCTGTCAGCGTCGAAGCTGTTACCATTGCCGAAAATGTAGAGGCATTAATTGTATGTTCAGCGTGGAGAGTCAGACAAGTGTCAAAAATGCTAGCTAACAGGGGATCGGGTTCTTGCTCGTTGAGCATATAAAGAAAGTTAGCCGAGTAGTTCAAGTCATCCCTCGGCCGCACCGGATCGTTTCCCCGTCGCATTTGCTGGAACGCTGCTACCATTGTGGGAATCTTAGCTAGCAGCCGCACTACAGCTTCTCGAATGTATGCTGGGTTAGCCAGAGCTCGGCGGGAGTAGAACAAGCCCAGGGCGGCCGCTGAAGCTTGCAGGGCGTCCATTGGATGTCCTCTTTCTGGAAAGCATTTCATCATGTCCCGGATGCGATATTTGATCCGGCGGTGATAGCGAATTTCATGCTCGAAAGCTTCTAGTTCTTCCTTTGTCGGAAGTACCCCCCAGATTAATAAATATGAAGTTTCGAGAAAGGAACTTTTGAGTGCCAGTTCCTCGATGCTAATCCCGCGATATTCCAGCAACCCTTTTTGTCCATCGACGTAGCTAATGCTGGACAAGGTGGCGGGAACACCTTCTAAACCTGGTTTGAATTCGCCGACGACCATTGCGATACCGTTTTGTGTGAGTTCAATCTACTAAAAGTACATTACCAGAAAGCAAGATAGTGTCGCAGTCTTGACAAATAATCATTTAATTCGGGTTCAGAAACCGGGTTTTTCAACACACAGCCCGATCGCACCGCTGCGTATTGTCGCCCCTTTTTCCCGGTTTCGCCGTCCCAGAATGCGGTTTTAAGAGGGCTGGCGTCTCCTGTTAATGTCGGGGCGGTTCGCTGTTTCTAGCGCAGCAAAAACTTGGGCGCAGTTAGCCAAAACATTTGGCTGCGGCCCACAGGGGAGCCTGTCTCCGGGAGGATTAAGCCGATGATACCGGCTTTTTTGAGAATCAGGGCATCTTGCGATCGAGCCCAAAGCAAAGTTTCTGCCCAGTGGCCTAAGTCTGGTTGGTGGCCCACTAGGGCCAAGCTGCCACTACCGATGTCCTGCCATTGTTTGTACCACTCCAGCCAGTTCCCGATGTCTCCTGAAGGTGCGAGGGCGGCGGATTCTTCTATTTGGGAACTCAAACCGACTGTTTGCAGGATTTGGGCGGTTTGCTGGGCGCGCAGTAGGGGACTGGTGAGAATCAAGTCAAACTGAATTTCGAGCTCGTAGAGCCGTTGAGCAATTTTCCTGGTTTTACGATCGCCCTCTTTAGTCAGCGGGCGTTCTGAGTCTGTATCATATTCTTCGGGTGCCGCGGCGATACCGTGCCGGATCAAATAAATAACCATATATCAATACTTCCAGGCATTTTATCCCGTTTTTATAGGAGCAATCTAGGATATACCTACCTTTTGCCTATTCTACAACTGGATTGACCTCTGGCGCTGTCATCTGGTTGGCGCTTGTGTAGCGATCGCGCCCTTGTCGTTTCGCATCATATAATGCTCGATCGGCGAGGGCAACGAGTTCATCCGGTGATGTTTCCGCAGTGGGAATCACAGTGGCAATTCCCATGCTAACAGTCACGATCGTGCTCACATTAGATTGCTCGTGAGGGATTCCCAAATCTCGGATTGCCTCTCGGATCGACTCAGCAACCGCGATCGCGCCATCCGCATCCGTATTCGGTAGGATAGCAGCGAATTCTTCCCCCCCGTAACGTGCAAACAGATCCGATGAGCGTTTAACCGCTTGTGCCGCCGATGAAGCCACTTTTACTAAACAAATATCCCCCGCTTGATGTCCGTAGCAATCGTTATATCGCTTGAAATAATCTACATCCAACATAATCAACGAAAGCTGTTGTTTCCCCTGCATCAGTCGGTGCCATTCCGACGGCAATCGCTCATCAAAACAGCGGCGGTTTGCTACTTGTGTTAACCCATCTGTCGTAGCAATTAATCTTTCTTGTTCTGCCCGGTGTCTGAGCATCTCCTCGGCCCGCTTGCGTTCTGTAATATCAGCAAAAGTCGTTACTACTGCATAGGGTTGAGACTGATTCATCTGGAACAGCGGTTGCGAATTAATCGAAATCCAAGTCAGCGTTTTATCCGATTTGTGAATGCCCATCACCACATTTGATAGGGGTTTTCCCGTCCGTAGGGTAATCATTGCCGGATGCTGTTGGCAGGGGAAAGGAGAGCCATCTTCGTGAACGGTTCGCCAGTCTAAATCTATGGATGTACGCCCCATCAGTTGTTCGGGGGTCAGTCCGAGAATCCTTCCGGCACTAGCATTACAGGTAGTAATTTGTCCGTCTGCTAGCTGAAGTACGACGCCTTCAGTCATGCTTGTAATCACAGAACGATACCGTTCCTCGCTCTCCTGCAATTGACTCAGGAGAATGTTTTTAGCATCAAACTCTGAAGCCAGATGCAGGCTACCCGCCAAAAACCCCGCCATCAGTTGTAAGGTATGAATATCTGACTCTGTAAAGGCACAGGGTTTAGCGGAAACAACTTTTAAGACGCCAACCCGATCGTCCTGATAGAACAAGGGAACAACCACCAATGACCGGATACCAATGCGCTGACAGACAGCCTGATCCACCCGTGCATCGGCTTGTGAATCATCGCAAAGCATGATTTGGCCGGTCGCAATACATTTTCCCGATAAACTTGTCCCTACTTTGATCCGTAATCCCACATAGGCGCTGGCGATACCGCTGGCTGCCCGATACACCAACTCATCCCCTTCCAGCATTTCAATCACGGCCCCATCGGCACCGAGCGATTTTTGAGTTCGATCGGTAATCACCGCCATCACTGCATCCAGGTTAGGATTGGGGGTGGCGATTTCCTGTTGGGTGGCAATCACCACCGCCAGACGCTCGAACTCTTGTTGCAATGCTGCTTCTGCTTGCTTGCGATCGGTGATATTTTTCATAAAGCAGTGATGCCCGATCGATCGCTCCTGCGAGTCGTAGGCCGCCAACATCACCACGTGCTTGTAAAAGATCGAGCCATCTTTCCGGATACCCCGGGCCTCAACCTCCACTCGGCCCTCGGCTAGCATTTTTTGATAAGCGGCCATCATCCTGTCGCAGTCTTCGGGATGAACTGTTTTCTGCCAACTCATACCAACCATTTCTTCAGGCTGATAACCTGCTATATTCGCGTAGGCTTGATTAACGGTGATGTACCGTCCGAAAATATCCAGCCGCGAGATGCCCTCAACGGCATTAGCAAGAGCTGTACTCAATTCTCTGAGTTCTGTTTCTGCCTGGACAAGATCCGTAATGTCTTGGGATGTACCAAACAACCGAATGACTTTTCCCTCTGCATTGAGTTGAACCTGTCCTCTGGCTTCGGTATGGCGGATAGAGCCATTCGGGCCCACGACTCTGAGGCGCAATAGATAAGGCTCTCCGTGACTGAGCGCTCGTTGAACTACCAGGTGTAGCTGTTTGGCACTTTCGGGATGGTAAAGCCGCAGGTTTTCTTCATAAGTAGGTTCGCCTAGGGCCCTGGATCGTCCCAAAATCTCGAATAGTTCGGGAGACCAGGTAATTTTACCCGTACTCACGTCCCACTCCCAGTTACCGATGTGGGCAACCCGCTGGGCTTCTGACAACCGGGTTTCACTCTTTTGCAGGTCTGTTTCTGTCTGCTGGCGGTCGGTAATGTCCTTTTCGTTCACCAGCAACATCGGGTTGCCCGTTACCGGGTCGTTGGTACACCGCACGTCCATCCCATGCCAGCGAATTCCCGCCAGAGTAATCACTTGAGCCTCCGTGCTAAATACCTCACCGGACTTAAGAACTGCCATTGCTCGCTCTGCTACCTGAGAGTCAACAAAGCGACTCACAAAAGCATTATCTGTCGCAGAGTGAGGTGGCTGCATATCTCCGTAACAGCGCAAGGCCGCCGGGTTTTGCAGCAGCGGCACACCTTCGAGGGTGTACAGCGAAACCATCAGCGTGGTGTGTCGGATTGCCTCGATCGATCGCAGGGTTTCCGGCTCGATTTGAGGAGCGGTTTCGACCGTACCCTCCACCAGGATTGCCAAACGCCCGCCATCAATCCTGATGCCAGAGCACCGACAGCCGACACAAACAGGCTCACCGGCCGGGTAAAACGTCCACTGCTCAGACAAGGTTTGGCCTTGCTCAAACTGCTCCAGATAGCTCTGCAAGCGAATCCGAGTAGACTCTGACAACATATCCCTAAAGTTGTGGCTCGCCAGTTGCTGGCGCGTCGAAGCATTCCACAGGTACAAGGAAGCTTGGTTTGCCCACCGCATTTGCCAATCCTCAATATCAAATATCCAGATCGGGTTTTGCAACAAGTCAAAGGCTTTGAGGTGGACAATATCGCCGCTCAGGGAACAGGCAAACTCTGGTTGTAGACAATTTTGATGATTGACTCTGGGCGCGCTTTCTGTATTGGGATCAGTTTGATTCGGTTCTGTTTCGAGTTCCGGCGGTTGATTTGGCCCGATCGCCGGGCCGTGAGATTCCAAGTGCCGCATCCTCAACCCGATGTGCATTGCAACCTGTTGCAGGATCTCAATGTCGAGAGGTTCCCACTGACGCGGACTTCGGCATTGATGAGCAATCAACAGTCCCCAAAGCTTCGGAGATTGCTGCTGTTGGCCATCTAGCAAGATTGGCGCAACTAAATTTGCCTGAACTTGGATGCGATCGAGCAATTCGACATCACAAGCTTGAATATCACCAGCGTGAATATCAGAAATGGCACTCGTTTCCCCCTGGCTGTAGCGATCTACCCAGGTAGCTTCAAGGCAAGGGTCATGAATCAGTTGTCCCTGGATTGGCCGCCACCGATCGCCAACAGATTCAGCAAATACTACCCTCTCTCTATGCGGTAGGAATCGATAAATAATCACGCGATCTGTTTGCAGCAGCACCCTGGTTTCGTGTAGCGCACATTGCAAAATTGTCTCCAGATCCACGAACTCGTTGATTTTAAGTGCAATTTCTGAAACTTTTTCTATGCTTTTCTCTAACGACCAAGAGAAAGTCTTTTTTGTAGACATCTCCGTGTTCCTTGTTTGTTTAAGCTATTTTCTACTATTCTAACCCGCCACAAATAAATATAATAATTTCTTTTAACTCGTAGGAATCGCTGGCTGGGCTTAGGAAAAAATCAATATTTATGTGGCTAGCCAATTTTATGCTGACTGCTACAATTGCTTTTTTGATGTCATTTCGCCAAAGTTTTAGGTTATTTGGTATCTATTTTGCTTCTTCTCAATCGTTTTTTGGCTAATTATTATCGCAAAGCTACTGCACCAACTATAACAAATTGTGATTGATTTAGCGAATAAATAATAAAACTCCCCAAAATTAACCCTGTATAATTGTTAAAACCTCATAATTCTTGTGGAGTTTAGTAAAATAGAACACACTAAATTTGCCCCTCAACCTGGTTTTTTTATCAAAATACTTCGTGATATCCCTTGACAATTGTTAAAAAACCCGGTTTCTTTAGTGTATGATTTGGGAAAATTGGTAGAAAATTTATTACTGTTAGTCCTGGAGAACTCAACCGGGTTTTTCAACCTCCTTACTTCCTTAAAACTGAACATATTGCACGATTTTAAATAAATTTTCTATGGGCGGATTCTCCTGTCCTACCCGTACTACCCACAATAAAATTTAATTTTTATGGGACAGGCCGGAAAGCCTGTTCCTGGCAGAGGTAGACTGGGCAGGAGTTCCCACCCTGAATAAGAGTTAAAAAACCTGGTTGATGAGAGTTGGAGTGCGGGCATGACTGATTGTCAAGTTGAGATTGTGCCCGGAATGAGAAAAAAACACGGCCAAACCTGGTAGCAACCGGAGGTCGAAAAGCTCGCATTCCCAGGCTGTTGCTGGAATCAATACTGCAGCTAGAAACTCCCGATTGATATCGTGTCCGGTCGAGGAACCGCGATTTTTGTAGGGGCGAGTTCACCAAGAATACCTGCCAATAATTGACAATCTCAAAAACTCGCCCCGACCGGGATATTACAGCATATTCCATGTATATGTGGTACACACAAGAAGAGAGACGCGAGTAAGGTGCGGATACACCCGTCAATCTGCAATCTTTATCAAATATGAAGGAGCGACGAACCCTACGGACTACGGACTAACACCACATAATATAGCTGCTCCTGTACTTCATGAACCACCGAATATGCTGTATGATTAATCGATCGGACATGATATTAATGATCGTAAACAGGATTGTCTTTAGGACTAATTAAATGCAGCAACTTTTGCTTAATCTGATCGTCGAATACTTCCCATTTTAGCCTTGCATAATCGCTCTTCTCATTCCCGCCAGAAAGAAATCCCACGGGAATTTCAAAACCTCCAGCTTGACTTCTGCCACCACCAAAAAAGCGTCCTTGAGCATCTTGACCGAAGGCTTCTTTAATGAATTCGTCGGGGTCGAGAGTAAGTTTATTAGTTCGCAGCGAGCCAATTACTACTTCAATTTCTTCGTCTTTGTCGTGAACAATTGCGTAAACAACGGCTGTGTGTACGTTCTCCTCTGTTACTAAAAAGTCCGCAGCTTGGGGAATAGAATCCCGATCGTCATAGCGGAGATAGCCGATGCCGGCGATCGAAAAATTGTTCTGGACGGTGCGGTGTTTGAGCGATCGCTCGATCGCGTCCATCACCCACTTGGAACGAGATGACTGTAACACGGCATTCAGCAACTGCGGGTCGTAAAACCGGCTCAAATAAGCCGCAGCTAAAAAGTCCTCTTCCTGAGCTTGTCTGAGGGCGATCGTATCCGATCGCAAACCGTGCATCAAAGCTGTAGCGCACTTGATGTGCAGACTGACGCTGGCGTCGAGAGTTAACAGTCCAGACTGTAAATACTCGGCAAAAATCGTGGCTGTAGCGCGGATTTGAGGGCGCAAATCGGTAAATTCTGCGTTCATTTCCCCCTGCAAATTATGATGATCGATGACGGCAGCGATCGGAACTCCAGCCGCTAAAATATACTGGGTTAAGTTACAAGTCGTCCCTTGATTGTCAATGAAAGCGCAGCCCTGAAACACCGACAAATCCTTAGTCTTTACTGTTTCCACCGTCCACCGCTGCAACGGCAACCCTGTCAATTTAACTAAGGCAATATTTTCTTGGTGGCTGAGGGCGCCGGCGTAGATAATCTCGCATTGGATATCGTATTGTTCGGCGATTAATTTGTAAGTCCAAGCGCTCGAAAGTGCGTCGGGATCTGGAAAATCTTGCAGTAAGATTAACTGGCGAGTGCCTTTGTGCCGATCGAACATTTGGCGCAATTGCTCGACTTTGCGATCGTGCAATTCCTCGCGGAGACGGCCGCGATTCTCTTCGGAAGCAACTTCGGCTTTGCTGCGCCGTTTCCCAGGCGCACTCACTCCGGGTACAACCTCGCTGCTGGCCTCAAGTTCACCTTCGCGGTTGCCGGATGTTTCATCGGAATTGTTAGGGGGATGGTCTTTCATCGTTGAAAATTAACAATTTAACTATTTCAAGATTTGCACGACATTCGATCTTAAACCCGGTTTCTTTGTAGATGCCTGTTTGTCAAAGCCCATACTTTTTACGAGAAACCTGATTTAAGATGGTAAATTCTCTGTTTACTTTTTTAATTCATGGAGAGAGTGCGTGTTGCCAGGAACGAAGCAATCTCAGAACTAATAACTCCCGCAAAAAACCCCCGCGCTTGCGCTGACAGGGGTTTTAAAGGCCTATTACATATTTTTGCCATTCTTTGTGCATACCGCTCTTAACGTGTTTAGTGACTTCAAAATAAAGACCGCTGTGAGGTTTCCTAGGCGGATAGCGCAGCGACATTCCCGCTTCTTTCGGCGTCCGGCTGCCTTTATTGACATTGCAGCGCACGCAAGCGGTGACGAGGTTTTCCCAACTGTCCCCTCCTCCGCGCGATCGGGGAATTACATGATCGAGGGTTAAATCGTCGCCCGTATAACTACAGTATTGACAAGAGTGTGCGTCCCGGTGCAAGATGTTCCGGCGGGTTAGCGGAATATCCTTATAGGGAACTCGGACATAATGCCGCAGTCGGATCACAGTTGGTAGCGGGAAGTTTGGCGCAATAAATTTCCCGTTGTGTTCTACCTGTTCTGCTTTTCCTTTCAGCAACAAAACTACCGCCCTTCGCCAATTGGTGATGTTAAGGGGTTCGTAGGAGGCGTTCAGCACCAGAACATTGCCCATTGTTGATTATTAAAGAGAATATTTTTCCCGATGGTAACACAGGTTCCACTTTAGGTGGGGCGGGATCGGGAAGAGCGAGGCGATCGCAAAAAACGCTGAAAAACCAATCCTTTACCCTATACCTTCGCGCCTGCGCCCCCTAGGGCTGCATCTATTTTCTGCCTTTGGTGTTTGTCAGCGAGCTTTTTTCCCGGAGTTTTGGCCCAGATGAGGCCAGTGTGTGCGATCGCAAAAATTTGCCGAATAAATTTTATTTTTTTCTCTAAATGCCTAATCTTCCCGGCAACAAACAGTTTAAATTTTTAGACTATTAGTAACCTTAAATGAAAAAGCTTATTACTGCTCATGAAATTTCGGCTCTTAAAGTCAGTTTTTAGCGCGTCAATTATTGCCCTTGCTGCTCCGATTTTAGCAAACAGTCCAGCCTTCGCCCAAGCGCCTTCATTCTTCTGTGGCGCTACTGGTGGCCGCCCCGCTACAATTGCAGTCCAACAAGGCAAAAATATTCCCGTTATTTTGTGGCTAGCTGATAACTATTTCAATGAATCAGGAGAAGATGCGATTACTCGGTGCACCAGAGTCTCAGGAATTCTCAACAACTCGCAACCGCAAGGAAGCTGGGATAATATTGTCACAGCAGGTGCATCTAGCAACGGTCAATTAATTATTTGTGCAGCTAATCCTCAAGACGGTTCCTGTAGATTATTATATCAAGTACCCAAAGGTCAAAATCCCGAACAAGCCCGACAAGAACTCTTAAAAAGAGTTACAAATCCTAATGTAAGTGTTTCGCCTGTTAAAGTAAATTGATAATCATTAGTAGGGACACCGCACCGTGCCCATAGGTGTCAACTTAAGGTACAACAAATAGTCCGGCAGGGGTTGAAACCCCTGCCTCAAAGCTAAAGTCCTCGCTTCAGAGGACTAATGAGTGGAGATTCTTCTCTTCAGTCCTCTTTGAGAGGACTTTCGCTATTAGACAGGGGTTTCAACCCCTGGCGGACTTGATGGACGACTAACAGACTTGGCGGGCTGACAGCTTAAGTTGACACGAATAAGGGCACGGTGCGGTGTCCCTACTTGCAGATAGTTGAAACTCTGGTAAAATACTTCGGTTGAGTGGCGAAAAAATTGCAGCTTTGCTTCAGCAATTCTTCTAACCCTTCAACCTGCCTCAACCATACAGTGCCGTTGCTTCCAGCTACAGCAATTTGTTTTCCGTCTCGACTCCAACTGACACTAACAACATTCTCCTCGAACTCAAATTGAGCAACCTGCCGCCCCGCTAAATTCCACAGTCGCACTGTCTTGTCAATTCCCACTGTAGCCAGCCGTTCTCCGTCGGGGCTAAAACTAATTGATTTCGCATCAAAATGCAAGGTTTGAAATTCCTTAACTAATTCTTTTTCTGACAGATTCCACAGCCCAACTTTGCCATTTAATGTTACTGTAGCAAAGCGATACTGGTGTTGAGCCGGAGTGAAACTAATCCCTATTGCCTGAATAGGCAGTGTTTTTTTTAGCTTGCCCGATAAATTCCAAAGTCGCACTGTAGATTTGCCATCTAAAGTCGTTATGAAATCACCATTTGGGCTAAAATTTACGCTTCTCACTAAGCCGTTGTGACCTGGGAGTTTCTGGCTAGGCGATACTAATTGTGGCTGTTTTGACAATTGCCAAATTGCAGCATAGCTGTCTATCCCTGCCGCCGCTAATAACTTTCCTTCCGGGCTGAAACTGATGCTGGTAACAGAGCCTTTAATTCCTTTCAAAGTAGCAATATTTTTACCTGATAAATTCCAGATTTTAACTGTGCTGTCCCTTCCTGCGGTCGCTAAAAATTTACCATTTGGGCTAAAATTTACCATATTAACTGACTGCTGGAAAGCTTTCCATTCAGCAATTTTTTGCCCGGAAAAGTTCCATATCCGAACTCTATCGTCTATTCCTGCGGTTGCTAAAATCTGCCGATTTGGGCTAAAATTGACGCTGGTAACGGCATTTTTATGAGCTTGCCACGTTATCTTTCTTGGCGGACTTAATGAGGCTTTAATTTGCTGTGTTTCGCTAATTTTATCGAGAATTATTTGTAAGGCTAACAGCGGTCTAGTTGCCGGGTATTGTTCTAGCTTAGGTTTGTTTTGAACCAAGGTTCTTAATTTTTTCCCGGAGGCGATCGCCCTCAGTAAAGCTTCTGATAAAGCTTCGGTGTTTTCGGTTTTTTGAGATACCGCCAACAGTAAAGCATCGCTGCCATTTTGTTCGATTTCAATACTTGCTTGTGCTAGTTTAAACCGCTGGTAAGCGAGAGTTGAAAAGCCGATCGCCGCCAGTAACGATGCTGCCAGTACCGCAGAACCGATGCCGATCCACTGTTTGGCTTTTTGTTTGGCAGAGTCAGCTTCACTCAAAGCTTTTTCGGCATCACAGACAGCTTTTTTGGTTTCGAGTGTAGCTAAATGCAGCAGTTGATTTTGGTCGCTCAAAATCACTTTCTGGCTGGCAGTCAAAAACTGAAAATCTTCGTTTCTTAAACTTTTTCCTGCCGCCCAAACTAATGCTGACTGCAAATCATCTCCTCGCAACAGTTGGGAATCATCTTCACAGCTAGAATTTAGCCAGACTTTGATCGCTTCCGAGTAAGGCGAGAGTTTTTCTAATTTTTCTTCAATTAATTTTTTGTTAAATACAGCTTCATAAATCGGATTAGAAATTGTTAATTTTTCCCCGCGCTTAACGATTAATCCGCTTAATCGCAACTCCATTTGTTCGGCACTACCATCGGGGACAATTTCAGTTTGCTCTAAAATTTGCTGATATAATCCTAGTCTCCTGACAATGCGCTGGTTTTCTTTGAAAAGCCGATCGCGAATTGTGGACAAATGTTCTGGAACATCCTGAGATTCCCAATTCTCCACGATTTTCAAGCGTACTACCTTTTCAACCCACTCTTGAGGATTTTGGATGGTATCTTTCCCCCCGAATGTAGGGGCGGTGCCCCCGTGCCCGCCCTGGGGTAAATTCGGGATTAATTCGGCATTTTCCAACAATAGTTTGCACAGCTTTTGAGTCAGGAACGGCTGCCCGCCCGTCCAATACAAAACCTCTCTCAAAACTTGATTAGGGCTGTCTGTAAACTCTGCCAGCCCCGCTGCTAGCGGTTGCGCTTCTGTTTCGTCAAAACCAGTTAATTCGATCGCCTTGCCAATATTAAAAGGGGTATTGCTGCTGGCATTTTGCTCGCGGCACAAATCCGTCGGCGATGCGACGCCTAAGAGGGCCCAAGTTAGGCGATCGAACTCTGAATTGTTGGCGCGCTTGTTGTAGCACGATCGAATTAAGGCTAAAAAATCGTCGGCGGGAAAATCTAGGGCGAGAATGCTGTCGATTTCGTCAATAAAAATGACAATATTGCTGGAAATGTTCGGTAACAGTACGGTTTCGATGAATTCGCTCAACCTTTGAACCGGAGTTAAAAAATTGCGATCGCGCCACCAAGTCCGCACGTTGACAATATCCGACAGGTTAAAATTATTTTCGAGGATGCGTAGCAAACCAGCATACCACTGTTCGGGAGTGACGCCGCGGTTGCCAATTTCCGAAATGTCGATCGCAGCACAAGCAATTCCTTCATTTCTCAGCCGCTGAATTGTCCGCACCTGCAAGCTAGATTTGCCCATTTGCCGGGAATTCAAAACATAGCAAAATTCCCCCGCCTTCAATCCGTTATATAAATCGTCGTCTGCTTGCCGCTTCACATAATTGGGAGCGTTATTTGTCAAACTCCCACCGACTTGATAGTAACTGGGTTTTGTGGTATAATCCATAGGATAAAATGGTACAATAAAAAGATCACCTTTTAGTCATTCGGCGGTTTCAACCGCTACTACATCATTTAAAATATCTCTTTACATCTACCGAAACGGGCACAATTAGTAAGGTGCGTCAGATCCGAAATCCTGAATAATTGCCCTATAACGAAAGTCGGACGCACCATACAATTTTAGCGCAGTTTACCGCCACCAATAAGGCCTAATAACATGAAAACTGATTGGACTGGATATAACGACGACAAAGACAAGTTAAGAACAGAAATTTGGTCTTTGCTCAAGCAGCAAGCCGCATCTATTGGCGATCCGTTTGGTCATATTCCCAACTTTGTTGGGGCCCAGTTGGCGGCGGAAAAATTGGCAAATTTACCAATTTGGCAACAAGCAAAAACGATTAAGTGCAATCCAGATGCGGCGCAAAATCCGGTGCGGATGCAAGCTTTGCAAGATGGAAAACGCCTGTATATGGCAGTACCGCGCTTGACAGAAGATCGCTGTTTTGTTGAGTTAACCGCTGAGGATTTGCAGAGACAAAATATATCAATTGCCGAAAGTGCGTTAGCGAAGCCCTCGAAGAGGATCGCCCGCAAAGCTCTCGATTGCGGAAAATTGGTAAGTTTTGCAGAAATGGAGCCAATTGATTTAGTAATAGTCGGTTGTGTAGCGGTGGCGCGCAACGGGGGAAGAACCGGGAAAGGTGCAGGTTTTGCCGATTTGGAATTGGCTATGTTGAAAGAATTCGGGTTAGTAAAAATCGATACGCCAATTGTCACAACAGTGCATCCTTTGCAAATAGTCGAAGATTTGCGTTTACCAATGCAGGCTCACGATTGGGCGCTGAATTGGATTGTTAATGCTGAGGAGGTAATTGATACTAATACAAGTTATCCGCGTCCAATTGGGTTAAACTGGGATCATATACGGCCGGAACAGTTGGAACAAATTCCAATTTTGCGAAAGTTGAGAGCTCAATTACCCATGACAAATAAATGACCAATAGCTAACAATAAAATTATTATTATTTCTCCATCCATATTCCATTTACTAGCTCTATCTCCACCCACTTACCATCAATCAGTTTCTCTAATTTTCCCCATTGCGGTGTTCCTGTATTTCGACCTATTACTCGAACTGGTGCAATCCAGTCTTGTTGACAGTTTGCTAGGGGGTCTGGAATAAATTTCCAGGCATCCTTGGAAATTCCATATTCTTGTTCACAAAATTCTTCTGCATCCCGCCAACTTTGGTAAAAAATATCACCAATTCCAAAGCCATCATTGAGTGATGTGCATGGGAAAGCATATACACCTTCCCCAAGTTCAGGTTTATAAAGAATGACTTGCTTAATGTCTGGATGCTTCCTAGACTCGGCTACTTTCCTCATAGTGCTTACCTCTGTAACTTATCTTAAAATGTATAACTGTTTAATTAGTAAGGTGCGTCATATCCTAAACTTTGAATAATCGCCCTAAAACTTCGTCTGACGCACCCTACAAGTTGAGGATTTATCTCAAATCCGTTGCTATCGGAATTATTCATCTCTCTCTTATCTTCCTCTGCGCCCTCTGCGGCCTCTGCGGTTTAATCATTCAAAAACAACCGTAAACGATATTACTCATTTTATCTTAAGGCAAAAGAGAATTCACAGCGATCGCCCCAATTTCTCTGCCTTCAATAATAATCGGTATAACAGCCGATCGCCCGAAATCTAATCTTTGACTGTAATCTGGCTGCTCAACTTCAGCAATTGGTTGAGAGTACACATCCACCAGTCCTTCAACAAGATTCACAATCCAATAAATCGCAATTCCAGCGCGGGCATAAATCCGTTTTTTGACAGTGCGATCGCGCTGAAGTGTCGTATCAGATACTTCAATAATCAGGGCAATATCTTCAGCACCCGGATGGCGATCGAGATACTGTCTTGTATCCCCTCGAACAACCACTATATCAGGTTCTGGTTCGCTGTTAGATAGCGTTATCGGTTCTTGAGAATCGACATACCAACCAGGGGGTAAAATATTCTCTAAAGCTGTTCTGACAAGACGAGTTGTGACTCGATGCGGTGGATTTTTGGGCATTTTGAAAACCAGCCAACCTTCCAGCAATTCTACAGAGTCATCATCGGTGAGAATGCCAGCTTGAATTATCGCATGATACTGCTCGATGCTCAAGCGCAAAATCAGATCGTTCGGAATTGCTGCAACACTTTCGACGGGCGGCATAACTGTCTGGGCGAGTTGATTATTGTTTTATTTTACTGTTTATTTAACGAACCGCGAAGGCGCGAAGGACGCGAAGTAAGAAAGAAGAAGAAGAGGAAGGTAATTTCATAATATATCTACTTTGTGGTGAATACGCGCCATGCAATGAAAGCTGTAAAAGCTAGATAACCAAATACGGCTATCCAATCTAGCCAATTATCGGATGTTATCAAAAAAATATCGTTCATGGGATGTTTTAATCTAAAAATATGTAGATTGTGATTTTTCGTTTGGTGGGGGCGGGTTTATGAGATTGTCAGTTTTAGGCTGTTATTATCGGTGAACCCGCCCCTACAATATCGGGAATTATACGATCGCAAACCGCTTTACATTTTACCCGATCGCGCTCAAGTGCGATCGAAAATATTGTCGGTACAACTCGCACCTCGGCACGCACTCGTTCCCCTGCAATTTCACCAACCCCAAGCTGTCTAATTTAAAAGCCTGCATAGCCTTTAATTGCACCGGAGAGTCCGCCACTACAATCTCTCTCATCCCCTGCGCCAACTCTGGATATTCTTCTAAATTCCACAATTGGCGGCGCAAATGGTCGCTGTAAATTCCAGCATCTGCGATCGCACTTTCTTTTAATTCATCTAGTGTCAAATCCGATCGCGAAATGTGATATAATGCAACTCGCACTAAATACGGATGTCCGCCGACAATTGCCATCAATTCCTCAACTTCTGCCTCCGACCAATTCAAATTATGGCGCGCTGCTAAATCTTGGATTTGCCCAGCGTTGAATTCCGGCAAATCAACGGGAAGTCCGACGTTGAAAGGCGATTGATTGATGTTCATCGGGATGTAAACTTCCGTGGAGTGAACTACAATTAATCGCAGTTTTTTCCAGATGTCGCGCCGCTTCGATTCTTCGTGCCACGCCCGCAGTAGTCCTAAAAAGTCTTCGGCAATGTCGGGATATTGGAAAACGCGATCGATCTCGTCTAATCCTAAAATTAAAGGACTGTCGATTTGCGGCAAAATGTATTTTTCAAAGTAATCTTTGCAGTTAACTTTGCTGCCAAAAATCTCGTCCCAATAATCGTCTAATTGATTTGGTAAGTGCAACTCGCGGCCGACGTAAGCGCAAAACCATTTTAAGAATTTATCTAAGTTGGCAAAGACGCCTTTATCTACTAACTGAAAAGTTAGCGGCACGGTGCAATAGCCTTGACGGGATCCGTGATGCAAAATTCTTGCCATCAAGGAAGTTTTGCCCATTTGTCTCGGTGCTTTAATTCTAATTAACGCGCTGGGTTGCACAATAGTTTGATAGCAGCGTTCTTCAATGGGCGGGCGTTCTACATAAAATTGAGAAGCGACATCGACTTGTCCTCCCGGTAATTCTGGTTCGGCGGCGGGTAGAGGTATTTCGTCGCTGCTAATTTCTAATACCTGGTTTTGTGTTAAATCTTCTGTTTCTTCTGTGACTGGTGCGGGAGTTTCTGCTAGCAAGTTCAGAACTTCTTCGATAATAATTGGAGTGTCGGCGGTGGTTTTCCATTCCCTCTGTTTGATGCGGTACAGATAACCCCGCAAATCGTGATTTAGAGGCGCGTTCAGCGGAAAACCGACGCGGATGGGGAGAATTATTGGTTTTTTGTCATGGCGGGAGTCTTGGAGTTCTTTTGCTTGCTGAACTTGATATGTTAGTAGTTCGCTTTGGTTTCCCGTTGGCGGTAACAGTAGCAGCAAATAATCGCATTCTTGGAGGAATAAATTAATGCGATCGAACCAATTATCTCCTAATCTAATATTATTTTCTGCTGTGAAAACTGTATGACCGATCGCGCTTAAGGCCGTTTCTAACTGTTTTCCCAACTCGCGATCGGGTTCGGCGCTGCGATAACTGACAAATACTTTAACAATTCTGCTGCTGGTGGCTGTTTCTCCCGCTGGCGGCAAATTGTCCAGCACGTCTAAATTTTCCGGTTCCTCAAGTTTAGCCGATCGATGGTCGCTAGCAGCCAGAGTCATTTCAAAAGCCGCGAACAACTGTCGAATTTTACTCAAATCCGCACCTTCTCTACCCTGCTTAATTTTGCTGACTGTATCGGCACCAACGCCAGACTCGGCCTCGATTTCAGTCAGAGTACCTCTAATGTTATATCGGTCAGACCATTCTTGGAGCGCCTCGTTAAGTTTCTTTAAGCCAGAGGCAGTGAGAATGCGACCACGATCGCGTTTTGACTTGAGCACTTCGCTTGCACTGAAAGGGGAACGAATCTAGAAATTTTAACGCCTTAAGTCCCTATTTTAGGCGATTTTAAGGAAGATAGTCAGCCAGCCGGAATTTAAGGGATTTTACTTGAAGAGGTTTTTGGGGCGATCGACTCCTCAAACTCTGTCCTGATAACGGCTTCAACAGTTGAATATATTTGAGGATAAAAAGTTTTTCTTAACTCCCCAATCTCCGCCACTACTCACCACTTAACTTTTTAGAGTAGATACACCAAGCAAAAAAGGAGCAGCCAAATGAGCAAAATCTTACACAGACTGGCAATGGCCGCTTTGGGAACCGCCGCCATTTTCACAATTAATACACTTAATAATTTAACAGAAGCATCAGCGGCTGGTAAATTTGACGAACCAGAAATTTATCAAAACACAGTTTTTCCACTTGGCGTACCGGGTCAGTTCCATAAATAGGGCAATCCATTGATTGATTGATTTAATTGAATTAAGGAGAAATTATGAAGTCTACACTGTGTTCACCACAACCTATAGCTACCAAATCTGATTCCGTTGACGCTGAGGCGATCGATGCCTGCACTGCACTTGCGTGGGTGGAATTGGTAGCATTAGATGCCAGCGCTCTGACGGGGGATGATTGGCTGGCTTTGTGCGATGATATAGATAGCGGGGAAATCTACCGCTGCTGGTTTTTGTGGTGCGATCGCGAAGTTAGCGGTAATTGGGAAGCTTACGATCCTTTGAGCGATCGCCGATTTGTTGCTAAAGGAAAAGTTTTTCTCAAAGCCGCGATCGACTCGCTCGAAGATGCTAGAAATCGGGAAGTCGCCTAACTTGGATTCATCTCAGGTGAATAAAATTTGTGTCTACAAAACAAGAATTCTGCCACTAGAATTCGCCCCTGTACAAACTTTCGTCTCCCTCCGCCAGACTCGAAAAAAAAGGGGTAATAGAACCGCATTTGATAGGAGTCCCGGAAACGGAATACTCTCAAAGAAAACAAAAAAAATACGGCTGCGGGCAAGAGTTGACTGTATGATGCTAGGTGCTTCTTCTCGAAAGCGGTTGATAACGTTTTTTCAGCCGCTTTCTCGCTGCAGGCGTTAAACTCTTTCTTTTTAAATATGACTCTAAAACTGCACAGCCACCAACATGATTATTGAACGTTTGGGGGGAATTACTAAACTCAACGAACGTTTTCGCAGTTTGGGATTAACTGATACGATAATTCGCAATTGGCTCGGTGATTTTTAAGGAACAAATACCACAAGTTCTGTGGATATGGTAAAGCTGCTGGCAATGCTGTCTCGCGATAAATTAGTTTCTGAATCCAGTCGCGAACAAGCTTGAGAATTACTGCGGCACACAACAACTAGAACGCTGTTGCCTTCAGGTTTGGGTCCCGGTGCAGTTATTGCGGACAAAACCGGAGATATCGGCTTTGTGGTTGGCGATGCGGGAATTATTGATATGCCCAACGGTAAGCGTTATTTAGCCGCAATCTTTGTCAAACGTCCTTACAATGACCCGATTGTGAGAGATTTTGTCCGTCGAATTTCGCGGATTGTTTACAATTATTTAGACCAACCTGCGGCGAGAGTACCGGAGAAGTTACGTTGATCAGACAATTCGGCGATAGAAATCGCTACTAAACAAACAAAGTCCGCCTTCGCGGACTTGAAGAGAAGATTTTTAATTACTAATCACTATTAGACTTCTTGCAAAAATAATTAGGACGGGCTCTTCGGCCCATCCCACAAGAGTTATTTTTTCTTGTGGGATGGGCCGAAGAGCCCGTCCCATCAATTGAGGGAAAGGATTTTTGCAAGAGCTCTATTCTTTGCGCTCGACAGCCACAGTCAAATGAGCCGCAACTGCCCCCACTGTAGCAAGTACAGCAGCAATGGGAAAGACTACTGATCCTGCAACGCCACCTACCAATCCCGCCATCAGCGGAATGTCTGCCAAAGTCCGCCCTTGCGAGTTTTTGATGACAAGGCGGCGGAGTTTTCCTTGCTGAATTAGTTCTTTGACTTTACCAATTAGGCTGTCGCCGCTAATCTTAAATTCTTCCACTCTGACTTTTTCCTCTGTGGCAAATTCTGAGGCGAATACATGAGTTTCAACTGTTGGGTTGGCTGAATTCCCTGCCGCTGCTGTTTCGTCTTGTAGAATTGTTACTTGTTGTTCTAGTTGTGAGTTCATTTTGTGTAAGGGCGGGTGAAAACCAGCCGTTTAATTTCTATACCCTTATCTTCGGCGATCGCACTTGGGAATGACAGGCAAGGAAACCCTACAATCTGCATTCGTACTTTCCACCCCTGCCTTTTTACTCACAACATTATTTTTGTGGCGTTAGATCAGGGCGGGTTTATGTATTCCTAAAGGTAGAGCAGATATTGTGGAAACAACCCGTCTCTAGATACAAGTAAGGTGCGTATGCCAGCTATGCCAAGATGGCTGCTGTCTGTTGAATCTTTAAGTTGGACACCAATCGGCGATCGCTTGCACTTACCCAGAAAGCTAACGATTTTGCTTGCCTAATCTCGGCTGAAAACAGATAACCTTAACGGACTTTTCGCCGATCTGTTTAAGCAGTCGATCGGCACGACTTCTTATCAATACCCGATCGCGCCACGGGTAAAACGGGAGAAGCAGTTGTTGAAATAAAAAGAGCGATCGATTAAGGAAGTGCGAGACCAGTTATTTGACATAAATAGTTTGAGCAGTAGAGAGAATTTCAAAGGCGGCGAATCCAGTTGGAACTGCGATCGATCGCCCGTTTACTGATTAGATCGACTCGTCTACTTAGCACTGCTTCGAGTTCTTCCTGCATTTGGGCGCGATCGAGTAGACGCCCGTTGGCTGTGGGGGCAAAAGCAACTAGGATATCGATGTCGCTGTCTGCATGAAAGTCGTCACGAAGTATCGAACCAAAGAGGGAGAGTTCGATGATTTGCCACTGTTGGCAGAATTTGGTGATTTGGTCAATTGGCAGGGCGAGATCGGTTTTCATTCAGCCTCCTTTGTCTAGCAGAAACTAGGTTTCGATAAAATTGTATAATAGCTGCTAACAATGAGACTTATATTTTGCATTTTTACATAAATTTCTCATTAATAATTCCATTGATTCCGAACCACAAACTGATTATTGAGTTCATATTCGGCTGTTTCTAAATTATCAATTGCCTTCACTATCGCCTGATAACTCATATTCTTAGAAGCTTCAGAATCTTGATAAACTGCCAAAATTCCTGAATGTTCTGGGTTCGCTTGATGCAATTGCTGAAAGTCATCACAATTGCGTGTAAGCAGCACTCTCTCATTTTCTCTGGCAGCGTCTAGCACGACTGAATCTGGATGATTCATTAAATTTAATGTATTGACTGTGGCTACATCGTGACCGGCTGCCTGAAGAAGATTGACTAAATACTTGGCTTGAGAATCTTCGTCAAGCAGCATTCGTAGACTGAACTTGGACTCCTTTTACTTCCAATCGATAGCGTTCCTCGTCTGCTTCTAATTTTAAAATTTCTTGATTATTCTGACAGTAATCAATCGCCTCATAGATAGCAGACAGGGGTAAATCCCAATTTTCGGCAGCTTGTTCGGGTGACATCTGATTGGCAGTCATGTCTCGCCAAATAGTCGATGCCAGTAATTTACGTCCCTTAATGTAAAGTTGTTTGCGCCAAGGATGAGGACGTGCAATTAAATATTGCCAATTCTCGATTTCTGGTGTACTTTGCAGGGATTGAACGATCGCACCTAGCAGGGCAAGGCGATCGCTGACTGATAGTTGGCTGGCTTTTTCTTTAAGCTCTTGCAAGGACATAAAAAAATACTCCAACAAAGGTTGGTATCTGAATTATAGTACATTGGAAGGCGTGGACAATCGAGATTGACATAAACCTTTTGAGCATCAGGGTCACGTAAATGACTGTTTATACTGATGACTATTTTTTAGACATCCGGTATGAGTGGCAGACGACGAATACGAATACGGCTTGGCTCGACCGAAATGGCCGCTCCTTGTTCTAAATCCTCCTCGCACTCAGCAATTACCATCAGCAGTAAATCCGTTAATGCTTGGGCGCGTAACCTTTCAATCCGAACGCGAATAACTGAAGGAGAAGCTGCTTCATCAAGTGCTAGCAATGTATGAAAATCCGCATCGAGTGTAACAACCACACGTTCCTCAAATCTGGCTTTCTGGATGATTTCGGTATCTTCGGCTTGAGACATACCAATTTCACCAACATGGATGGTTTCGATACCTGCATCACGTAATAATGCTGCCGCCGAAAGTGGTAATCCCTGGTCAAGCAACAGCTTCATAATGATTAGGTAGCTCAATGATGCGATCGTCAAGGTAACAAGATACAAAAACTAGGGCTTGCCGGATATCTTCATCCTCTAGTTCGGGAAACTCTTGATGTAGCTCTTCTCGATCGGGATAAGTTGCTAGCAGCTCAATCACTCGACGAACAGTAAGCCGAAGATCGCGAATACATGGTTGCCCGTTCATCCGCTTTGGATTGCTTGTAATACGATCTATTTTCATTTTGACCCTCGCAACCTCAAGAGTAGTTCTGACGAAACCATATCAAGTGTCCCAGTTAAGTGGAGTTGGTCTCTCTATTTTAGTCGTTCTGTAGATCCCGTCTACGCGCACAAAATCGTCAGCGTTGGCACTTTCAGCTTTGATAATTTCTCCCCAAGGGATGTATTCATAATCAGGCAACCAAGCATCTTGCCTTCGCAGGAGAAAATCAAGAAAAAGTCTCGAATCTCTTAAACTATCTTCAGTTACTTTGAGCGTGCATTCTTCAGTGCGAAATTTGTAACCAACATGAGTACCACTGGTAATATAAATATCCCATTTCTTGGGGTTCCAACCGTCGGCTATGGGCGTACCCCGCGCTTCCATTTCCTCTGCATATTCCGGTAATTCTTGGGGTGAAATCTCAAAAACCTCTTCGGTGTAATCTACTCCCCACTCGAACTCTTCAATACATTTACCATTCTCAAATAGCTGATACGCAGAACAACCTGATGTATCTTCATTCTGTAAATAAATGCATCGAGTTTTCAATGACTCAGACACCTGAGAAACCTTGCTATCTACACACACATTGATTGGAAAAACTATACTCCACGGATGTCCTTTATACTGATATATAAGTGACATCCAGCAATCACTAGGATGATACTGCTTACCCCATACGTTTAGCTCTAAATTGCCACCAAATACTTTGGCAATCACCGGACTGCTTAATTCAATGGGAGCTTTGACTAAAAGAATGCCAACCTTATTTGCTTCCAGTTCTATAAACTGAAAACCGCGCCTTTTTGATAGTGCTACTTCTGATATCATAGAAAAACAAAGCGTCTAGTGTGAAAATAATTTGGAACATTCACTTTTTTAGTCTAGATTGTTTCTATAGTTGTGTCACAAATGCGTTACAATATATGATATAACCTAAAATACCGCAATTCGCTCACCGATGTCAAAAGTTAGGTAGATAATTTTATATACTCATGACTATTTTTACTCTACGATCGATCAAAAAAGACTTCGGCATCAAGGAACTCTTGACAGATGCCAGTTTCAGCCTCGATGAAGGCGATAAAGTCGGACTCATCGGCACCAACGGTTCCGGCAAATCAACCCTGCTGAAAATGATTGCGGGTATGGAGTCGATCGACTCTGGCGATCGCTGGGTCAATCCAGGGTCTACAATTGTCTATCTCCCCCAACAGCCGGATTTAGACGAAAATCACACTGTCTTAGAGCAAGTATTTGCCGACAGTGGCGAACAAATGGCTTTAGTGCGCGAATACGAGGAAATTTCCGATCAATTGTCCCACGGCAAAGGCGATACAGACAAGTTGATGGCGCGTCTGTCTGCGGTGTCTGAACGGATTGATGAGGTGGATGCGTGGGATTTGGAAACCAAGGCGAAATTGATTTTGACCAAGTTGGGGATTGAGGATTTTGATGCGAAAATTGCCGATTTGTCCGGCGGCTACCGCAAGCGAATTGCCTTAGCAACGGCTTTGTTGTCCGAGCCCGATGTGTTGCTGATGGATGAACCGACAAACCACTTGGATGCGCTGTCTGTAGAGTGGTTGCAGAACTATTTGAACGGCTATCGCGGTGCTTTGCTGCTGATTACGCACGATCGCTATTTTCTCGATCGCGTTACCAATCGCATCCTGGAGATCGATCGCGGCGACCTTTACAATTATGCTGGCAATTACGCTTATTACTTGGAGAAAAAAGCCCTAGCTGAAGAATCCGCCGCCAGCACAGTTCGCAAACACGCGGGTGTATTGCGGCGCGAATTGGAATGGCTCAAACGCGGGCCGAAAGCGCGGAGTACCAAGCAAAAAGCTCGGATCGATCGCATTAAAGATATGCGAGCCCAGGAGTTCAAAACAGCCAACGGCAAAGTCGAAATTGCGACAGCGGGCCGCCGGATTGGTAAGAAGGTGATTGAGTTACTGAATATCTCTAAAGCTTACGGCGATCGCACTTTAATTAAAGATTTTACCTACAATTTCACACCCGAAGACCGGATAGGAATTATTGGCTGCAACGGTGCGGGAAAATCGACGCTGATGGATATCATCACCGGACGCATTCAGCCGGATTCGGGTACTGTCGAAATTGGCACAACCATTCATATCGGTTATTTTGACCAGCATTCAGAGGATTTGACGCCGAACGAAGACCAGCGAGTTATTGAATACTTGAAAAGTGTGGCGGAGTTGGTGCAAACGGCGGATGGCGAAATCATTACCGCTTCTCAAATGTTGGAAAAGTTTCTGTTTCCACCGAACCAACAGTATGCACCGATTAACAAACTTTCTGGCGGGGAAAAGCGCCGGTTATTTCTGTTGAAAGTGCTGATGAGTGCGCCAAACGTGCTGATTTTAGACGAACCGACAAACGACCTGGACGTGCAGACTTTGGCGGTTTTGGAGGATTATCTCGAAGATTTTAACGGCTGCGTGATTGTGGTGTCCCACGATCGCTATTTTCTCGATCGCACGATCGACATGGTTTTCGCATTGGAACCTGGCGGCAATTTGCGCTTGTATCCCGGCAATTATTCAGTGTATTTAGATTACAAGAAAGCCGAAGAAGCCAAGGAAATAAAAGGGCAAAAAGAAAAAGAAAAAGTTACGCGTACTGTTGAATCTAACAATTCAAAACCCACAAATTCCCCTCAAAAAGCTCCCAAAGTCTCCTTCAATGAGAAGCGGGAATACGAACAATTAGAAAGTCAAATCCCGAAAATGGAAGCTGAAAAAGAAGACATTGAGAAGATTTTGTCTCACAATGCTCCGAGCGAGTTTGCCGAGATGAAGAAGTTATCGGATCGTTTGGCTCAGTTGACGCAGGAGATCGATCGGGCGACTGAGCGCTGGTTGGAATTGGCGGAACGGGTGGGTTAATTTGGGTTGTCCGAATGTTGTGTTTAGCTCCTGTTAATAATGACAGGAGCTATAGCAATCCTTGCAGGAGTCGTAAATTTTTTACCCCACCCCAACCCTCCCCTTGGTAAGGGGAGGGAGTAAGAAATTCACAAATGATTTAGGATTGCTATAGAGTAATTATGAGTGAAATAATCCCATGCTGAAACGAATATATATTGACAATTTTCGCTGTTTGGTAAACTTTGAACTTGACTTTGATGCCATTAATCTATTTCTGGGTTCTAACGGATCGGGTAAATCAACAGTTTTTGAGGTGTTGCAGAAAATCCAAGCATTGGTCAGCGGCGACAGTAAGGTTGAAGGAATTTTCAAACCTGCGGACTTCACCCGCTGGCAAACTTTACAAATTCAGCGTTTCGAGCTAGAAATTCTCGGTAATGGCGGCTGCTACAAATATCAATTACAAATCGATGAGTATGGAGATAAATGTCGTGTTAGGTACGAGAGTCTGCTCTTTGATAACCAGCCTTTACTACAATTTGAATTCGGCGAAGTTCAACTCTATCGAGATGATTATTCACCGGGCCCGAAATACCAGTTTGACTGGTCGCAATCTATTCTGCCTTCATTAATGCCAAGAAACGACAACACGAAGTTAACTTGGTTTAGAGAACGGATGGCGCGATTTATCATCGTGCAAGTTGTTCCCAGCTTGATGGTTGATGAAAGTAGCCAAGAACAAATGCGTTTGAGTCCTCGGATGGAAAATTTTGTTTCTTGGTATCGCTACTTATCTGAAGATCAAGGTAAAATTGCTGAGATTGGAAATATTTTAAGAGATGTTTTGGATGGATTCAACAATTTTAAGTTTGAGCGAGTAAGCGAAGATAATTTGGTATTAAAACTGCGGTTTTCAGGAGAAAAAGATAACAGCAAGCCAATTGAATATCGTCTCAGAGAATTGTCGGACGGACAAAAAACATTAGTGGCTTTATACGCGCTGATTTACGGTACAAAATCGGAAGATTATACCTTGTGGATTGATGAACCGGAAAACTTTTTAGCATTACCAGAAATTCAACCCTGGCTGATTGAGCTTTATGACCTTTGTAGCGAGGAAAAAGTTCAAGCATTACTAATTTCTCACCATCCTGAGTTAATTAACTATCTTTTAGCTTCACGGATTGGCTATTGGTTTGAGCGTCAAAGCAATGCTGCTGTTCGAGTCAAACGAATTAGCAATGAAGTAGCTGACAATTCGGGATTGCCAGTTTCTGAACTGATTGCACGGGGATGGTTGAATGAGTCAGCGTAGAGTTCAGATTGTCATTCTCTGCGAGGATCTACAGCAGTTTGTTTTTGCGCGTTATTTCCTAAAAAGGAGAGGTTTTACAGGTAGATTTCGGGCTAATATTTGTCCGAAAGGTAGCCAAGCTGGAGAACAGTATGTACGCACTCAGTATCTGGCGGAAGTGAAAGCTTATCGCCAGAATAGAAACCGGGTGGCGATTGGATTAGTTGTGTTAATTGATGCAGATACGGGTACGCTGGCAGCAAGACTTAATTGGTTAGCTAGTGTGCTTGATGAACATAAGCAGGAAAATAGGGAACCGAATGAGGCGATCGCGATTTTTGTTCCCAAGCGCAATATTGAGACTTGGATACACTATTTGCAGGGAGATTATTTGCAGGGAGAAACTGTGAATGAAGAGGATGCTTATGCAAAATTTGAGAAGAATGAGGCTATTTGCAAACGCCCTGTTGAGGATTTAGCCGATCGATGTTATTCTCAGAGCTTACCAGAAAATGCGCCGCTATCGCTTCAGGCAGCTTGTGGGGAATTACAGCGGTTGTTACCACTGTTGCAGCCATGAGTTATGAGAAAATCTGCAACCTGTCATTACTGTCAAGCAAACTGACCAAAAACTTAAGACGGATAAAAGTCTGAAATCGTTGTCAAAGCTGCAAAGCCATCGCAAACAGCGGCAAAAAACCCGCTTTTTTTGCGATCGCCCCAAGTAAAGCTGTATGTCACAAACTGCGAAGCCCCGGAGGGTGGGGTTGACAAAAGCAGTAGAATATGCAGTAAAAGTCAGGGTAAGCAAGTAAGACTGGCAGCAGAAAACAGGGGCGAAAAGGCACAAAACAGGTAAAACAAAAGTCGATCGGGCAAAGTAAGTTGGTCGAGGACTAAAAATATGGTGATGGGTGAGATACAATTGACCTGTTCTGAGCCAAGAATTGGTCAACATCACAAGTATCCTGTAGAAGTCTGAAGTTGAGAATCTCAGGGTTGTCGAGGAGCGGGAGCAAACAGAAAACTATGCCTCAAAAAGTAATCGCCGAACAGATGTCTTTGGAATCAGCGTCAGAGCCGATCGCCGTGAGGGCGACGGTGGAAACAGTGCCAGCCGAAGCAGTGGCAGTAGAGTCCTACGCCGATCGGTTGATGGACGAACTGTTTGAAGGAGTCGATCGAGCATTCGACGGCAGCGGCGGACTGCCATCGGAACCAGTGCAGCCAGAATTCGTGGCCCTCAAGTCGATCTCGGTACCTCAAATAGTTTTGTCGCAGTTGGCACCCCCCCAGTCGCAGCGGGGCGAAAAAGACGTAGAAGCGATCGCCCGCCAAGTCGCCCTAGAAACAACCAAAAAACAGCAGTCCAAACAATCATTCGACAGAATGCTGCTGGGAGCAGCATTTGGGTCGCTGCTGCTAGTCATGGGGTTATGGCTCGCGAGCAGGTCGGGACTCGTGCGCTTGCCCGCCGCCCCCGCACCAGAGACACCCGCAGCAAGTGGCAAAACAGCACCAGACACCCCGTTTGTGGAATACGTGCAGCGCTCCCTAGAAGCGATCGAACAAAAAAAAGCACCCCAGGCTAACCCCCAACTTGCAGGAGTTCCCGCAGCCCCCACCCCAGGGACGCTGCCGAGCATTCAAATTTCCGGCGCGCCGCCGGCAACCGCAGGTCTTTCGACAGCAGTCAACCGCATCGCTGATGCCCTAGAACAAGCCGGCGCACAGCCGGGAGCACCAGCACCCCAAATCGTAGTGATCCCTCCCCCCGCTCAGGTGACTGTGGCTCCGCCTGCTCAGGTGGCTGCGGCTCCGGCGGCTCCTGCTGCTCCTGCTGCTCCTCAAACCGCGGCAGTTTCCCCCTCACCGGCTGCTCCAGCCTCCGGTCGTGCGATCGCCGCTGCGGGAAATCGAGAGCCCCTCGCCGCTTCCCCTTCCCCCTCGGAGTCTCCCCAGCCAAAGATTTTGGCTCGCGAAACCGAACCGGCACCAGCGCCCGCAGCAGCCCAGCAATCTGCGCCCGCGCCCGAGCAATCGGCACCGGCCGTTAGCAGCGCCTCCACTTCCGCCCACACGCTGGTAGGGATTTTGGAGTTGGGCGATCGATCGGCTGCTTTGTTTGAAGTAGACGGCGTAGCCCGCAGAATTTATGTCGGCGAAAGCATCGGCGCTAGCGGTTGGACGCTGGCAGAAATCAAAAATCAAGAAGCAGTGATTCGCAAGGGAGGAGATGTGCGATCGGTTTTTGTCGGCCAAAAGTTCTAATCAGTCATCAGTTATGAGTCATTAGTCATCAGTCATTAGTTATGAGTTAGGTAATGGTAATTGGTGATTGGCAATTACGAGGCTGTACCTCACCGTTGAAAACAGTTAGTTATAATAACCGACAACTAATGACCGATGATCGATCGCCAGTGACTAAGAACCAATGACTAATAACTAATGACCAATGACTAATGACCGAAAGCATCCAGGATACAACCCCCCGGATTCATGTGTGGAGAAATAAAAAACCTGTATCCGATAAACTTGCCCCCGAATTTATCTCGCGCAAGTCAATGCTAAAATCTAAAATCTAAAATCTAAAACCTAAAATCGATTGACTGAGGAATTATAAAAAATGGGCTTATTTGATGATTTCAGCCGCTTTCTAGAAACCCGATTAGAAGAATTTTTGCGTAGCAATCCCCATCTCGAATTGCAGGCAATAGAAGAACAACTGAAGGAACAAGAAGAAGACACTCTGCGACTGATTCTCGATATCCAAAAACAAGAGAAAAAACTGCAAGCCGAAATTCTCTCCGCCGCCCAAGAAATTCAGCGCTGGAACGATCGCATCAACAAAGCTAAAGCTGCTCAAAGGCTCGATTTAGCTCAAGCCGCCCAAGAGCGACAAGCCGCTTTGCTGCGTCAGGGAAATCAGCGCTGGGGTCAAATGCAAGGCTGCAAAGAACGGATTGAAAAAGCAAAAGAACTGTACCGCCAAATTCAAGTACGGCGAAAAGAAGTCCGAGCCAAAGCGGCAGAAGCCGCAACTCGCCCTACCACTAAAACAGAGCCAAATTGGGATACAAAGGGTTGGAATCAGAGTTCAAATTATAACAGTTTTAATGCGGCAGATCCTTTAGAAGAAAAGTTTCAACGCTGGGAAGCAGACGAAGAACTCGATCGAATGAAGCGCAATATAGGCAGATAGGGCGTTGCTGATTTACGGTATGAAAAGCTCAATATGCAAGTCATATAAACCAGTACCCACAAAGCTTCCCGATTTCCCACTGATTTTTTTCATACCCTGATTAAGCAACGCCGATTTTGAAATAATATTCGTGAAGATTAGAGTAAAAAAGACAAATTATGCATCAAAAAACAGTTTTTAAAGTTAAATCTCTGCGGTTATTCACAACGGTTGCTCTGCTTGAGAAGGTGGCTCTTCGGGCAGCGGAATAAACTCTGTCTCTTGAGGAACCTGAGCAAAGCGTCCCTCTCTCCAATCGAGTTTAGCTTGCTCAATGCGCGAGTGCCGACTCGAAACAAAATTCCACCACTTATGGCGCTCACCAACAGGTTCACCGCCAATCACAATACAACGAGCCTTGGCTGAAGCAGAAATGTTTACTTCAGTGCCTGAATTTAGAACCGCTAACCGATGTTGTTCCAGAGGCTCTCCATCGATCGCAAGCCCCTCTGTTACGCTGTAAACCGCCTGTTCGCTGTAATGGCCCGGTAAGGTAAATTCTCTTCCAGCAGTCAGTTGCACGTCCAGATAAATCATGGGTGAAAATATTTGAACTGGGGAAGTGCGATCGTATGCCTCACCCGCAATCAGGGTGAACGAAACTCCTGCGTCCTGCTTCGTAAAACTTACCCAAACTTGACTAAAGCCATCTTTAGTCGCAATTCAGAACTCACTTCCTGCGCTGTTGGGTGGTCGGCCATCCCAAGATAAGCAGGCTATCCCCCAATAGCCTTGGGTTCCCAATTCAAAATATTCAAGCTAGCATTCAAATCGCGATCTATTGACACGCCGCAAGCAGGACAATCATAAGTCCTCACTTGCAAAGGCATATCTTTTTTATGCCCGCAATTGGCACAAATCTTAGAACTGGGGAACCATCGATCTACCAGCACTAAGCTTGCTCCATACATTTTGCACTTATACTCTAGCTGTCGCCTGAATTCGTAAAACCCTAAGTCGGATATTGCCCCTGCCAACTTGTGATTTGCCAGCAATCCTTTAACATTCAAGTCTTCTATCTTAATTAACTTGAAAGTTTTCGCTAAATAAGTCGTCAACTTGTGAAGGAAGTCTTTACGAATGCAGGCTATCCGTGCGTGGAGTCTGCCGATCTTGTTGTAAGTTTTGCGTTGGTTGCGAGAACCTTTTATTTGTCTTGACGCCTTGCGCTGTAAAGTAGCAAGCTTGGTTTTCGCTTGCTTGAGCGGTTTTGGCGCATCAAACACTTGACTGTTTGACAGGGTGGCCGCATATTTGACACCTACATCAATTCCTACAGAACTATCAGGCTGTTGAATTGGCAGGCGTTGGGCATCAACACAGAAAGAGACGAACCAGCGATTTCCTTCTTTTGAAATGGTAAAAGTTTGAGATGCAAATCCACACGGGAGTGGCTCGTGAAGCCGAAAAGTCCCCAAAGTAGGAATCTTGATGGTGTTACCAGCACTTAGCAAAACTTTGCCATTAGAAGAATCAACCGTGAATGATTGCCCGTCTCGGCGGCTGGCAAATTTCGGATGGCCGGCTTTCCCCAAACGATACCGACTGAACGCTTCTTTCAAGTCAATCAAAGCGTTTTGGTAAACACGAGAAGACAACTGGTTCATCCAAGCGCATTCAGGTTGTTTCTTGACGTGGTTGGTAAGAACTTTCTTGACTTCGCCGATAACCTTTGAGTCAGAAAAATTGCCCTCACCGTACATTTGGACTCGCAGGCTCAATCCTAAATTGAAAACAACTCGCCTAAATCCTGCGTGTTTTGCCATCAAGGTCGCTTCGCTGTTATTCAATTTGAGCGCTCGCTTGACGGCAAACATGGAACTTCTTCTCGGCAATCAACTGTAGATAAGTTTAGCAAACTATTTGGCACTTAAGTCCGACTCCCAAACAGGCAGTTCAGTTGCCGGATGATGCCGAAACCAGGGGTCGGTTTCTTCGTATTCATGGGGAAGGGCTATCCAAGTTTGAATGCCATGCAGGATGGCTTCTTTGCTGCGATCGTCGTCAGGCGTGCGTTCGGAGTGGACAATGCCTCGCCCTGCCGTCATCCAGTTCACCGCACGCCTGACGGATTTCTTGAACGCTGCCCACACTATCACGATGCAGCAAAACACCTTCAAACAGGTAGGTGACGGTTGCTAAGTTGATGTGCGGATGCGGTCTGACATCCACGCCCCGGCCGGGTGGAAACACCGCAGGGCCGAGATGGTCAAAAAAGATGAACGGGCCTACCAGTGCTAAAACGTCTGAGGGAAGCAAGTGACGGGCTTGGAATCCACCCAAATCTTGAATGTGTGGCTCATTGACATACTCACTGACCTGAAGGTACGGTGATTCTTAAGCCTCGCGACTTAAGTTTCTGCTTCTTCGCAACTGCCTCCACCCTCAAAGAGTTTTGGTCTTATGTTCGCTCCACAGACTAACCCCGCAAGCCCTGCGGTTTTTACGTGTCGAATACCAAACGGAATTCTTCTCCTGTTTTGATTCTAGGGTTAGACTTCCATTGCCCTATCCTCTTTTCCCGGTCTACCGATTTTGCTTCGCCGCCAGCACCTCGGGCTGAACTTCGCTCGTATAGGCTGTTTGATCCATCGTCTCGGGTGGGTCGTTGACCAATTACATTCTAATATAAAGCCGTCCTAAAAGGACGGGGTTTCTACCCAAATTTGTGATGAGATGCTGGATGGTATCCGTCATAATGTTTATGAAGTTCCCAACGCTAATCGTCTATGTCAAAAGTGCATGATACAAAAAGCTATCCTTGTAAAGGACGATCGCAATATCAGTGACTGGTCTAAACTTTCCCAATCGAAAGCTCTTGTAGAGTGTCGAGTTCTCAACGAGCTTTCTGCTTACGAGACGATGGAGAGTTCATCACTGACTTGAATCCTACCTTTGACTAGGGAGCGAATCAGACGATCGAGTGAGCCACGTTCTTCTTCACTGATAGACTCATCGAGGATGGCGGCCATCATGCCGTAGCGGTCAGCCTTGGTAACGCGGTGAGTATCGGTGACAGTGGCAATTAATTCGTTGATAGCGCCGGGGAGAAGATTAACTGGATACATGGGATTGTTTTGAACTCGACACCTTAATCATCTCGTGGTTTCTCCTAAGAGCAAGTGATGGTGCTGGTTTTTTTCCGTGATAATACTGAAAATCTTCGGTGAACCAAGTCCGTGTTACCAGTGATCGAAGTCACAACATTGAAACTAATGCAGCGGTGGAACAATTAGAACCCACATCTTGCACCCTTCTCAAGAACAGGCTTTTCGGCCTGTTCCACAAAGAGTGAATTTTCTTGTGGAACAGGCCGAAAAGCCTGTTCCTAAAATGCTTATCGAGAATGGTGCAAGATGTCAGTTAGAACCAACCTTCGGCCCTTCAAGTGTCACAGTGATAATTTTCGTTTTTCACGAGTCTGAACCTCTTGCTGTGCAAATGTTTCAGACCTTCATAGGAAGAACTACCTCTTCTTCAATCACTTGTCAACAAGTAACGACTGTTGACTTTTTATCCAAAATCAAAATAAGTAGACAGACAAAAAAATTAGTCCGCCTACTTAATCGCTAACTAGAAATCACTCCCACTCGATCGTTCCCGGTGGCTTAGAAGTAATATCGTAAACCACTCGGTTCACCCCCTTAACCTCATTCACAATCCGATTCGAGATCAGTTCCAACAAATCGTAAGGAACCCGCGCCCAATCAGCCGTCATCCCGTCTTCACTCTTAATAAATCGCAAGACGATCGGATAAGCATAAGTGCGCTGATCGCCCATCACGCCTACACTGCGAATCGGTAGCAAAACTGCAAAAGCTTGCCAAAGTTCACCGTACAATCCGTGCCGGTTAATTTCTTGGCGAACAATGAAGTCAGCATCCCGCAAAATATTTAGTCTCTCGGAGGTAACTTCTCCGATAATCCGAATCGCCAATCCCGGGCCGGGGAAAGGTTGTCGGTTCACTATTTCTTCGGGAAGCCCGATCGACCGGCCGACTTTTCGCACCTCATCCTTAAACAGTTTTCGCAGCGGTTCAATCAGCTTAAATCGCAAATTTTTCGGCAAACCGCCGACGTTGTGGTGGCTTTTAATTTTAACAGCAACTCGCTCGCCACTTTTGGGGTCTGCATTCGTGTCAGCCGACTCAATCACATCAGGATAAAGAGTACCTTGTGCGAGGTAGTCAAAGGGGCCCAGACGCTTCGATTCTTCTTCAAATACGTTGATAAATTCGTGACCGATCCGCTTGCGTTTTACTTCAGGATCGGTAATCCCTTCAAGTTGAGCTAAAAACCGTTCGCGAGCATTGACATACTCAACGTCAATGTGGAATTGCTCTTTAAATAATTTTACCAACCGTTCTGGTTCATACTTCCGCATAAACCCTTGATCGATAAACATACAGGTAAGTTGGTCGCCGATCGCCTTATGCAGCAAGAAAGCCAAAGTAGAAGAATCTACACCGCCCGATAGAGCCAGCAAAACTCGTTTATCTCCCACTTGCGCGCGAATTTCGCGAATCGATTCCTCCACAAAAGTAGCAGTCGTCCAAGTCGGTTCGCACTCGCAAATGTGGTAAACAAAATTGCGAATTAAAGCTATTCCCCCGATCGAGTGAACTACTTCGGGGTGAAACTGAACCCCGTACAAATTTTTCTCGTGGTTAGCCACAGCAGCACACGGAGTATTGTCTGTGTGAGCGAGGATTTCAAAACCCGGTGGCAGTTGAGTACACGAGTCTCCGTGGCTCATCCACATCGTGCTGCCTTCTTCGACATTTGTCAGCAAATCTGTAGGATCGTCAATAAATAGCGATGCCTTGCCATATTCGGCTAACTTAGCCCGTTCAACCGTGCCTCCGAGCTGCTTTACCATCAACTGCATCCCGTAACACACTCCCAACACCGGTATTCCCAAATTCCAAATTTCTGGGTCGCAGTGGGGTGCTTTTTCATCGTATACAGAACTTGGGCCTCCTGAAAGAATAATTCCTTTAGGATTGATAGCTTTTAACTGTTCTGCCGTAGTGCGGTAAGAAATTACTTCTGAATATACTTGAGTTTCGCGAATTCGACGAGCAATCAGTTCGGAATATTGCGAACCGAAGTCGAGAATCACGATGATCTGGCGATCGATCTGCTGCATTAAAGAGTTTGTGAGAACGGACTCAGTTTCTATTTTAGTAGTCACGGTTATTGCGTAATTGCTAAGTGCTAATTGGGCAGAAAGTAGCGGACGTATCTGTCGCGCTCTCAGTACAATTCTAAGGAAGACTAGGAACCATTGGTCGCTAGGAATAAATCTTATTGATACTAGATTGCCGTCAGCGATGTTAGTCGATTAATCGGGTACAGGGCCATAGATTTACTTCGATCCTTACCCTAATTAATTGAATTCTTGCTTCAGAAATAGCTTCCCGAAGCAACCTAGTATAATTAAGGTTTAGGGACAGAGAATTATTACTTGTTAAATATTATCCCTGACCGATGTTTTAAACAGAATTCAGGGATATTCACACTACATTAACAAATTTGGGTCAAAAATGTATCTCCTATGTCACTTTTAACAATAATTTTGCGATCGCGCCCGAACATCACCGAGCCCACGGGGATGTGCAAGTTAGTGTGAGTAAAAATGCAATCCGATGACCGCAAGTCTATTTGTCGGGCGATGTCGCCGTAAATTAGATCGACCCAATTGCTCCCAAACTCGGCGTCTAAAGCCCGCAGTTGCCCGAGAGCCTCTTCGGCTGTCGCTGCGGCAAAAATTGCGGAACACGCATCAGCCGGCATTCCAGCCTTAGCACAGTAAGCTGTGAGAATTTCCCTGCGCCCGTCAGCGAGGTGGTGGTGAGTGTGAAAAATTCCCGCCGCCAATTTCATCAGTTTCCCGTGATAGCCAAACAGCAAAATTGACTGCACGCCCTGATATCCGGCTTCTACCAGCAGCGGGCCGAGCCAGTTAGCGGTTTTGACTAACCTCTCACGATTAATCCCCAGTTGTCGCGCCAAATCCAAGCCGTTTTCGCCGATGCAGAAAACCAAACAGTCAAACAGTTCGGCTTTTTGTTGCAGTTGTTCGCGGTAAACTTCCAACTGTCCAGGGGCGCTCAGCGGTTGAGAAATGCCCGTTGTACCCAGCAGCGAAAGTCCTTCTACCACGCCGAAAGCTTCGTTAGAAGTGCGGGTGGCTAGTTGCCGCCCAGACGGCAGAATCAGGGTGACAGTAATTTTTTCTCCCCCTGCGAGTTCTCGGCTCAGATTCGATCGCAACAGTCGCATTGCGTAATCATAGATCGCCGCCCCTCCACCGACTGTGTGACGCCCTATACCTTCACCGCCGAGAATCACAATCTGCTCTCCCTCTTCCCAATTCCCCAATTCCACCATTGCCCAAACGGGGGTATTTCGAGTCAGATCGAGATTGTCGCCCGGATCTGAGCGAGTCACTCCTAAAGCGGTATCAGTTTTGAGTACAGACGCCTGTTCGATCGGAATTTCTGCAGTTATTTGCGGTTCCAGTAAATTGACTGATACGCTATCTAGAGACTGAATACCTGCGCGTAAGCACCGCAAAGCTGCAAGTGCGGCCGCACAGGCAAATACTGGCAGTGTATACCCCGATAAAGGTTGAGTTTTTGTCACGTTGTAATTCAGAAATCCGTAAATTGGCTGGCGATCGACATCACGCCGTAGCAGTGATACCCCTCAAACATTTAAGCTTAATTTTAGGGTTTGTTATTATCAGCAGTTAGGGTAATTTTTGTCAAGTAATCATTTGGTTCTCCCAGTTGCTGATCGCAGCCACACTTTTGTTGAGGTGCGTTAGCGGAGCCCGCCCCTACGGGGGCTACGCCAACGTAGAGGATCGCCAACAACCCACTCCGAAGGCTTACGGGCCGGTGCGGGCGATTTTCACAAAAAACCCGGAATCTCGATCGCGAGCGCTGGGGCTGAACAAACGGATTCCAGGAATTAGGTACAAATCGTTAGCAGCTATACTCGGCAAGTCGATCGTCTTTCATTCTATAGATTTACCTAGCCGTAAATGTGTCAGAGCCGAGTCGAGGATCGGGCGAAATTTGTTTTGGCCCTTGGGGCGACTTGTTTGAGGCGGAATTCGAGCAATTGTTGGCAGGCGAAATGCTGCGATCGCTTCCTTGTTAAGCCCTAAAACCTACTTGTTTACAATTAGCAAATTTATATCTCCCAACCGGTTGATGTCCTAGCGATTGCAAGTCATTTATATTGATCTGAATTACCCGGACGTGCCAGTCCTACTTTCGAGCTAGCCTCTTGAAGGTGGGGCTGGTTTTATCTAACCCTGTTACTTCAATTATCCAATCTACAATCTAAAACCTAAAATCTAAAATCGATTGACTATGGTTGAACCAGTTGCAGAGTTAAATGAACCTCTATCTCTTCAGACTGCAGAAATAGTAGAAATAGTAGACCCGAAAATATTTCAGCTCGTTCTCTCTCCAAAAATAGCTCTCAAATTTTCCAAAAAAGACGTTCGATCGACCCTGAAAGCCTCAACTCTAGACGGCGTTTTTGCCACTATCTTCGAGTCGGCGACCACCGGCGTGCTGCTGAGCAACTTCTTGCTGCAACTCGGCGCGAGTAGCGTGGAAATAGGTATATTCTTTGCTATTCCGATGGTGGTAAATCTCCTGCAACCATTAGGAGCCTACATCGCAGATCGGACAACCACCCGCCGCTCGTACAACCTATTTGTATTCAGCGTTTCGCGGCTGCTGTGGCTGGTGCTGGCGGTGGCAATTGTTTGGGGTTCCCAGCACCAAGATCCCCGCCAACTGCTGCAATGGACACTGGTAACAGTCGTAGCAGCTAGCGTGCTGGCAGCTTTTGCCAATTCTAGCTGGTTCAGTTGGATGGCTGCTGTGGTTCCTCAGCGCTTGCGGGGACGCTATTTTGGCTTTCGCAACAGTGCTGTCAGCCTCATCACTTTGCTGGGAGTGCCGTTGATGGGATTGGGAGTGTCAACTTGGGACGGCGGCCCAATTTTGGGCTACGGTATTGTTTTATTGGTGGGTGTTTTGGCGGGAATGATTAGTTTGGGGTGTCAATCCTTCATGGTTGATGTGAATCCCCAGGTATACAAAAAAAATGCACTGAACGATCGACTTACAAAGAAAAAAGAAAAGCAAATAACAGATTTTGTGCCTTCTGTGCTGAAAGATTCTAATTTTTTAATGTTTATTCTTTACTTCAGCCTATGGACATTTGCAGTTAATCTCAGCGCGCCTTTTTTTAATATCTACTTGCTGAAAGATTTAAGCTTGGATGTGAGTTTTGTAACGATTTACACCAGCTTAAGTTCCGGCGCAAATCTACTGCTGCTGATGTTTTGGGGTAAGTTGGCCGATCGCTGGGGGAATCGTCCGCTGCTAATTGCGGTTGGGCTGGTGGTGGCTGTAACCCCTTTGCTGTGGTTGGGTACGGGCAATTACCCGTTTGCCCTCTGGGTGTGGCTGCCGCTGCTGCACTTGTTGGGGGGAACGACTTTAGGGGCGATCGGGCTGTGTACTAACAATATTCAAATGGAGCTCGCGTTGATCGAGCAACCTTCGACTTATTTTGCGATCGGCGCTGCTGTTTCGGGATTAGCTGGGGCTTTGGGAACTACCGCCGGCGGCTTTCTTGCCCAACTTCCTGGTATGAGTTTGGGCTCACTGTTTGCCCTCTCGGCTGCTGTGAGGCTGGTAGGCTTGCTGCCTTTGATTTTGGTGCGAGAACCTCGTAGCCAGTCGCTGCGGTCGATCGTCCCCACTTTGGGACGTTTTAAATTTAATCGGGGCTAGGAAATTTTCGCACAAATTTACCGATCGAGAAACCAGAAAAGCCCACAGATTGTTAAAAACTTCAAGCAGATCGCAGAAAACCTGAGAGTGACTGAGACAAAAATTAACCTAAAACATCGCCTAAATCTGATGTGCGGCAAATATCTCACTATTATCTTGCAGCCAACCGACAAATCGATAATATATAGCTGTTCTAAAAACTCACTGTGCAGACCGTAAATGTGTTTAAAGGTTCGTTAGCTAGGGCGTCGTATCACTACTTATGTTACGATAATCGAGCATTTTCCCTGAAGCAAACCTACGATTTCACGCTCTGAATTTTTTACGTTTTAGGATAATCGAGCATTTTCTCAGAACCAAACCTACGATCTCACGCTCAGCCCTTTTTGTATTAAGAAATATAAATATTATTCACATTTTAATACAATAAACTCAACTAGGTGGTGGTTTGAGACTACTATCCTGACAATCGAAATAACTAAAGATTGCCCACCCACATAACAATTTCGATCCAAAAACTAGCAGCGATCGCCTGACGCCATACAAAAAGGGGAATTGGCAATTCTCTTGTAACCGATGACCAATGACAGATCGCTCTCAAATTTCCGATTCAAAGAGAGACAAGTAAAAATGAAACGTCTAATCGTTTGCTGTGATGGCACTTGGCAACAACTCAATAGTAGTTACCCAAGTAATGTGATTAAACTTGCCCAGGCAGTGAAATCGACCGCCAGTGACGGGGTTCCGCAAATCGTGTTTTATGACGAAGGAGTTGGAGCGGATAGTAACAAGATTTTGGGCGGAGCCACTGGACTGGGAATCGATAAAAATATACAAGATGCCTATCGTTTTCTTTCTCTCAACTATGAGAAGGGTGACGAAATATATCTATTCGGGTTCAGTCGCGGTGCTTACACAGTCAGGAGTCTAACCGGGATGATTTATTGCTCCGGTCTCCTATCCCGCCCTCATATTACCAGGGCATCAGAAGCTTACGAGCTTTACCGTAAACGAGACATTAAACCAAAGGATCGGGTAGCAGCCAATTACCGCGAAGATTACGGCGATCGCGTCCCGATTACCTTGCTTGGTTGTTTCGACACCGTTGGAGCCCTTGGTATTCCTACTCTACCCGCCTTCAAGAAGTATGACGAACAGCTCAAGAAAAGGTACAGATTCCACGACACCACTTTAAATAAGTTAATTCAAAATGCGTTGCACGCCGTTGCGATCGACGAAGTTCGCGAAATCTTTGATGTTACGCCTATGAAAAAAAATCCTGATATTGAGAACCAGCGGGTTATTCAAGTTTGGTTTCCCGGCTCGCATATCTGCATCGGCGGTGGAACGAAAGAATACAGCGGTTTATCAGATGCCGCCTTACAATGGATGATCGATTCAACCCGTAACCTGGGATTGGGGCTTGAATTCGATCCAAGTGCCATTCCCACAGGTATCAATCCCAATTATGAGATTGATTTTAAAAACAATCCTGGGTTCTTCAAATTGGCAGGAATCAAGTTCCGCGAGGTGGGCGATGCTATTGAGGATCTTCACGAAAGCACGATCAATCGATTAAAAAAACGCCAAGACTATCGACCTAAGAATCTGCAAAAAATTCTCTCCAAAATAATTGATAATATAGAAAAATGATAAAAATTTATCAAGCTCTCAGAACGGAACCTAATAAGACTATCTCATCTACAACAAAGGAAAAGCAATCATGAAAAGAGATACATCTAGAGATGGATTTAGCAACAAAGCTTTAGCATATACGTTGACTCATTTCAAACCAATTTGGAACTTAGTTCAAAGTTACGAGCCTCTGAAACGTAAACTAAACAAATTTTTTCTCAATAGCATCATTTACAAACTTCCGACTCGCCCGCTTCCCTATAGCTTAATGGGCTTAGATCCCAAAATTCCAGGGACAGATATTCCAAAAAAAACTGATACCTACATCTCTTGGGATTCACTTACAGACAAGACTTATACTGGGCGACATTTACCTCCCGACCCCGAATTTAACAAAGAAGGGAATTTACCACCACTGGGTAAATTAAAGACCTTATTTCAAAAAAGAGATGGAAAAACCATTTATTCAGACAAATCGACTCTGCTCTTTCCCTATTGGGTGCAGTGGTTTACAGATAGTTTTCTGCGGATCGATCAGCAAAACCGCTTCAAAAATACCTCCAACCATCAGATTGATATGTGTAATGTTTACGGGTTGACCCGCAAACAAACAAATATGCTCAGAGCTTTCAAAGACGGTAAATTTAAAACCCAAAAACTCAAGCGCAAAGATGGCGTAGAAGAAGAATATCCACTCTTTTATTATGCCGATCCTGAGCAGGGTATTATCGATCCTCAATTTGAAGGTCTTCATGCACCCCTTAATGATGAGAAAAGACAATCCCCCGAAAAGAAAAGCAAGCTATTTGCAATGGGAGTTGAACGGGCAAACGTCCAAGTTGGCTATGTCATGCTCAACACTTTATGTATCAGGGAGCATAATCGAATTTGCGATGTTTTGTCAAAAAGCTATCCAGAATGGGACGACGAGAGGCTCTTCCAAACCGCGAGAAATATTCTCATGGTGATTGTTCTCAATATCATTATGGAAGAGTACATTTTCCACATTACGCCCTATAATTTTAGGTTCTTTGCCGATCCTGAAGCTTTTACCAAGGAAAGTTGGTATCGAGAAAATTGGATGGCGATTGAGTTTAGTTTTGTCTATCGCTGGCATAGTGCGGTTCCTGAAACCTTTACCTATGACGGGAAAGAAAAATCCATGTACGATTCCCTCTGGAATAATCAGATGTTAATCGATAAAGGGTTGGGTGCATTGATGGAAGAAACTTGTTCCCAACCAGGCACTAGAATTGGTTTGTTTAACACACCTGATTTTAAGATCGCAGGAACACCTTATACATTTATTGATGCTACCGAACTAGCATCTGTTAAACTCGGACGGCAGGCGCAGTTAGCCAGTTATAACGATTACCGCGAAATGTGTGGTTATCCCAGGGTGACTGATTTCAATCAAATTACGGGTGACGAATACGCTCAACAGAAATTAAAAGAGTTGTACGGTCATGTTGATAAGATTGAACTATTTGTCGGATTGTACGCTGAAGATGTGCGGGAAAATTCAGCAATTCCGCCTTTAGTAGCACGGATAATTGGCATTGATGCTTTCTCCCAAGCTTTAACTAATCCTTTGTTATCGCCTAAAGTCTTCAATAAGGAAACTTTTTCTGAGGTTGGTTGGGAAATTATCCAAAATACCAAAACAGTCTCTGATTTAGTGAATCGTAATGTTCCTCCAAGCGATCCCAAGTACAAAGTCTCCTTCGATCTTTAAGTTGTAGCTGACAACTAAGACTCAAATTAGTTGGGGGCGCAAAGACACCTGCGCCCTCAAAAATGAGGAAGAAAAAGGCGATATTTTCGCAAGCGATAAGCTACGGCAATTCGGAAGCAATTGCACCAGCATTTATACTGTTTCACAGATGCAACGGTTTGTGTAGAGCCTTTTTTAGCGATTAACCAAAGGTTATGTTATGAACAAGAAGTTATTTACCGAATATCCCGAACAAGACGAACGCAAATATTACGATCTTTTGGTTGAGCAGGCCAAGCTTCGGATGGATAATCTTTACGGCAATAAGGATCGGGCGCTGCGAGATACTCACGCCAAAACTCATGCTTGCGTTAAAGGAACTCTGGAAATTTTTGACTTTGATGAGGAAGCGATTAAACGGGAATTGGGCAAACGCGCTTCGTTAACTTCTTCGCAACTGAATGCGATTTCCCTTAAGCAAGGTTTGCTAGCAAAACCCCAACAATATCCTGTTTGGTTGCGCTTTGCTAACGGCGCTACCAAAGTATACCCTGATTACCAAAAAGATTCGCGTTCAATCTCACTGAAAGTGATGGGGGTGGAAGGGGAACGACTGGCGCAAAGCCACGAGTCAAAAACCCAGGACATCATTGTTCACAATTCAGAGCTATTTGTGAGCCAAACCATCAAAGACTACTACGGCTTTTTTTCTGCTTTGGTTGAATCACCAGAGACATTGAAGAAGTGGCTAATTCGACATCCCAGACACTTTTTAGCTGTGTCAACGCTTACGGGTAGCCGGACTCCGAAGAGTTTGCTAACAGCCAAATATTGGAGCGGTTCACCCTCTGCTTTGGGTCTCAATCCCGATTTCGATCCCTCGCAACCTGGTCTAGTTCCTGTCGAATATCCTGCTGTAATTAAGTATGGGTTCACTCCGGTTTCATGCAAACCACCGCACGACATAATTCCAGAACAATCTCGACCGGGAATCCCTAAAATTCCCTTTGTCGATCGCGCTAAAGCCTTGGGTTTAGATCCCAATCAACCAGACAATTATTACCGGGACGATCTCATTCAAGCCTTGGCGAAACCTGACGCTCAATACTGTTGGGATTTTGGCATTCAGTTCCAAACCAGCCTAAAAATGCCGATCGACGATGGCATCAATGTCTGGAAGGAAAAGGAATCACCCTTCTTGAGAGTAGGTCGTCTCACCGTCAAGCATCAGATTATTGATTATGAAAAACAATCTGATTTCAACGAAAACCTGAGATATTCTCCCTGGAACGGCTTAGCAGTTCATCGTCCAGTAGGTGCGATCAATCGGATACGCGGTGTTGTTTACCCCGTTGTAGCGAATTATCGCCTTCAAAAGCGAGGTCTTGTCCACCAAGAACCCACAGGAGAAGAAACTTTTTAAGGGAGTAATTTGGGGCTGGGAAATCATTTAAGCCATCAGGCAGGTGTCGTCTGAGCAAATGGCAACTAATATCAAATCCGGTAGCATCGTCCTGTATTCATCTCTGTATTCTCTCCCTCTGCGTTCTCTGCGCCCTCTGCGGTTAAATCATTCCGATGCAACCGGAAACGATATAAAAGAAGTTAACAAGCGAAACCTTCAAAAAATCCCATCCCTTTTTAGGGGGTGGGAGTGTTAAAAATGATGAATTCTTAGTCCTCAGTCCTTAGTCCTCATTATTCAGTAGCAATTAATCAATAACTGGGTTCGTACCCAATTATTAATTATTCTGCTAGCAACCAACTGATGACTAATGACCAACGACTGATGACTAATAAATTAAGCTTGCCGTGAGTAGTATTCCACCACTAGCAGTTCGTTAATCTGTAGAGCAATCCACTCGCGTTCGATAACGCCATTAACTTTGCCAATTAGTTTTTGCTTATCAAATTCCAAGTGATTCGGCAAGTGAGCCAAGCCTGGGTCTTTGAGATTAGCTTCTACCATTGTGCGCGAGCGCTCTCTATTTTTCACAGCAACCACATCACCAGGCTTGCACTGATAGCTGGCGATATTGACTTCACGGTCATTGACAGTTATGTGACCGTGATTTACCAATTGTCTAGCGGACGGAATGGTTGGAGCCATTCCCATCCGAAACACAGTATTGTCCAAGCGCATTTCCAAAAATTGCAGTAACACTTGACCTGTGGAGCCCGTGACACGGCGGGCTTTGCGGACGTAACGGAGCAATTGGCGTTCCGTCACACCGTAATTGAAACGGAGTTTTTGCTTTTCTTGCAAGCGAACCGCATACTCAGAGAGCTTTTTGCGGTTTTGACCGTGCTGTCCAGGCGGATAATCTCGTCTGGGGGTTTTGCGGGTTAGACCGGGCAACTCTTTCAGGCGACGGACGATTCTCAATCGGGGGCCTCGATATCGAGACATTTATTTTCCTCTCTAATATCTGTATGCAATATTTATGCAGACTCTATATTATATGTTGGTAACGGTCAAAATTCAAATAAAGATCGATAAAAAAACGATCGACCGGAGGGCGATCCATAATGTGCGGTAAATTCTGAAGGAAAAGCCGATCGCTCGATCGCCCAAATCAGCCAAAAAAACTCACTACTCGATCTGCCATGCACAACCGCAATTTCTCCCGCACTTCTTCCCCAAAGCCAGCACCGACCGGCTCAAACCCTACCGGGCGCTGGATATTAGCTCTCGGCACGCAGCTAGCAGCACTTGGTTTGTTGGCAACAGCCCTGCCCATATCGCCAGCCTCAGCCATCACTATTAGAATTCCTCGCTCTAGGAATCCCTATCGCGTCTGCGCCTTGGAACTAATCGAAGCCGGAGTGGCAGCAGAGGCCGCCGCCGCCGCTTGTGCTGACGCCCTCCGCCCCCGCGACATATCTAAATGCGCCCTCCAAATCAACCGCAAAACCAAGATTTCTGGTGTCGAAGCGCTCTCTAGCTGTCGGCGGGTGAGGCGTCCCCAAGAATTGGCTACTTGCGTAGTGAATATTAACAGCAAAAGTCGAACTCAACCTGCCGATCCCCTGGTAGTGCTCGATGGATGCCGCCGCAGTTTATTGCCACAACAGTTTTCTGAATGCGTAGTCGGTTTGAGCGGCAGGCTCGAATTTCCCACTGACAGGTTAATCGCCACTTGTCTTGACCCCAGGGACAGCGTGAGCCAGTTGGACGGGCGTCCTGCACCTACCCCTCCTGTGGAGCTAATTTCACCGCCTTCGCCCCTCAATTAATTACTGTTAACAGTTGACTGTTGACTGTTGACTGTTAACAATCTAAAATCTAAAATCTAAAATCTAAAATCGATTGACTGATGCCTACATTTTCCTAATCAAATGTCAGAAATTTTTGCTCAAATTACAGTCGAAGAATTAGCTCGCCAATTAGCAGAAACTAATGCTGAGAAATTGCAGCTTGTAGACGTGCGGGAACCTCACGAAATTGAACTCGCGGCGCTGCCGGGATTTGTAGCTTTTCCGCTGAGCGAGTTTGCCGAATGGTCTGGTGAAATTGACGCTAGACTCGATCGCGACACCGAAACCCTAGTTCTGTGTCATCACGGAGTGCGATCGGCTCAAATGTGCCAGTGGTTGACCGATCGAGGATTTACTAACGTTAAAAATATCGTTGGCGGTATCGATGCTTACTCAATGGTAGTCGATCGAACCGTCCCCCGCTATTAACATCAAATCCAGTTCTTAACTATCGTTTTCTTCAGAGTCCGCGCGGGCGGACTTTGTAAGCTAATCCGCATTTAAATTGCATAGTAAAATAAATTTTTTCTTTTGTGGGGAGTAGGGGTTGGGCAGGAGAACCCGCCCTCAACATACAAATTAAATGCACAACAGGTTATGTGTAGAAACGAATTATATTCCCCCAGAAGTAGCTAATTAACACCAGCAAATCGAAAATTGAAAAGCGTACTCATAGTGAGCCGATCGCGCCCCTGCCTTTTCGAGTCATAAAGAGCTTCATCAGCCGCCAGTAGCAGGGTTATCGCATCATTTTCCTCGCTGGGAACAACGCTGGCAATTCCCAAACTAATCGTTACCACAGAATTAGGTAGACCGTCAAGACTCTGCGGGTTAAAAAGAATATTCAAAGCTTTCACTTTTGCTCTAATTTGTTCGGCAACAACCAGAGCCGCCGACGCATCAGTTTCCGGTAAAATCACAGCAAATTCCTCGCCCCCGTAGCGAGCAGCTACATCAGCAGGACGCTGGAGCGATCGGCGAATTGTCTGAGCTACCAATCGCAAACAATCATCTCCTGCTTGATGTCCGTAGGTATCATTATATATTTTGAAATAATCGAGATCGCACAAAATTAAAGATATCGGAGACCCCTCGCGAGCCATGTGTTTCCATTCGGTTCGCAAGCAACTATCAAAATACCGTCTGTTGCCAATTTGAGTAAGTTCGTCCACATTCACCAAAGCTTGCAGCCTTAGATTTTCTTGCTGCAACTCCTCAAAACGAACCACCGATAACTTGTCCTCGCACAAATTTTGCCCTTGAAAATACAGGCGATATAATTCGCAAGACAAACTACAGTTATTTCCCTCTAATTTGACAAGTCCCATGCTGTCTAACTGATAAGCCATCAAAGGTTCGAGGTGAACGCTATTTTTAGCATCGACAACCTGTTGGAATGCGGAGGCGAGTTCGGGCTGCTGTTGAATGGCGATCGACTGATTTTGCAAGTAGTCGCTATAAATTCCGCTGTGAGTAGGAGCTGCTGTTAAAAGTTCTGCCAACTTGGCTAGCGCCAGTTCCTGCCCTGGTTCATCCCGATCGACAAAGAGGCGATTTTGTTGCAAAATTGCCAGGTGATACAGCGCTAAATGCACTAAATAAGGATGCCCGCCTACCATGTTCATTAATTGCTCGATCGGAGCGCTATTGCTCCAGTTCAGTCCGTGTCTGCACGCCAAATCTTGAACTTGTTCAGCAGTAAATTCTGAGAGTTTAATCGGCATTCCTACATTAAATGGAGATTGATTAAGCCTCAAAGCAATATAAATCTCGGTCGAATGAATGACAACAATGCGGAGTTTTTGCCAAATTGTGCTAGCGCGAGCTTGTTCATACCAAAAACGGATCATCGAAAGAAAATCTTGAGCAATGTTAGTCCGTTCAAATATGCGATTTATTTCGTTAATCACCAAGACAATAGGACTGTCAATTAGTTCGAGCAAATAGTTTTCAAAGTAAATTGTGCAGCTGACCTTGCTGCCCATATCTTCATCCCAGAATTCATCAATATTTGGTTCGAGTTTGAGTTGCCGAGCGACATTGACACAAAGCCAGCGTAAAAATTTATCTAAACTAGCAAAAACCGCTGCGTCAGCTTGCTGAAAGTCTACAGTTACTGTGCGGTATCCACGATCGACTGTCGCGTGAACTATCCGCAGCATCAGCGAACTTTTGCCCATTTTTTTGGGAGCTTTAATGCGAACAAGGCCACCGGGTTTGCTAATTTCTGCACAGGCCAGGGCTTCGGCCCCTGAGCGATCGATATAAAATCGAGAGTCAAGCGGTATGGGGCCGCCGGGAAATTCTAGGTCTGCAACTGTTTGGATCAAGTTTGGTAATTTTTGGAGTCCTGCCATAGTCGTTCCGCAAGGCGATACCCTGACTGTATCTTACTGTGCATCAACCTTTGTCAGGTTAGGGGGGAGACGAGCGGTGTCCAAGATCGATCGACAATCCTAAAAAATCTAAGTTTTTAGGGACTTCCCGGAACTCACTTTGCTATAGTAGTGTCACTTTACCCAATCTCAAACCCTGCTTCAACACGGCTCTGCAGACCGACAAAAATTCGACGGTAGCCCAGACGCGATCTTTCTTGGCCTTTACCTGAAAAATAACTCGTTGGTCGTCGAGGTCGCGCAGGAAGAGCCCCTATCTAAGGAGAAATAATCATTGTCACGCCGCTACCTGTTTACCTCTGAATCGGTCACTGAAGGGCATCCCGATAAAATCTGCGATCAAATTTCCGATACGATTTTAGATGCCTTACTGACCGAAGACCCCAAAAGCCGCGTCGCAGCAGAAGTTGTCGTCAACACTGGCTTAATGCTGCTGACGGGCGAAATTACCACTAAAGCTCAGGTAAATTACATAGAATTAGCCCGGAAAAAAATAGCCGATATTGGCTACATCCACGCTGACAACGGGTTTTCTGCCAATAGTTGTTCAGTGTTGGTAGCTCTTGATTCTCAGTCTCCCGATATTGCTCAAGGGGTGAATACAGCCCACGAAAGCCGGGAACAATCGAGTGAAGAGGAATTAGACGCCATTGGAGCCGGCGACCAAGGCTTGATGTTCGGCTTTGCTTGCAACGAAACGCCGGAATTGATGCCTCTGCCGATTAGTTTAGCCCACCGGATTTGCCGTCAACTGGCAGCAGTCCGCAAAACCGGTCAGTTATCTTACCTGCGTCCCGACGGCAAAAGCCAAGTTACAGTAGTCTATGAGGACGGCAAACCCGTTGGCATAGATACGATTTTAATTTCTACCCAGCACACCGAAACGATCGGCGACATCACAGAAACGGCCGCAGTTCAAGCCAAGATCAAAGAAGACCTTTGGACTGCAGTCGTCCAACCTGTGTTTGCCGATATTAGCGTGCAGCCGGACTCAGAAACTCGCTTCCTTGTCAACCCCACCGGCAAATTTGTGGTCGGCGGGCCTCAAGGAGATTCGGGTTTGACGGGCCGCAAAATTATTGTGGATACCTACGGAGGCTATTCCCGCCACGGCGGCGGCGCTTTTTCTGGGAAAGACCCCACCAAGGTAGACCGCAGCGCGGCTTATGCTTGTCGCTACGTTGCTAAAAATATCGTAGCGGCTGGTTTGGCCCAAAAGTGCGAAGTGCAGTTGAGTTATGCGATCGGCGTTGCGCGGCCTGTTAGCATGATGATCGAAACTTTTGGCACTGGGAAAGTTGATGACGATCGCCTTTTAGAAGTTGTGAAGCAGCATTTTGAACTGCGTCCTGCGGGAATCATTCAGGCATTTAACTTGCAGAATTTGCCTGCTGAAAGAGGCGGCCGTTTCTATCAAGATGTGGCGGCTTACGGTCACTTCGGGCGCACTGACTTAGATTTGCCTTGGGAACAAACTGATAAGGCCGAACTTTTGAAAGAAGCTTTGAGCCAGCAGTTATCTGCTGTCGCTGGATAGTACAATGTTGGGGTGCGCGCAGCGCACCTTATCCATAAATAATATCGGGTGCTACCAATCAATATAGGGTGCGTACTCCGCACCTTATTCAAAAATAATATAGGCGGTGCTTCGGCGCATCTTATCCATAAATAATATCGGGTGCTACAAATTAATAACGTAGCGTGCGTACTCCGCACCTTACAAAAAAAAAAGAATAAATAAATGCGATTTTTCACACCTTTCCAATCTGCAATTCGCAGTTTGGTCTCTTCATTCCAACAGCGGTTGGCGACGACTGGATTTTCTGCACCAAATCCAGCAACGCTGCCAAGTTCATTTGCGACTAACAATCATGGTGGAATTCGCGGCGTTTGGATACCCACCACTGACTGCAAAGTTCTCACATCAAAAGAGCGAATTGCTGAGGCAATGGACTTTCTCGCCGATACGGGATTTAATACCGTTTTTCCTATAATTTGGAACCAGGGTTATACGGCTTATCCTTCTCAGATAATGCGAGAAAACTTTGGGGTGGAAATTGACTCGCGCTATCAAGGTCGCGACCCCTTAGCAGAAATATGTGTTGAGGCAAAGAGAGTTGGCTTAAAAGTAATTCCTTGTTTTGAATACGGATTTGTGAGTTCTTACAATCGCAATGGCGGTCATTTGCTGGCGAAAAAACCTGAGTGGATTGCCCGTGATGCCAGCGGCAATTTACTTAAAAAAAATAACTTTGACTGGATGAATTCTCTTGACGCGGAAGTGCAAGACTTTGTGCTGGGGTTGATGCTGGAAGTTGCTAAGAATTATCCGGTAAACGGCGTTCAAGGAGACGATCGCATTGCGTTTCCGGTAGAAGGCGGTTACGACGAAAAAACGGTTAAACGCTATCTAGAAGAGTGCGGTAAAGCAGCGCCGTCGGATTGTAAAGAGCAACATTGGCTGCAGTGGCGCGCTAATATTATTACTGAGTTTGTGGCTCGTTTACACCGAGAAGTGAAAGCGATTAATCCTGATTTGTTGCTATCGATGTCGCCGAGTCCTTATGATTGGGGACTGGTGGAATATTTGCAAGATTCTAAAGCTTGGGTTGACAAAAATTTGGTGGATCTGCTTCACCCGCAGTTTTATCGTCGCGATTTTAATGCTTACAAACAATTGGTCGATAAAATGATGTCGGGACAGCTTAGCGGGCAGCAAGTAAAGTGCGTGTCGCCCGGTATTTTGTTGACGAATCGAGGCAGCAAATATAGCATAACTCCCGAACTGTTGTTGCAAGTAATTGCTTACAACCGCTCTTGCGGGATTCAAGGAGAAGTGATGTTTTTTTACGAAGGTTTGCGAGATAACGATAACGCTTTGGCTAAGGTTTTGAAAAAAGGGCCCTATGCTCGTTGAGAGATTGTCCCGCAATCAAGCTGTTTCCGGTTGGCTGCAGTCAATCGATTTGAGATTTGAGATTTGAGATTTGAGATTTGAGATTTGAGAATTGAAGTATTGACCCCACGGATGAATCCGGGGGCTTGTATCCTGGATGCTTGATTGTCCACCGCGCCGATCGCTATTTCAAACCAACCTGCTATAAAATGATATAGCAGAGTTAGGCTATCTCAAAACCCAGCGATGCCAAGCAGCAAGCGCAACTCATTGTCAAGCCGATCGCCCAAACAAACCCGATAATTAATAATTGGGGAGTTGCAAAAATAGGGGAATGAGACATATTTTAGAAGTGGGTGCAAGCTTTTTTTTAGAAGTAGCGTTTTGTAGACGCCATATTTTTTAAAGACAGTTTAAAAGAGCAATCTCAACCGCTCGCCAAAATATTAGGATAAATCAGTGACCTCAGCAGCAAGCCTCATCCAACAGCTACCCGAGCTCAGCGATGCTCAATTCCATCAAAAATATTTGAAACAAAAACAAGGGATGCACACCTTGGCGACTATATTGCCGCAAGTAGAACAGCAAAGTCTGGCGTTGCGGGCAGTAAAATTAGCTCTAAAAGTAAATTTAAAACTCGGCTCAAAGCTAGCAGGAACGGTAAAGCCAGAATTTCAAATAGCCACCATAAAATTAATCGACAAAATCCCCACTTCGCCCCTACTCAAAATTCAACTGCTGGCCCTCACAAGTTCGGATATGGCAATCCCGATACTGGTGGCCGCATTGAACCACAAAGAAAGTGCAGTGCGCCTGGAGGGGATTCGGGCGATCGGGAAAATCGGCTCCGAAGCAGCAGTAATTGAATTAGCCCGATCGCTCGCATCCAAAGATTCCCAAATCCAAGCTTGGGCCGCTTGGGCTTTAGGAGAAATTGACTCGAAACCAGCCGCCGTAGCACTGCTCAAAGCCATCAAACACCCAGACTCCGGGGTGCGCGCCTGGGCTGTTTGGGCCTTGGGCAAAATTAACCCGAAAATAGCCGTCCCCGCGCTGCTGAAAGCCCTCAAACACCCAGACTCCGAAGTGCGCTGGCGGGCAGCAGTCAACTGCGGGAAAATCGGCGTCTCTGAGGTAGTTCCCGGCCTGCTGAATGCCCTCAGAGACGAAAATCACATCGTCCGCGCTAGGGCGGCGGCGGCTTTGGGGAAAATCGGCGATTCTGAAGCAGTACCGGGCTTAGTAGAATTGCTTCACGATGATCCCGACTCCTATGCAGTTTCTTTGAGGGCCGCCGAGGCCTTGGGACAAATCGGCACGGAAACGGCTGTGGCGGGACTGGTGCAAGCCCTCAACCATGACGACTCAGACGTGCGGGGCAGTGCAGTTTCTGCCTTGGGAGAAATCAGCAGCGAGGTGGCTATGGTGGCCGTAATCGGGTCGCTCTGGGATCGAGATATTTTCGTGCGCGGCAGGGCGGCGGTTGCCCTTGGGAACATCAATACAGAGGGAGATGCGAAATTGCCAAAAATGGTGGTCGCGGGACTGGCGAGCGCAATTGGCGACAGCGAATCTTATGTGCGGTGGAGAGTTGCTGCTGCTTTGGGGGAAATTGGGACAGAGGAAGCTGTGGCAGGTTTGGTGCGGCTGCTGGGGGACGAAAATTCTGGAGTGCGCCAAAAGGCTGTTAAATCCCTCGGTCACATTGGCTCCACGGCTGCTATTGTTGCTCTGGAAACAGCTTTAAATCGCGAATTTGCTGACGTTCGTGCCCGGGCTGCCCAATACTTGGCGGATGTCAGCACTGAGGCAGAAACAGTTGATTTTGATCCCTCTGTTTCCCCGGATTTGTCGGGTGAAAAACTGCCAAAAATCCTGATTGCTTCGCAAGCAGAAGCCAGCGAATACATTGTTGAGCGCCAAGCGCGACGCGAGATTAAATACTTGATCTCGATCGGCAGTCCAGGCGTCCCCGAACCCAAAACTTTCGATCAAATCCCGAACCGAATGTGCCTGGAGTTTAACGACCTCGACACCCCCGTTGATGACCCCGATCAAATCTTGCCTAGCCTTAACGATGTACTGAAAATTATTGACTTCGCCCTCAAAATGTCGTCCCAGGGAGGCAGTTTGCTGATGTGCTGCCAAAGTGGGATCAGCCGTTCAACGGCCACAGCTTTGACTGTGTGTGCTGCGCTGTTGGGTCGTGGCAAAGAACGGGAAGCTTGGGCGTTGGTGCTCGCCGCCAGACCCCAAGCCAAGCCGAATCGCTGGATGGTACACTTGGCCGATGAAGCTTTGGGTAGAGACGGTAAGCTAGCACTGGCGATCGAATTGACTACCGCAACTGCAGAACTCGCAATGGCCAAAAATTGACAGAAACCATTCAGGATACAAACCCCGGATTCATCCATCCAGAAATAAAAAACCTGTATCCGATAAAACTTGCCGAACGTATTTATCCGTCGGGTCAATGCTTCAAATCTAAAATCTAAAATCTAAAATCTAAAATCGCGCCATCGATTGACTCGCAGAAACCGGGTTTCTTTTCGCGAGCCCTAAAGTTATACTCTACTAACGAGACTTCGCCTCAGACTTGTCTTTGCGGGGCAACGATGCCAAAAGTCGATCGCCAGGGTGCAAAAGTTCGATCGGCTGCCGCATTTGTGACATTCTGTGCTATGAAGTTGTCGGATGCTCAACAAAAACCGTCAAGCAATCGTCGCATTGCTGGCAGCCAAAGCCCAAAGCTAAGGAATCGGGTGCATTGTCAACAGACAATATCAGCTTTGGGCGAATCACAGGCAAAACAGGTCAGAGACAATTTTCTGCCTGTAACATTCCACGCAGGGATAATTCACTGCGGGGATAAGTTTTTATTTTTTTTGCCTGCTGCAGACTTTTACGAGTCGAAAAAGTAATTTGGCAACAGTCCTCAACAGCCTAATTATCTCTTAGACATCAACCGAATTTAAGTTTCTCCTCTGACTCGACCAGAGTTTCAGATGCTTTTTCGCAGATGTCTACGGTCAAATAGACAAGCTTTTCCGTTTGGAGAAATTAAGAGCGTGGTAGATTTTAACAGAAGACAGGGGTTGCATATGTCAAAAATTAACTTGCTAAAAAAAACAGGACATGAAGCAAGTTTATCGGTTGCAGTTTGTGAAAACCAGGGGGAATTGAATTCAGACTTAGAACCATTTAACCCGCCGAATAAAAACGTGAAAACGCGAAAAGTTAACCAAAATAATACCAATTTAGGTAAACAGATGCCAGTTTTTATTTCCGGAGAAGTGGCCTCTGTCGAAACAGTCAGCCCCAAAAAATCCAACCATGATTTTGTCGAAAAATTATCCTTAAAAGTCAGCCAAAGTTTGCCATCTAAAATTGGCAGTTTGCCTATCCATAAAAAAATTGGATACGGGTATTTGCTGGCAATAGGAATCGGATTTTTGGGTTCACTGAGCGGACTGGTGATTGCCGATTATTACCAAGGACAAGGATTAAAGCAATTCAATGATGCTCACCTACAAGCGCAATTGCTAGGCAATTTTAAAGATGCAGCGCTGGCGGCTCAATTGCAGGGTTCACAGCTAGATTCTTTTGTAGATAATTCGCTCAAGCTAAAACAGCAAGAAGAGCAGTTGGTTAAGAGTATTGTTAAGGCAAAAAATCTGCGGTTGCGTATAGAAAATTTTGCCGACAGCCAACCCGCTTGGCTGGCAGCAAAACCGGAAGTTCTCAAGCTTTTAGTGCAAGATTGCACTAAAAATTTAGAATCCTACGCCGATACTCTCAAGTCAACTTTGCAGGAAATCCAGCAATCGCAACTATCGCCTCGGGAGATAGAGTCGGCTAGAAAATTGCTCGCAATCGAAAGCGGAGAAGGTGTAAAACAGCTCAACAGCAGCCTTGAGGAATTGAGCAAAATCCTCGATATTGCCCAGCAGCAAGAGGGCCAAGGCGGTGAAGTGATGGAAGACGCCCAAGGCATGGAAAAAGCCATAATTATTTTTAGTATGCTGCTGTCGGTTGTGGTAGCTGGAATGGTGGCTTACCGGACGAGTCGGGCGATCGCTCAACCTATGATCAGCGTTACTCAGGTGGCCCAACAAGTAGCCGCTGAGTCAAATTTTGACTTGCGAGCACCCGTCACCGGACAAGGCGAAATCGGCTCTCTGGCGGCCTCTCTCAATCACCTAATCGAGCGGGTTTCGGGACATACAAAAGAATTAGAACAAGCTAAAGAAGTCGCCGTCGCAGCTAACACTGCTAAAAGCCAGTTTTTAGCAAATATGAGCCACGAATTGCGGACGCCTTTAAATGCGATTATTGGCTACAGTCAACTACTTTCAGAAGATGCCCAGGATGCGGGATTTGATGAGTTTGTACCCGACTTGCAGAAGATTGAAAAAGCAGGCGCGCATCTGCTATCTTTGATTAACGATATCCTTGATTTGTCAAAAATTGAAGCGGGGAGTATGAAACTCGAAATCCAGGAGTTTGACATCGAATCCCTGATTGACAATGTTGCGAGTGCCGCGAAACCGTTGGTAGAGAAAAATGGCAATGTTTTGGAGATTGAGTGCGATCGAACTGTGGGCATAATGCACGCAGATTTCAAAAAAGTGCGCCAGGTTTTGATACATCTGCTTAGTAATGCTGCGAAGTTCACCAAAAACGGTAGGGTGAAAGTGACTGTGAAGCGCATTGCAGGAAGTGGAAAATTGAATGCAGCAGGGCGTGAGGCGATTGACGATTCAATGGCTGCCGATGAAATTCCTTCTGGGGCGATCGCTTGTCCCCTGCCGAATGTTCAAGACTCGGATTGGATTTGTTTATCGGTTAAAGATACCGGAATTGGAATGTCGGAAGAACAACAGCACAAATTGTTTGAAGCTTTTGTGCAAGCTGACTCTTCAGCAGCGCGACCTTACGACGGCGCCGGATTGGGGCTGACACTTAGCCGCTACTACTGTCAGATGATGGGCGGGGAAATTTTGGTAGAAAGCGAAGAGGGAAAAGGGTCTATTTTCACTGTCCGCATACCGGCGGGAAACGGGTGATGTGATGTTTGGGCGAGAAATTTAGGAGATAAGCAGAGGGGCGAAAATTTATGTTTCAAACCTCTGGTTTTGTGTCGAAATGTTTTAGTCTTGTCAGTGGGGGCGATCGCACTCTATTAATTATAATTGGTTATTTTACCAATTCAAACAGCACAAACCGCTAGCTCCTGAACTCCAACCTAAATCAATTCTAATAAATTTCATTGAGTATTATTGAACCGCGAAGACGCGAAGGAAGAATCAGGAAGAATCAGGAAGAAGTAGATAATCTTTTACGGGGAAGGGAGTAAAAGATCGATCGCACAAACTACCCTCAACTTTTATCTTGTTTCTCATCGGATGGTGGGGACTGTTTTTGCATGTGTTTTTGGCGTTCTCTCACCGCTTGTTCCAAAATGAATGCTGACAAGCCACTGATTGAACGGCGTTCCTCATTTGCCCACTCTTGAAGTAGGTCATAGATTCCTTCTCCTATCGAGGTTGATATGCGTTTAGACATTAGAGGTTAATTGTTTCTTATGTAAACCGATCGCCATTGTCGAGTATTTTAGACAATTTTGTCGAATATGCAGCATAATGCTGCTTTTGCACAGCACTATGCTGCTATTGCACGCCCCAACTGCACTCAACTCTTCTCCTGCTTGTCATCCGATGGCTGGGGCTGTTGTTTCATTTCCTTTTGGCGTTCTCTGGCTGCTTGCTCCAAAATGAATGCTGACAAGCTGCTGACTGAACGGCGTTCTTGACTTGCCCACTCTTCAAGGATTTCATAGATTCCATCGGCTAAATAGGTCGCTAAGCGTTTGGTCATAAAGGATTCATTATTTTTTAGTTTAAGCCGATCGTCATTGTGCTTTATCTAGACCATCCTGTCGATAATGGCTCATTTAAAGCATATATGTATGCTATATCTGTGCTATAGTCAAAAAGTCAAAAGCCAGCGCCGAACTTTCCGAGGGCTCGCGCTGGCTTAGGGTTCCCCAAATACAAGGAGACAATCCACATAAAAGGAGACAATTACTATGGTAAAGCCTGTGAGCGACGGCAGCGAATATAACCGCGGCTATCAACAAGCTTTGAATGATTTTGGCATCACGCAACTGCTGTCGGGTATCCGCAGCTACTCTGATGAGGATTTTGATGCCGATCGCGCGCGCATGACTGGGCCAGAGATCGAAAGCTTTGCGGTGTTTCTGATTCTGCGCGTCGGGGCGAATCTCAAAGGTAGTACGATCGCCCGCTACCTCAACACTCTGAGAAAAGCAAATTCTCCGACGATCGCCGATCGCCCCGCGATCGAACTCAACTCTAATTCGCGAGGGAAAACACCTGAAAAGTCAAAGGGGGGCGATCGCAATTCTTGGGCGATCGTCCGCATTTTACCGAATGCTGAGCACTATACAATTGCGCGTTTTGTCAACCGCCAAGATGCGGACGATCGGCGGAGGGCTTTGTGTCGGTTTATTCCAGGGGGTGTGTTTGAAGTTGTTATGTGCGATCGCACCTAATCAATATACCTCTCCAATAATTATTGTGGAACAGGCCGGAAAGCCTGTTCAAGACTGGCTTTTCTGGAGAACTCTAATCAACAAAAATGACGGTGACAATTGTAGCGACTCCGCATTAAGTCCGTCGGGGGTTAAAAACCCCCGCCTCATAGCGAAAGTCCTCGCTTCCGAGGACTGAAGAGGAGAGTTAAGATTTGTGCGCGGGGGGCTAGAAACCGGGTTTTTTACGACCATATTCGTTGCAGTCGGCAGATTCGATAAAAACCCGGTTTCTTTGGTGGGAGCGCGTAATTTCTGTCTGTTTCAATTCATACCTTGCATCATTCTCGATCGATCTTGCAGTCCTCGGAAGCGAGGAGTTTCGCTATGAGGCAGGGAATTAATTCCCTGCCAGACTGCGGGAGGAGCCAGACTTTTGCAAAAAGCCCGATCGCTCCTAGTTCGCTTCTACTACAATTAAAAAGCAAACTCTCTTTACTAAAACCGATGGAAACCATCAATCTTCAATAAGAAGTCCGCAACTTAATCGATCGACTGCCTGAAAATTTTACTTGGTCTGACCTAATATCGGCAATTTATCTCAGACAAAGAATGCAATCTAAACAAAGTAAAATCAAAGATATCAAACCAGGAATAGAACAAAAAACTGTCTATAAAATTGAATAATACTCACCTAAATACAGCAGATTTGGCAGCGACAAAGGACTAATTACAATTTCTGATGATTTTGACGAACCGTTGGAATTCTTGCCATCACCGTTGGTCGAACGCTTGAAAAAGCTAAAGAATTGACTAAAGTCTTTGCTGAAATAGATGAAATTATTGCGAAAATTGAAAAATAACTTCAGACTGATGAACCTCATAGCTTTAAATCATGACTTTTATGAATACAGCTTCTGAATAATATGAATTGACATAACAGCGACTTAGTTATTTAATTATAATTATTTTGCTCGGATCGAAGCATTCAAAAACAGCAAGTAAAAGTATAATACGCCTAAGTCCAAATTCAGATGCGTATTCTATTAATCGTCAGTGGTGAATCATGAAAAGAATGAAACGAATTATTAGCAGTGTTTTGGTTTTGGGTGTGTGTATGACTCCTCTGACTCTGCCGGTGATGGTGCAACCGAGTTGGGCGCAAAGTCAAAATGCAGAGGTTGAAAAATTAAAGCAACTCATAGAGCAAGCAAAGCAACAGCAACCGCGACAGGCAATAGAAACATGGCAGCAGGTTTTAGCCATTGCACGACAATTTAAAAATAGACAACATGAAGCTCTAGCACTCAATAATATTGGTGCAATCTACGACAGTATAGGACAAGTGCAAGAAGCATTGAAATACTACAAACAAGCTTTATCAATTTGGTGGGAAGTAGGCGACCTCAACTCGGAAGCTATTACTTTGAATAATATTGGTGAAATTTACAAAAGCATTGGACAACCGCAAGAAGCATTGAAATACTTGAAGCAAGCTTTCGCAATTTTGTGGGCAGTAAACTATCGGGCGATTGAAGCTCGTACTTTGACTAATATTGGTACAGTGTACGAAACGATCTCGCAACCGCAATCAGCGTTGAAATATTTTAACCAAGCTTTACCAATCTGGCGGCAAGTGGGCGATCGCAACGGCGAAGCTGTTACTTTGAGTAATATTGGTGGAACATACCACAGTATTGGACAACCGCAAGAAGCATTGAAATACTATAACCAAGCTTTACCAATCTGGCGGAAAATGGGCGATCGCGCGGGGGAAGCTACTACTTTGAATAATATGGGTTTAGTGTACCACAGTATTGGACAGCCGCAATCAGCATTAAAATACTATAACCAAATTTTACCAATTAGGCAGTCAGTGGGCGATCGCAAGGGGGAAGCTACTACTTTGACTAATATTGGTGGAGTATACAGCACCATTGGAGAACCGCAATCAGCATTAAAATACTATAACCGATCTTTACCTATTTGGCAGGAGGTGGGCGATCGCAATGGGGAAGCTCGTACTTTGAATAATATAGGTGGAGTGTACCTCAGCATTGGACAACCAGAAGAAGCATTAAAATACTATAACCAAGCTTTACCAATTTTGCAGGCTGTGGGCGATCGGATGATAGAAGCTCGTACTTTGAATAATATAGGTGGAGTGTACGCCAACATTGGACAACCGCAATCAGCATTGAAATACTATAACCAAGCTTTACCAATTCTGCAGGAAGTGGGCGATCGGATGATAGAAGCTACTACATTGAATAATATAGGTGGAGTGTACCTCAGCATTGGACAACCGCAATCAGCATTGAAATACTATAACCAAGCTTTACCAATTAAACGGGAAGTGAACGATCGTGCGGGGGAAGCTACTACATTGAATAATATTGGTGCAGTATACGCCAACATTGGACAACCACAGGAAGCGTTAAAATACTATAACCAAGCCGTACCAATTCTGCTGCAAGTTGGCGATCGCAATGGGGAATCTACTACATTGAATAATATAGGTAGAGTGTACCTCAGAATTGGACAACCGCAATCAGCATTGAAATACTATAACCAAGCTTTACCAATTAAACGGGAAGTGGACGATCGTGCGGGGGAAGCTACTACATTGAATAATATTGGTGGAGTGTACCACAGTATTGGACAACCAGAAGAAGCATTAAAATACTATAACCAAGCTTTACTAATTAAACGGGAAGTGGGCGATCGAATGATGGAAGCTACTATTTTGAGTAATATTGGTGCAGTTTATCAAGATACGATGCAACCAACTCAAGCGATCGAAAATTTTCAGCAATCTGTCCAAATTACCTTAAAAATACGAAAGGGTTTACAGCGAGAAAACCGCCAAAAGTTTTTAGAAGGTGAAAGAGGAAGCGCCGTTGCACTTGTTGACATCCTCATCGATCAAAACCAACCCGATCGCGCTTTTCAATGGATCAACATCGCCACCACAGCCGATCTCGCCGACTACACCCGCTTAATTGACGCCAAAGTTGCCAACCCCGAAGCACAAAAAGCCATTGACGAGTGGAATCAAAAAAATCAACAACTCCAAACGCTTCGCCGCCAACTCGAAGACAATTTCTCCGAAAATCTCTCCCGACAAATGCGAGAATTAGAAACAGAAGTCAACCGCCAAGCAGAACAAATTTCCCGCAGTTTCCCAGAAGTCGCCGAACTATTTGAAACCACACCCAAAGACATCGCCCAACTGAAAGCAAATATCGCGCCAGATACCGCTGTCATTCAACCCGTCTTGCTGACAAATATCTCAGGTGTCCCCAATACCGTCGCCCTATTTGTCTTGACAAAAGACAGTTTAAGTGTTAAAAAAGTTCCGATCGCTCCCGAAGAATTCGACAATCTCCTCACTCAATACCGCAAAGAAGTGCAAGATATTGGCGAAACAAACTTCACCGTAACAGGCAGCAAACTTTACGAAATCCTGATTCGTCCGATCGAAGACCAAATTAAAGCTATTTCCCCCAAACAATTGAGCATCATCGCCACGGAAAAACTACGCTACATCCCCTTTGAAACCCTGTATGACAAACAAACAAATGAATTCCTCATCCAGAAATATCCCGTCAACTATCTCACCCGCATTTCCACCAGAACAATTCCCGATTCAACTTCAAAAGGTGGAGTCTTAGCATTAGGAAATCCCGTCCCTCGTCCACCCCAAAATTTACCCGGTTCCGAAGCAGAAGTCAGAAATATCGCTCAATTATTGTCAGGAAGTTCAGCTTATATCGGCAATGACGCCACCCTCGATCGATTCAAAACTCAAGCGCCCCGCTTTCCCTTTTTACACCTCGCAACTCACGGCTGTTTCCAACCGGGAGGCTGTCAAAATTTGGGCATGGAGGAAAATACATTGCTGTTTGCTGACAGTCAATTCAATATTCGCGATGCCGCCTTATTAGGATTGCAAAACACCAGACTCATCACTTTAAGTGCTTGTGAAACTGCCATACAAGCGAATTCCAACGGTGAAGAAATATCGGGAATGGCCTATATATTTGAGCGTGCCGGCGCGCAAGCTGTGATGGCGAGTTTGTGGAGTGTTGATGATTCCGCTACTAAAGATTTGATGGTTGAATTTTATCAAAATATCAATAAAGGGATGAGTAAAAATGATGCTTTGCGGCAAGCTAAGTTGAGTCAAATTGAGCGGCATCCGTTTTATTGGTCGCCGTTTATTTTAATTGGGGATGCGCGGTAGTTATAGAAGCTGACAATTGATAGTTTACAGTAGCTTTAGGGTGTTTCGCTATTAAAAATCCCAAATGAGAAATGGACAATTTCATAGCGGCGCACCTGATAATATTCGTTGAATTGCACGCGATCGCATTCTGTCGTTGGGTGGGGCGGGTTTATGTAGATTGTTGGTTGGAATTATAAATTGTTGGTGAACCCGCCCCTACAAGCCCCCACAAAGCCAAGCCGCCGCCCCTTCCCCTAGCCGCAATTATCCCATCTTCTACCAGAAAATATGCAAAAAATGCCTGCTTCCCCACACTCAAACTAAAAAATTCCGCCTCCCGCGATTCACCACCGCGAATAAATCCTTGATACACAGTTTTACCCAACAATTTCACGGTAATTCTGGTAAAATCAAAAGCTAAAATATTTTTATTAACCAAAAACTTAGTCGGCCCCGAAAGAGTTAGTTTGATCGCCCCAACTTGCACCGAATTCTCCACCCTGCCGGTTTCGCTAGGCGCTTCCCCTTCAGCCACAGCTTGGGCCGAATAAGCAATTTGAATTTTCGCAATCCACTCAGGGATGTAACGTCCGGCACCCAACACAATCCCCGCTTTTTGTCGAGTCTTTTTCGTGCCGGTGATAAAGCAGAGTTGCCAGTTGCCGATTAATTGCTCGAAAGAATAGCGAATTTTATTTTTTTTCGCGTTTTTCTCAGCTTCTAGGAGGGCGGCGACTACGGCGTCGGGAGATGGTTTAGAATTAGATTTAGCGGCTTGTTCTAGAATTGATATGTTTTCCATTTAATATACAAACCAGTTTTATTGTTGGTAACAGAGATAATATTAGCTGAAGTAGCGGAGAAAAACATGGTTGCGATCGCCCCCACAGACACAGAAATCATCGTCATCGGCAGCGGAATCGGCGGCTTGACTTGCGCTGCAATGCTTGCCCGCTATGGCTTTGATGTTGTCGTTTGCGAAAGCCATTCGATCGCGGGCGGGGCCGCCCACGGTTTTGAACGCGACGGATTTCGCTTCGACTCCGGGCCCTCCCTGTACTCAGGATTATCCTACAGCCCGTCTGCCAATCCGCTGCGGCAAGTTTTGGATGCGATCGGCGAAAAACTCCCCTGCATCACCTACGATACCTGGGGTTGCTGTTTGCCAGAAGGCGATTTCGACACATCCGTAGGCGCGAGTCAATTTGGCGAAGTGCTCGCACAACTGCGCGGCGCCGAAGCAGTCGCCGAATGGCGGCAACTCCAGCGCATCATGGAACCCTACGCCAAAGCTGCCACAGCCTTGCCCTCCCTGGCTTTGCGCTTCGATTTAGGCGCTGTTTTTACCCTCGGCCAATTTGCGCCGGCTTTCCTGCAAAGTGCTGGCGACGCGATCGCACTTGCAGGCCCTTTCAGCAAAATTATGGACAAAAATGTCAAAGATCCCTTTGTCAGAAATTGGCTGAATTTGTTGTGTTTCCTGCTGTCTGGACTTCCCGCCGACGGAACGATCGCAGCCGAAGTCGCTTTCATGTTCGCCGACTGGTATCGCCCCAATGCAGTTTTGGACTATCCGATCGGCGGTAGTGCAGCTTTGGTAAATGCCCTGGTACGCGGTTTAGAGCGCCACGGAGGGCAGTTGCTGCTAAATTCCCACGTTGCAGAAGTTTTGGTGGAAAACAACCGGGCTGCGGGCGTGCGGCTGCGATCGGGCAAAATAATTCGATCGCACAAAGCCGTCGTCTCCAACGCTTCCGTTTGGGATACCCTGAAACTGTTGCCTGAAACCTCTGTCCCGCAAAGGTTTCGGCAACAGAGGCAGGCGACGCCAGAGTGCGACAGCTTCATGCACCTGCATCTGGGAATTGATGCTGCCGGAGTGCGATCGGACTTGGCTTGTCACTACATCTTCGTCAAAGACTGGGAAATGGGCGTTGCGGCTCCTCAGAACGTCGTTCTCGTCTCGATTCCCTCCCTCCTCGACCCCCACCTCGCGCCTCCGGGAAAGCACGTCATTCACGCATATACCCCCGGAAACGAGCCTTACGATTTGTGGCAAAAGCTCGATAGAACCAGCGAAGAGTACAAGCTGCAAAAACAAGCGCGCGCCGAGGTAATGTGGGAAGCCTTAGAGAGAATTATCCCCAATATTCGATCGCGCTGCGAAGTCACCTTAGTTGGCACACCCCTAACCCACGAACGGTTTTTGCGCCGCCATCGCGGTTCCTACGGACCCGGAATTCGGGCGGGTAGTGGCTTGTTTCCCGGGCCGAGAACGCCTTTACCGGGGTTGTTTTGCTGCGGAGATTCGACGTTTCCGGGAATTGGTTTGCCGGCTGTTGCTGCTAGCGGTGCGATCGCCGCCAATACGATCGCACCTTTGGACAAACATTTAGAATTGATTCGGGAAGTTATTAATTAGTTGTTAAGCTGCTACGCATCTAAATTGAATACAGAGACGGGCAGGATGCCCGTCCCACAGGAATTGTAGAAAAATTTACTGTCAAATTAGATGCACAACAGTTTATTAAACATCTCCCATAATTATTGTGGAACAGGCACTGTGCCTGTTCAAAACCTGCTTTTTAGGAGATGTCTATTAGTTATTAGTTATATCGTTTCCGGTTGCATCGGAATGATTTAACCACAGAGGGCGCAGAGAACGCAGAGGGAGAGAATATAGAGATGAATACAGGACGATGCTACGGGATTTGATATTATTTGTTAACGTAATTATTGAAGGGCTTTCATAGCGAAGGATGCGAACCCAAGAGTAAACAATAATTTGATTTAGTTAGTAAAATGTGACCGATATCTGTCAGCATAGAAATAGATAGTTCGATCGCAAAGAGGCCACCGTGCAACCCGTAGACTTTACAACTTTAACCGCAGCTTGCAGCGAACTGCGAGCCCAATGGCTGCCAGCGCGCTTAGAACAAGTCTACCAGCGCGATCGATTTACCGTGTCCCTAGCCCTCCGCACCATGAAAGGGCGCGGCTGGATTGACCTTTCCTGGCATCCTGTGGCCGCCCGCATCTGCGTCGGCGACCCCCCGCCCCGCATTCCCGATACCTTCACCTTCAGCGAACAACTGCGGCACCAACTCAGCGGTTTAGCCTTAGTTTCCATCGCCCCTGTTTCCTCCTGGGAAAGAGTCATCGACTTGCAATTCGCCAAACGCCCCGGCGAACCAGCCCTCTGGCACCTGTACGCCGAAATCATGGGCAAATACAGCAACGTCATCCTCACCGCCCAAGATAACCTCGTTGTCACCTGCGCCCACCAAGTCAGCGCCAAACAGTCCACCGTCCGTCCCATCCAAACCGGGCAACCCTACGAAATGCCCCCGTCTTTGACCGATGCAGTGCCGAGTCTGAGCGAATCTCAAAACCGCTGGCAATCACGAATTAGCCTGGTTCCCGGACAATTAAAGGGCAATCTGTTGAAGAATTACCGAGGGATGAGTAAAGCCTTAGTTTTGTCAATGATTCGATCGGCTTCTTTAGACCCCGAACAATCCACCGACAGCCTCAATCCCGACGACTGGCAGCAACTATTCCAACGCTGGCTATACTGGCTGCAATGCCTAGAAAACTCCAAATTTCACCCAAGTTTTACCCCCGAAGGCTACACCGTCATCGATTGGCCGACACCAGAAAATCACAATGTAGGGGCGGTGCCCCCGTGCCCGCCCTCTGATTCTTCTTCGGTTCAAGAATTACTTAACAGCTACTACACAGGCGAAATCAATCAAGAAGTATTCGCGCAACTGCGGCATCAGCTTACCCAAAAACTCAACAACGTCCTAGCCAAACTGCGCCTAAAAGCCAACACATTTAAAGAACGTTTACAGCAATCAGCAGACGCCGACACCCACAAATCCCAAGCCGATTTGCTGATGGCCAATTTGCAGCATTGGGAACCGGGAATGAAATCGATTTCTCTCCCCGACTTTGAAACCGAGAAACCAGTGATCATTTCCTTAAACCCGGAAAAAAACGCCGTTCAAAACGCTCAAGCCCTCTACAAAAAACACCAAAAACTTAAAAGAGCTCGCATTGCAGTAGAACCTTTGTTAGCCGCCGTACAGGAAGAAATCGACTATTTAGAACAAGTTGAAGCCGCACTTTCGGTATTGGAAACCTACCGCAACACCCAAGATTTGCAAACCCTCGCCGAAATCCGCGAAGAACTGATCCAGCAAAAATATCTAGACGTACCAGATTACCGCAGTACGGACAAAAATGCTGCGATCGAATTTCACCGCTACCAAACCCCCAGCGGCTTTGAATTATTAATCGGGCGCAACAACCGCCAAAACGACCAACTCACTTTTCGCACCGCCAACGACTACGACTTATGGTTCCACACCCTAGAGATTCCCGGAAGCCACGCCTTGCTGCGTCTCAAACCCGGTACAGTTGCTGAAGAAACCGATTTGCAATTTGCCGCCGACATGACTGCTTACTACAGTCGCGCGCGCCACAGCGAACAAGTCCCCGTAGTTTATACAGAACCGAAATATGTATACAAGCCGAAAGGTGCTAAACCGGGTATGGTTGTATACAAGCAGGAGCGAATTGTCTGGGGTAGACCGCAGCAAGCCCCGGCTTGATTTATACAAAGTGTGTGAAGGGTCGATCGGCAATCGAAACCTCGTTTTTAGGCAAAATAAACGGTTTGGAACCGATAAACCTACGCAGGAACCGGGTTGTTGAACCTAGGCTTAATTATACAAAGTGACCCCAAGGGCGATCGTCCCCTAATATCAAATCCGGTAGCATCGGAATTATTCATCTCTGTATTCTCTCCCTCTGCGTTCTCTGCGCCCTCTGCGGTTAAATCATTCCGATGCAACCGGAAACGATATCAGAATTTATATTCGCCTGTAATGTAAAGTTTTATTACAGAAAATTAAATTTTGTTGTTATAATACCCCTTAAGAGAGATGATGTTTCTGTTAGAACCCTTTGCAAAGAAACGTGCAACTTGGGTTTCCTCACTGTGAGAACAACACTGTGGGAACACAACGGATTTAACTATTTGTGCAGACCAGCTTTTGCTAAAGCTGGTCGTTTCTGTTTAAACCCTAAACCCCAACTCAGACAATTTTAGATTTGCGATTTTAGATTTTAGATTAAAACCGCCAATCTAAAATCTAAAATCTAAAATCTAAAATCGATGTGGGCTGCTCCTAGAAAGTAAACGTCGTTCTGACAACCCCAATCACCAAATCAGAATTATTCTTATTGTGGTCAGGAGCAGTCAGCCAAATCAGACCAGGAGTGATAGAAATATTATCGCTCAACTTAAACTGATAGAAACCTTCAAGGTGCAGCGAAGTATCCTTATCTTCCGGCAAAGTCCGATTAGTAGAACTCGTCACCCGCGGCTCCATACCTACAACAATCCCCGCCACATTTCCTTCTTTCAACAAATCAGGAAAAGCCAAAGTAACTGCCCAGTTCCAAATTTTTTGATCGCCCCGCTGCACAGAACCCGTAGGAGTACCCAAGTTGGATAAAATGCGCTGATTAGTGTAACCAGCCCAACCGCCAATTGCAAATCTCCGGTTCAACTGCCACGAAGCTTGCGCGCCGTAGGAATTGCTAGAAACTGGCACATTGCTATCGCTGTCGAACCCGAAGGAACCGAGACGCTGCGGAAAATTAGAAGCATTGCTGCCGGTATTGGTAATTAAGTTGTAGGAATTAACGTAAGTTAAACCTAAAGCCATGCTGTCGCTCGGTTTGAAAGTCAACTGAGCCAAACCGCCGTAAGAACCGTTGAACAAACCGTTACCCCGCGTCGGGTTCGCGGGGTCGCCGGTCAAATACCCCAAACTAACCTCTAATTTTTCCCCAAACTGATGCCGCAGAGCGATGCCAGAACCACCAAGCAAATAGTAAATTGGGTTGCGAGTACCGAAGTTAGAAAGAGCGCCGTAGCTGCCGTCTCCGTCAAAGTAAGGGTTGACAGTGTTAACAAAATCATCAGCAGCGCCGGCATTAGCTTCGAGAATTACAGTCGTGCTTTTGCCTAGAGGGAATTGGTAAAGCAGCGCATCTAAAGCTACTATATTGTTAGCCTCGCCAAAAGGCCCGACATTAAACCGCAATTCCCCTTCAGCAGTTTTCGTATTTTCCGTAGAAAACGCACCCAAATTTAAAACTTGTAATCGAGTTCTCAGCAAATCTTCTCCTGAGAAACTCGTGTCGAAATTGATACGAACCCTGCTACCAAAAGCCGTGGTTCGATCGGCTTCGCGACCCTCGGCATCATCTCCCCTGGCGATACCGGCCAAACCAAATATCACTTCGCCGTTGAGTTTAGTCGTAGTTGAAAACTGATTTGCTTCTAATTCAGAGGCGCGCGCTTCCAAAGCATCGACGCGGCCGCGTAAAGTTGCCAATTCCGCCGCAAATTCTTCTTGCAACCTTTGCACAGAAGCCAAATCTTCTCGCGTCGCCAGACTTCTGGAACCGCCTTGAATCAGCTCGCTAACTTTATCCAAACACGCATTTAAACCTGCTGCAAACTCGTAGCGAGTCATCGCCCGGTTGCCGCGAAAAGTGCCGTCAGGATAGCCAGCTATACAGCCGTAGCGCTCTACTAGGGATTGCAAAGCTTGGAATGCCCAATCGGTTGGCCGAACGTCGGAAAGTTGCGAAACAGAGGTTACTTGGCCGGCCGCATCTTGGCTGCTACTGTCTTCGGCGCTGTATTGGTTGATTTGTTCTAAAACATTTGACTGTGCTTGAGGTTGGGCACTTGGCTCAGTCGATTGGGAAATCTGCTCTTGGGCGCTTAAATTAGCCGGTGTAGTGGCGGATTGCGTTTCGCTTAAGTTTGCGGGCGCGACTGCGGGGATTTGCTCCGCGACAGGTTGTTCAAAACTTAAGTTTGCGGGCGCGACTGCGGGTTTGGTTTCGCCTAAATCTGCTGCAACTTCCGGTGTTTTTGCTTGTTCGACAACTGGGGCGATCAAATCGTTAGTGAAGCCCTCGTAGAGGTTCGCACTTTCTTTCTCAATAGTTTCAACAGTCGATTTGCTCGCTAGCGACGCTGGTTCGGCTGTCTCAGGCTTTGCCGTCTCAGACTTTGCCGCCTCGGTTGCAGCACCTGCTAATGGCAATTGATGAGCTTGATCTGTGGTGGCAATTTCTACAGGTTTCTCTGCTGCTAGCGCCGTCGAAGATACGACTAAACTTGCTGCCAATACAGCGGGACTAATTAAAAGTCCCTTCCACAAAAATTTGGACATTTTTCCTCACACCACATTACGGCCGATCGCCCGTTCCGAAGATTTAGGCGCCAGCAAATCACCTTCAATATTCTGCCTAATAGTATTTCTTGTCAACAATCGGGGAAATCACTGCCGGAGAGTCCTGTTTTGCTGTGGCTGATTTCACAAAAACCCCGTTTATTCCCAAAATCCTTGGTTTGACTCACATCTTGCACCATTCTCAAGAACAGGCATCTTGCCTGTTCCACAAAGAGTGAATTTTCTTGTGGAACAGGCCGAAAAGCCTGTTCCTAAACAAGTAATTGAGAATGGTGCAACATCTCAGTTGGAAGATACGTACATAGAAACCTGGTTGATGGCGGGATATTGCGTAAGTGATCCCTCAGTAAGACTAATATTGACAGCACTGGCGCTAACAAATCATTTGATCGGCTACAAATACAAGTGAAACAACTCAAATACGCCCTAGTTCACGAATGGTTGACGCCCTTAGCTACTGGCGGTTCAGAACTCGTAGTACAGGAAATCCTCAAACACGTAGACGAGGCAGATATCTATGCCCTCATCGACTTTGAATCAGCCAATCCCGAAAGCTATCTTTTCGGGCGACAGATTGGCACAACTTTTTTGCAGCAGTTTCCCAATGCCCGCAGCGGCGTCCAAAAATATTTGCCGTTTCTGCCGATCGCGATCGAACAACTAGATCTGCGAGAATACGACATCATCCTCTCCTCATCCCATGCCGTCGCCAAAGGCATCCTCAGCAGTCCCCAGCAAATGCACGTCTGCTACTGCCACACGCCCATGCGCTACGCTTGGGACTTAACTTTTGACTATTTGCGTAGCAGCAAAGCCGGACGGGGTATCCAGGGGCTGCTGACGCGATATTTGTTGCATCGACTGCGGCAGTGGGACGTAATTTCCGCCAATCGCGTTGATTATTTCATCGCTAACTCTCAACACACTGCGCGCCGAATTTGGCGATGCTATCGGCGGCGGGCCCAGGTGATTTATCCCCCGGTAAATATCGAGCGATTTTCCTTGATGCGGCAAAAACAAGACTTTTACGTCACCGTTTGTCGGTTGGTAAGTTACAAAAACGTAAGTGCGATCGTCCAAGCATTCAATCAACTCGGGCATACTCTCATTGTCATCGGCACCGGGCCAGAATTAGAAATGATTCGGCAAATCGCCAAACCCAACGTGCAAGTGCTCGGCTGGCAGCCCGCCTCCATCGTTGAAAAGTACATGGCAGAGGCGAAAGCCTTTGTCTATGCAGCTTGCGAAGATTTTGGCATAGCTTTGGTAGAGGCTCAAGCTTGCGGAACACCGGTAATTTCCTATGCTGCAGGGGGCGCTTTGGAGACAGTGCTCGACATTCGCCAACACCCAGAGACAGGGACTGGTTTATTTTTTTCCTCCCAAACCGCAGCATCATTAGTCGAAGCTGTCGAGGAATTTGAGCAGTTGCAAGGCAAATTTGAGCCAGAAATCAGCAGGTTGCGCGCTGAACATTTTGCCCCCGATGTCTTTGGGCAGCGCTATCTAGCTTTTGTGGAAGGCTGCTATCAGGAATTTCAATCCCGTGATTTTACCGAGTCTGGGGCTTGAGAGTGCCAGAACCCCATAGCGGGACAATCTTCCTTCTGCCTTTGTATAAGTGCCTTCAGAAGACCTCTGCATCAGTGCCTTGTGCCTTCTTCCTTCTGCCTTTTGAAGCCATCTTCCTTCTTCCTTCTGCCTTTTGAAGCCTTCTGAAGGCAGAAAATTGAGTATTGGCAACATAATTGAGAGAACAAAGCGTCTTGAGGCTTTATGATCAGGACTGTGTGTGGTGTGAAGTGAAGGAGTAAGATGACTGCCGACAGCCAACTAATCTCCGGCAAGGTAATTCGAGCGATCGCAAGACGCGGTTTTGGGTCTGTCCTGCAAGGAGATAGACGCATAAGTCGTTCTCTACAGAGCCTCGACGGAGAACTTTTCAAGCGGTTATTTGACATCCTGTTTTCCTTATCGGTTCTGATCCTGTTTGCTCCGGTTTACCTGCTTTTGGCTTTCTTAATCGCCTTAAGCTCGCCCGGTCCTATTTTTTACGTACAGGAACGAGTAGGCAAAAACCGTAAAAGGTTTTATTGCCTTAAATTCAGAACGATGGTGGAAAATGCGGACGATATATTGCTGGAAATCATGGAAAATTCTCCGCATTTGCGTCAAGAGTTTGAGGACAATTTCAAGCTGAAACAAGACCCTCGAATTACCTGGATTGGAAGATTTTTACGAATGACCAGTTTAGACGAGTTTCCCCAGTTTTGGAATGTTTTAAAAGGAGATATGAGCGTCGTCGGGCCCAGACCTTTAGTTGAAGAAGAACTGCCGAGATACGGCAATCACATCAACAAAATTCTCACCATAAGACCTGGAATTACAGGCTTGTGGCAAGTGTCCGGTCGCAACGACATTCCCTATCCCCGCCGAGTCCAAATCGACCTCTATTACGCAAATGACAAAAACCTTTGGATGGATATGTGGATTGTTTTCAAAACAATTGGAGTTGTGATTTTTCCCAAAAATAACGGCGCATATTAATTTTTGTCCGCAGTCAGCAATCGGTAGTTAGTTTTATTTGTTACTGACCACTGATGCTGACTACTGACAATCAGCGACAAACTCTTTGTCAAAACTAAACAGTTCCTAGATGCCGATCGCAGAATTGTGAGCTTAACTAAAGGGGCAAATACTTAAATAAACCTACCTCTTATTCATCTAGAAATATCAGTTATTCTAGATAGACTACTTTAGGTTTAGGTGTTAAACTTAACTCTATAACCTTTGGCTTAAGGGGGATAGCCTACTTATCTTGGGATAGCCGACTACCCAACAGCGTAGGAAGTAAACTTCAACTGGCTTTAGGTAACTAAAGTTAAGTTTGAGTAAGTTTTATAAAGCAGTTTGACAATACGGTCGGCAGGGAGCAACAGCCTCTGCCAAAAAATTTATTGTAAATTAACACAGCCTGTCAAAGGAAAATCAGATGACGCAACGTAAGCGAGCGCTAATAACAGGTATTACAGGTCAAGACGGCTCCTACTTGAGCGAATTACTGTTAGAGAAAGGATATGAAGTTCACGGCATTATCCGGCGCAGTTCTAGTTTCAATACCGATCGAATTGACCACATCTATGTCGATCCCCACAGCGAGGGTGCGCGCCTGTTTCTACACTACGGCGACTTGACGGACGGCACCACTCTCCGCCGGATATTGGAAGAAGTTCAGCCGGTAGAAATTTATAACTTAGGCGCTCAATCTCACGTTCGAGTCAGTTTTGACTCGCCGGAATATACGGTTGACACAGTAGGGATGGGAGTATTGCGGCTGCTAGAAGCAATTCGGGACTATCAGCACCGCACGGGCATAGAAGTGCGGTTCTATCAAGCAGGTTCTTCGGAAATGTTTGGTTTGGTGCAGGAAGTTCCGCAGAAGGAAACAACTCCTTTTTATCCCAGAAGTCCTTACGCCTGCGCCAAAGTTTACGGTCACTGGCAAACAATAAATTATCGCGAATCTTACGGACTTTTTGCCTGCAACGGCATCTTGTTCAATCACGAATCTCCGCGCCGTGGCGAAACTTTTGTAACTCGCAAAATTACTCGCGCCGTGGCCAGAATAGTCGCCGGCAAGCAGAAAAAGATTTACTTGGGCAATCTCGATTCTAAGCGGGATTGGGGCTATGCTAAAGACTACGTGCGGGCGATGTGGCTGATGCTGCAACAAGACAAACCTGACGATTATGTCATTGCTACCAACGAGACCCATTCCATTAAAGAATTTCTCGATTTGGCTTTTACTTACGTCAATTTAGATTGGCAAAAATATGTGGAGTTTGACGAACGCTACTTGCGGCCGGCAGAAGTCGAACTGTTGATTGGCGATTCGACTAAGGCGCGCCAGCAATTAAATTGGGAACCTTCTGTAACTTTTCAGGAGTTAGTGCATTTAATGGTAGATGCTGACATGAAAGCTTTAGAGGAGCAAGGTCGAGGTTCGGGCAACGGATTTGATTAAGCTGCTACATCAAGCCTTCAGTGCGAACAATTTGTCGGGGTAGAACCCCCGTGTCTACCCCTTTGGCTAAAGGCGCGCACCGGAGGATTGCCCCTGCACAAAGTTCACAACTGATGAGAAGATTGTTAAAGCTATTAGCCCGCGATCGGCATTCAAAGAACCAGCTTAATTGCTCGCCAAATTTTAGGCTGTGCGGGCTAAAAAAAACATTAAAATGATAGTTGAGGAGTCGCGACCCGTATATCTAACTTTCGGGTGTGCACGGCGCAAATTGTCCCTATCGGGTGCAGCTAAAATAAATTTGTGGGCAACCTCATCCTGTAGCTGAAAGCTTTTTTTGCTAAAGCAACAATTTTAGAATTGAAATTGTCGATCGACCTTTATTCAAAATCCCGAGGCTAAAATTATGACAAGCTTGGATTTAAGCAGCAAACGCATTCTAGTCACGGGCGGCGCCGGTTTCTTGGGCCGTCAGGTAATCGACCAGCTAGTAAAAGCAGGGGCCGATGCTGATAAAATTTCTGTAACTCGATCGCGCGACTGCGACCTCCGCGTCATGGAAAACTGCAAGCGCGCCGCCGACCAACAAGATATCATCATTCACCTCGCCGCCCACGTCGGCGGCATCGGCTTAAACCTAGTCAAACCCGCTGAATTATTTTACGACAATTTGATGATGGGCGCGCAACTAATCCACGCCGCCTACGAAGCCGGAGTCGAAAAATTTGTCTGCGTCGGCACGATTTGCGCTTATCCCAACTTGACCCCAGTTCCTTTCAAAGAAGATGACCTCTGGAACGGCTATCCAGAGGTAACTAACGCACCTTACGGAATTGCCAAAAAAGCCTTATTAGTGCAACTGCAATCCTACCGCCAGCAATACGGATTCAACGGTATCTACTTGCTACCAGTAAATTTGTATGGCCCAGAAGATAACTTTGACCCAAAAAGTTCCCACGTCATCCCCGCATTAATTCGCAAAGTCTACGAAGCGCAAGAAAGGGGAGACAAAACACTGCCAGTTTGGGGCGACGGCAGCCCTAGCCGCGAGTTTTTGTATTCCACAGATGCCGCGCGGGGAATTGTGATGGCGGCTCAATCTTATAGTGAATCTGACCCGGTTAATTTGGGAACGAATAGCGAAGTTAAAATTCGCGATTTAGTGGAAACAATTTGCGAATTGATGGGATTTGAGGGAGAAATTGTTTGGGAAACAGACAAACCGAACGGTCAGCCACGCCGCTGTTTGGATACCCAAAGGGCTAAGGAAAGGTTTGGTTTTGTTGCGGAGGTGAAGTTTAAGGATGGGTTGAAAAATACCATTGAGTGGTATCGAAAACACGCAGTTTGAGTGTGAAAAACCCGGTTTCTTGAAGAAACCGGGTTTTTTTAGGAATAATATTATTTCCGGTCGATTACCCCTAATACGGTAGGGGCGGGTTCACGAAAAATATCTGCCAATAATTGACAATCTCAAAAACCCGCCCTTTTAATCGCTCGATCGTACATGATATAATATTAAATGCGGGTGAGAAACCTCATTTATAAGAGTCGGAGGTTGCCACCTATCCTACAGGAACCCGTCCCCCTTCTGGCACTAATAAATTATACAAATTCCGATGAAAATTCACTGACAATAGTCGGCAGCATTGCCGTGTCCCTACTGCTGTGTCCTGTATTTCATCCGAGTGAAAACTGCTATAATACAAATACCTCAACTGAAATCATCGAAAACTGAATTTTGGGAAAGCCAATGATTGCCGATCGCACGCACAATTATATCTCACCGGAAGAGTATCTGAAGTTAGAAGAACTCAGCCAGGTCAAACATGAGTATATTCAGGGCGAAACCTATGCAATGGCTGGTGCAAGCGATGCTCATGTGACACTTGCCGGCAACTTATTTGCACTTTTGAGAAATCATGTTCGGGGTAGTGGCTGTCGTGTTTATATGTCTGACATGAAAGCCAGGATTGAATCGAAGAATATTTACTACTATCCTGACGTGATGGTAACGTGCGACGAAGGGGACAAATCATCTCAATCTTTTAAAAGATATCCTTGTTTAATTGTCGAGGTTTTGTCAAAAGGAACTGAAGGATTCGATCGGGGCGATAAGTTTGCTGACTATCAAGAATTAGAAACGCTGGAAGAGTATGTGTTGATTAGCCAAAAACGTGAACGGGTAGAGTGTTTTCGCCGCAATGCTGAAGGGTTGTGGGTTTTGTATTCTTATACTCAAGGAAGCGAAATTCACTTGGCTAGCGTAGATTTTCGCACAGGTATTGATGCTATTTATGAGGATGTAATTTTTACTAAGGAAGATTCTAAAGCAGAAATTGACGAACTGCGATCGAGGGGATAAATGGAAAGTGCGATCGCGCCTCAGTTAAGGAAGGGCGATCGCTTTTGATATATTTAAAATGCCAGCAAGAAAGCGCCGATTATTTGTAATATCTGGATGACAGCCTCAATAGGCACTCCCAGTGAGCCTACGAACGATACCATAGCCGTCACTATTTCAGTAACACCCGCACCTGAACTGATTAAAGCTATCAAGTTGCTAAGAATATCAATAACAGTGGGTAGGCTAACAACCAAGGCAAATAGAGGCTTAACATAATCAGCTCCAGCCTTGAGAGCTTCGAGTAGTCCAGTTAGCTGCGCGATCGCGTCTGGGCCTTGAGTGTGAATATAATCTAAAATTTGTGTGATTGCTGCTACCAGTGCATCCATCTTTCTTTCCTTTTAGGGTCAAATACTTACGATAAATCAATACTGTTAGTCAACTAGCTGAAAAAGCAGTTCAAAAAATAGTCTGATTATTTCAAACCAGCTCAAATCATTTCTCATCTTGGTTCCTACATTATTCAGCTTTTCAATATGTTAGATAAAATCAAGATTTTAAATAACCAGCCACTCAAAAGTAACATGACTGAAACTGCAAAAGCAGCAGCATTTTCTGGAATTCCAGAAATCTTGTGGCAGCCAGTGTAAATCATTAAAATTGTGTAGGTTATAGCCACAACCATAACTATAACAATAATTTCCACATTCGTTATTCCTAAAAGACTACTGATTAATAGCAATAATGACGCAGGAACTAAAGCGACACCAGCAATGAATATATCCCCTTGAAAGCTACCATATCCCCGAAATAGTTTGCGCGTCAAAAAACTAGCCCCTGCTATACTCAAAAAATTAGCAGCGCTGGCAAGTATCAAATTAAATAATGAGCTATTGCTCGAAAATTGTGTTAAAAATTTTTGGCACGCGAATACAAAGCAAACTACATATGCTATTCCAAAAGCAATTCCAACTCCTAAAGCACGTTCCTTGCCTAACCCTTCAAAAAAAACTGGAAGACCGCCAACAGGATTAATTAGAAAGATTTTTAATCCTTGAATAGCGTCATTAAGAGTGGATTTAACTTTGCTGGCGACTTCACTAGCCACTTCATTTGGATTTTCTTTTTCGTTCATAATTAATTATTGATGGAAGTATTTCTTTGTTATATTTTGTTGCAAAAAAGCAATAAAATATATTTTTGACTCTTACAGCTATATTATGGAAAGCCAGTTAATTTATTAACTTTTACCAGTAATCTTTCTCACAATTTTTCTATGCTTATCAATGACATCAGCAACCTCTTTGACTGTCTCCTTTTGTTCTTGCGACAGGGGACATTTTAGCTTAGGTTCTCTTTTTGGTTGGTCAGCCATGAGCTTAATACTCTAATGTTGTGCTATAGTTCATTAGCGGAAAAATATCGCTTATCTTTGGATAATATCATTATATTTATAGTGATGTCCAGTCATACAACGTCAGAAAATGTAAGTTGTTTTACCTGACGCTCACTGTCAAAAAAAGTCAAATGTTGCCATCCATGTCATAAAATGTCATAAAATAGCAGGTATAATAAGCCAAACCCCTAAACTTAAGTCACCGATGGACGTTAAAGAAGTCTTGAGATTTGCCGATGACCTGGTTTTCGCTAAGACGGGAGAACATTTGGAGGATCTGCAAGAAGCTATCCTGGGTGGTGTATGGGAAGGTCAAAAATACTCTCAAATCGCAGAAGCATCGCATTGTAGCGAAGGTCACGTCAGGAATGTAGCTTCAAAATTATGGAAGCGTTTATCAAATGTATTGGGTGAAGAAATTACTCCATCGAATTTACGCTCGACACTTGAGAGACGACAATTATTCATCATTTCATCAAATTCGGGAAACGATTTTTTTATTGGTAATGTCAATGTCTGTAAGGATAGTCAATCTTCAGAAGTTCCAAAAACCCGATCGCCCTCAACCCCCACCTCAGACACCTCCCAACCCCAAACCAGACTAGACTTAGCAGACGCACCTCATATTTCATCATTGTCCGATTCGCCTGATGGCGATAGCTTCGCTTCACGCACATCCGAACTCGCCACCCTGGAAAAATGGATCGTCCAAGAAAAGTGCAACCTCGCAGCAATATCAGGACTCAGCGGCATCGGCAAAACCGCACTTTCCCTCCACCTCATCCAAAAAATTCAGCATAACTTTGAATACGTCATCTGGCGAAGTCTCCGCCACTCCCCACCCTTAGAAACAACCCTAAAAAATCTCCTAGAATTTCTTTTAAATAAACCCGAAATCGAACTCCCTAGCAGCATCCCCGATCGACTTTCCCTGTTAATGGAATTTCTGCGAAAAAACCGCAGTCTCATTATCCTCGACGACGTGCAAACGATTCTCAGCAGCGGACAATTAGCAGGAAATTACCGCCCCGAATGCGAAAATTACAGCATCCTCTTCAGACAAATCGGAGAAACAACCCACAACAGTTGTTTAATCCTCAATAGTTGGGAACCACCCAGAGAAATTACCGCGTTAAAAGGAGAAAAATCACCAGTTCGCAGCTTACAAGTCAAAGGCATAGGTGCAGCAGCAGCAGCCGAAATTTTCCAGCAAAAAAGTTTACTCAATCCCGAAACATGGGAAAACCTAATTAACACCTACCGAGGCAATCCATTGTGGTTAAAAATAGTCGCCACCACCATTCAAGAAATATTCCGAGGTAGGGTTGCAGAATTTTTGAAATATGATATGCTATTCTTAGGGGAAGAATTGGCAGCAACATTGCACCCACAGATAAATCGTTTGTCAGAATTAGAAAAAAAACTAATCTGTCGCCTCAGCCGAGAAGCAAATTCAGTTTCAATAGAGCAATTGCTACAAGATGCCAATTTACCGCCCTCCGAGTTATTCAACGGGCTGCAATCTTTGGGGAGGCGATCGTTAGTTGAAATAGAAGAACAGGAGAATGAAACGCTATTCAGCGTTTGTCCTGTGGTGAGACAATATGTGCTCTCAAATCCAGTTTGTTGATACAGTCCGACAGTCCGACAGTCCGGCAGTCCGGGAGTCCGACAGCCCGACAGTCCGACAGCCCGACAGTCCGGCAGGGGTTGAAACCCCTGCCTCAAAGCTAAAGTCGGTTAAAACCGACTACAGAGTGTAATGAAAACGCAATTAATTGTAGTCCTCTTT
>NZ_JAUBOR010000009.1:82770-126433 GCF_036700305.1 Microcoleus sp. Z1_A1
CCGGCAGTCCGGCAGGGGTTGAGACCCCTGCCTCAAAGCTAAAGTCGGTTAAAACCGACTACAGAGTGTAATGAAAACGCAATTAATTGTAGTCCTCTTTTAGAGGACTTTCGCTATGAGACAGGGGTTTTCAACCCCTGTCGGACTCGAAGTCAAACGAGAGATTCGATCGCAAATATGAATACTGCTGAACCTTCATTAACTAAAACCGAATGTTGATACTTTTTGACAGTCCGGCAGTCCGGCAGGGGTTGAGACCCCTGCCTCAAAGCTAAAGTCGGTTAAAACCGACTACAGAGTGTAATGAAAATGCAATTAATGGTAGTCCTCTTTTAGAGGACTTTCGCTGTGAGACAGGGGTTTTCAACCCCTGTCGGACTGGAAGTCAAACGAGAGATTCGATCGCAAATATGAATACTCCTCAATCTGCATTAACTAAAACCGAATTAAGAAAATCGCTCCTCAACACTCGCAAATCTCTATCAGCACAAGAATGGAGACAAAAGAGCACGAGCCTCTGCAATCACCTGCAAAACTCGCCCCTATTCACCCAAGCAAAAACAATCCTCGCCTACTTCAGTTGTCGCCAAGAAGCAGATTTAAGTCCCCTATTTACATCTTCTGTGGAGGAGGCATCTTGCCTGCTCAATTCTGGAGACAGGCAAGATGCCTGTCCCACAAATGCCATTCCCACCCCTAAAAAATGGGGATTTCCCCGCTGTGTCGGCAAAGAGCTATCCTGGCACATCTGGCAGCCCGGAGATGCTTTACATACTGGAGCTTATGGCATACTCGAACCCCTGCCGGATGCTCCTAAAATAGACCACTCAGAAGTAGATTTAATGCTCGTACCTGCAGTAGGCTGCGATGTTCGCGGCTATCGCTTGGGCTACGGCGGCGGCTATTACGACAGAATGCTCAGTTTAGCTGAGTGGGAATCAAAAATTACGATCGGCATTATCTTTGAATTTGCCTCGATCCCCCAGCTACCAGTTGACTCCTGGGACAAACCGCTGTACGGAATTTGCACGGAAAGCGATTTGACAATCGTAGACCAAAAATCTTAAACGGGCCTAAACAAATTAATTTTCCGCAATTATGCCTATATCCTCTTAATCTAGAATCTAGAATCTAAAATCTAAAATCTAAAATCTAAAATAGTATGGCCCAGCGCTACGTTCGAGTTAAAACAACACAAGGACACATCCATTACGGTTTACTGCAACTCAGTCACAGCGTTCAAGTATTTGATGCACCGCCCTGGTTAAAAGGACAACCAACCGATTTGGAACTTTCACCCGATACTTACCAAATTCTCGCCCCGTGCTCTCCCTCAAAAATTGTAGCCGTCGGCAAAAATTATGTCGATCACGCCGCCGAGATGGGAACCCCTGTACCGGAAGAACCCCTGCTGTTTTTCAAGCCTCCAAGTGCTGTCATCCCCGCAGGTGGAGCGATTCGCTATCCGCAGCAGTCGGAAAGGGTAGACTACGAGGGAGAATTGGCCCTGGTAATTGGCGAACATTGTACCAACTGCACTCCCGAACAAGCACACAGCAAAATTTGGGGCTATACCATCGCCAATGACGTAACAGCCAGAGATTTGCAAAAGCGGGACAACCAGTGGGCGAGGGCCAAAGGGTTCGATACATTTTGTCCCTTGGGGCCTTGGATTGTCCGCGAACTGAGTCCTGCTGCACAATTGCAGACTTTTGTCAATGACAGCGAGCGACCGGTACAGTCATCCCAGATCGATCGCATGGTATTTTCCCCAGACTTTCTCGTCTCCTACATCAGTCAAATAATGACCCTAATTCCCGGCGATGTGATACTGACGGGAACGCCGCAAGGAGTAGGGCCGCTACAAATAGGCGATCGAGTCCGCATCGAAATTGAAGGCATCGGCAGTCTTGAAAATACAGTAGTTGTTAGTCATTAGTCATCAGTCATCAGTCATATCATGTCCGGTCGCTTCCCTCCGCTTCGCTTCGCCCCAAATCAGGTAGGGGCGGGTTCACCCACAATATCTGCCAATAATTGACAATCTCAAAAACCCGCCCGGCCGGGATATTATCGTCAATCGATCGGACATGATATCATTAGTTATTAATTAGGTAAGTGCAAAAACAACAATGTCTTTTAGGAGCTTCTAGGGCCGTGTTTAGCGATGATTTGCGCCCTGGAAAGAGTTAACCATTTCACGCACGCGCCCTCTCCCTACTAATGACCAATGACCAATGACCAATGACTGATTTATCGTACCTGCATATAAACAGCATCCGAAAGCGGAGGAATCTCTGCATAGCGTCCCAAAAGCGACTGCACGACTGCATAGACAAATGCAGCAAAAGCGCCCAAAAACACCATGTTATAAAGAGTTTCCGCAATAAATGCGACTTGTAAGCCGTTAGAAAAAATCGGCAAAACCAGACCGCACAGCATCAAAACAATGTCTAAAAGAATCGCCTGCATCGCATTAAAACGAATGAAGTGACTGATGTTTTCGTTTCTAACTACTCCTAAATACAGAGCAAAGAAAATAACCAAGCTAGCAAAGGGCAAACTATAAATTTGCATCAAAGGAGCTAGCGGTATCAACAACAGTTGCAGCACAGGAAACTGTGTAAACAGAAACCTGCCAAAGGCCAGCCCGTCAACCAACGGGAGCAAATAAGGCAAAGAAGCAAAAATCCGGTCTGTAACAGTTGTAGACCCGCGCCAAGTCATAATGAACTCTCCTGAGTCGATCGGTGAACTATTAATTCCATTAAACTCAGGATAACGCAGCAGCAGGGTTTGTGTTTCGACTCTGCCGGAACTTGCTTTTCACTCAGCAGGGAGCAGCCCCAACTACCAGATGCAGGCTTTTTTATTTAATATTAGCGATCGTGAAGCCCATTTGACACTCGTACCGATCGGGCAAATTTTCCGTAGGTTTAGCAACTGGATGTCCACAGCGAAGCTCTCCACCACTCCAGCGCGGTTGGCCAGTGCGATCGGCCAGCAAACAACTTTGGCAAACACACTGAGGGGCAAGCATCTGATTTTCCATTAAAATGACTAACATTTGATACCTCCGGCAGGTTTCACACCAGTAATTTCATTGTATGTCAGGAGTTGGGGACAAACCGCTTAACCTGAACACAACGTAATATTTATGTCAATGGTGCGAAATCCGTAGTACGGTATAAGATCCCCAATTCCCAATCCCAAAATTGTCAAGAGGTTGATTATTGTGACGGACACTAACTTAGAATTCCTTTCCAAAACCGATCCGCTCATTGCCGATTTAATCGGGCAAGAGCTCCAGCGGCAGCGAGACCACCTAGAACTCATCGCCAGCGAAAACTTTACCTCCGCAGCAGTAATGGCCGCTCAAGGCTCAGTGCTGACCAATAAATACGCCGAAGGACTGCCAGCAAAACGGTATTACGGCGGCTGCGAATTTATTGACGGCATCGAGCAAATCGCGATCGATCGCGCCAAACAGCTATTTGGAGCCGCTCACGCCAACGTCCAGCCCCACTCCGGCGCTCAAGCCAACTTTGCAGTATTTTTGAGCTTGCTGGAACCCGGAGACGGAATAATGGGCATGGATTTGTCCCACGGCGGACACTTGACCCACGGTTCGCCGGTCAACGTATCCGGCAAATGGTTCAAAGCTTATCACTACGGCGTCAGCCAAGAAACAGAACAGCTCGACTACGACGAAATTTTGGCACTGGCCAAAGAAAACCGACCGAAATTGCTAATTTGCGGCTATTCAGCATATTCGCGAATTATCGACTTTGAGAAGTTTAGAGCGATCGCCGACGAAATCGGAGCCTACCTGCTCGCCGACATCGCTCACATCGCCGGGTTAGTCGCCACAGGACACCACCCCAACCCCCTCCCCCACTGTCACGCAGTCACCACCACTACTCACAAAACCCTGCGCGGCCCCCGTGGTGGCTTGATTATGACCAATGACCCGGAATTAGGTAAAAAGTTTGACAAAGCAGTTTTCCCCGGCACTCAAGGTGGGCCATTAGAACACGTCATTGCGGGCAAAGCAGTAGCTTTCGGCGAAGCATTAAAGCCTGAATTTAAAACTTATTCCGGTCAAGTAATTGAAAATGCGCGCGCTTTAGCGACACAGTTGCAGCAGCGGGGTTTAAAACTCGTTTCCGGCGGCACGGACAATCACTTAATGCTAGTTGATTTGCGATCGGTAAACATGACAGGCAAGGTAGCGGACCAATTAGTCAGCGGTGTGAATATTACTGCTAATAAAAATACCGTGCCTTTCGATCCGGCATCTCCCTTTGTCACCAGCGGTTTGAGACTCGGTTCGCCGGCGATGACCACCAGGGGAATGGGAACAGCAGAATTTACCGAGATTGGCAATATTATTGCCGATCGCCTGCTAAATCCCGATGATGAAAGCGTTGCAGCCGACTGCTTGCGTCGAGTAGCAGCACTGTGCGATCGCTTCCCCTTATATCCCCACTTGTACTTGAAAGTGCCGGCATTAGCTTAATTTTCCTGATCTGCAACGGGAAATTGGTAGTTGGAAGTGTACGGGTAAAAGGGTTAGTCGATTTTAGATTTTAGATTTTAGATTTTAGATTTCTTCTCGCATTGAATCTGGGGGATTGAACTAGCATCTTAAATTTTGGGATCGACCATCGATTGTATCGGGGGCTTGTAACCGCTTTGGGGCGGATATAAAGAGCAGGAAAAGATTGAGAGTTGCCGGTAGCGATATTGACAAGCGGTTTTCACCAAAAATATCGATCGCCAATACGGTTTTTAGTAAAGATATTTGTCGGGCGGGGCTGGTTTGACTAACGGTATTTGTCGGTTGCGAAAGATACCGTTCAACTGGGCCCGCTCGCCAAATATCGACTTTTTTGCTCGCGAAAAAGTCGATATTTCAAATCGTTAATTCGAGAGTTAGAAATGAAAAACCTGACAATTCGTCCTCCTGCAACTGCCATTGCGGCAAATCTCCGACTCCCAAACCCCCAGTCGCTCTTCAAGATGTTTCCTTGTTATAAGCCATCTGAAATGTAGTAGACTCTGCCTGACAGACTAATTGCCCCGCACTATTTAAAATTGATTTCAGATGCCGTACCAGTATCTGTACCACATACTCGCTTTCCTGGTTTCTGCGATCGTCGTCCTCTGGAGTACACCAATAGTCAAAAAAATTGGTCTCAAAAGCGGGCGAGTCGATCGGCCAGGCGAGCGAAAAGTCCACAAGCGCCCAATGGTGCGCTTGGGAGGAGTGTCCATCTTTCTCGGCACTATCACTGCCCTCTTATTTGTCTGGATCTCAGGAGGCTTCCTCGATGCTAACGGACAAGTTCTCAATCCCAAAGACGAATACGAAATTTGGGGAGTCACCCTCGGCGGCATCGGATTCTTCCTCATCGGTTTAGCAGACGACCTATTTTCGCTCTCGGCCTTAAAACGCTTGCTCATGCAAATTGGCGTATCCAGCATCGTTTGGTACGCGGGCGTACAGATTGAGTTTCTGACAGTTCCCTCCTTGGGACTGACTAATATTGGCTGGCTGAGCTTGCCAATTACCGTGATTTGGCTCGTCGGCATGGCGAATGCCATCAACTGGATTGACGGTTTGGACGGTTTAGCAGCCGGAGTTTCAGGGATTGCAGCCGTTGTGATGCTGATTGTCAGTTTGGCGATGCAGCAACCAGCGGCGGCCCTGATTGCAGCGGCTTTAGCTGGCGGGACATTGGGGTTTCTGCGCTACAACTTCAATCCGGCTCAAATCTTTATGGGAGATGGCGGGGCTTATTTTATCGGGTTTACTCTCGCTGGAGTGGGAGTAATTGGGTTGGTTAAAACTACGGCTGTTACTTCTGTGTTGCTGCCCTATTTAATTTTAGCTGTACCGATTTTAGATATGTCGGCGGTGATTCTCGATCGACTTCGCAACGGCAAGTCACCGTTTATTGCTGACAAGCGCCATCTCCACCACCGACTTCTAGAAGCCGGACTCTCCCATCGATTTGCGGTTTTATTTATTTACTCACTGACACTGTGGGTGGGAAGTTTAGCCCTAGCTTTTTCGCTTCCGAGCGGCGTAATTTACGCTATGGGTGCAACAAGTTTGCTGGGATATGCTAGCTGGAAAGTTTGGAGACACGCTAGGTGAAGGAAGAAGGAAGAAGGAAGAAGGAAGAAGGAAGAAAAATAATTTCTAATGCCAAATGCCTAATTCCCAATGCCCTGCGCGGGCCAATGCCCAATGCCCCATGCCCCATGCCCCATGCCCAATTCCCCATGCCCAATTCCCCAATCCAATGCCCCATGCCCAATGCCCAATGCCCAATTCCCCAATCCAAAATCCAAAATCTAAAATCTAAAATCGAATAATGGTTGCTGAAATTATTTGTGTTGGCACTGAATTGCTGTTAGGCGATATTCTTAATAGCAATGCCCAGTTTTTAGCCAAAGAATTAGCGAGTCTGGGAATACCTCACTACTATCAAACAGTGGTGGGGGACAATCCAGAACGTATCAAACAAGTGTTAGAAATCGCCGTCAGTCGATCGCAGCTTTTGCTCTTCACCGGCGGTCTGGGCCCCACACCAGACGACCTGACAGTGGAAACCATCGCCGATTTTTTTGGGGTTCCCTTAATAGAAAAGCCGGAAATTATCGCCGATATCGAATACAAATATGCCCAGCGGGGACGCACCATGAGTCCCAGCAATCGCAAGCAAGCTTTAATTCCAGAAACTGCGGATATTCTGCCGAACCGCAGCGGTTCTGCACCGGGCATTATTTGGCAACCGGTTTCTGACGTGACAGTAATGACATTTCCCGGCGTACCGGCGGAAATGCACTTGATGTGGCAAGAAACCGCCGTTCCTTACCTGCAAAATAACGGCTGGTGCAGCGCCACTATTTACAGCCGCACATTGAAATTTTGGGGGATTTCTGAGTCAGCATTGGCGGAAAAAGTAGATAGTTTTTTGAATTTAACTAATCCTACTGTGGCTCCCTACGCCAATCACGGCGAAGTCAAACTGCGGATTTCGGCCCGCGCAAACGAGAAAGTTGCTGCGAAAAACTTGATTGAGCCGATCGAACAACAATTGCGGCAAATTGCCGGCTTAGACTGTTACGGTGCTGATAGCGATACCCTCGCTTCGACTGTGGGCCAATTGTTGCTGGATGCGGGGCAAACTCTCAGCGTGGCTGAATCCTGCACGGGAGGAGGATTGGGGGCGATGCTGACAGGTGTTCCCGGCAGTTCGAGCTACTTTTTAGGCGGGATTATTTCTTACGACAATCGGATTAAGGAAGGATTATTAGGTGTTAATCCCCAAGATTTAGCCGAATTGGGGGCAGTCAGCCACCAAGTGGCAAAACAAATGGCTGCGGGAGTTCGCGCCAGCCTCAATACCAATTGGGGGTTGAGCATTACAGGCATCGCCGGGCCAGGAGGCGGCACCGACGGTAAACCTGTCGGACTGGTTTATGTCGGTTTAGCGGGGCCCGACGGATCCGCAGAAAGTTTTGAATACCGTTTTGGCGATGCCAGAGGCCGCGAGTGGATTCGGAATTTGAGTAGCTGTACGGCGCTCGATCGACTCCGGCGTACATTATTGTTGGCAAAAGTGTAGAAAAAATCCTACGATTGGTCAATTGTCAACAGTCAACCGTAAGCTTAAGCTTTATTTAACACTCTCTACTCCGATATAATTCGGCAATTTTCCTTTTGCCTCTTGATTATCTGTAAAGATTCGTTATGATAATAAGATAGGACTGATTGGCCAAGATACTGAATCTCTCCATTGCTGAAAATAACCAGCAAGCGAGAAAGCAAGTTTGACCTTTGGTTTCAAAGTCGTGCTTGCTTATTTTCAGATATTTAGCCGTCGGTTTAGCAATCTAGACTATAAAAAAAGGAGCTATCCGTTCAATGGAAGACATTGAAAAGGTGCTGGAACAAATTAAAGAATGGGTTCGCAAGCTGATAGAAGGATTGCTGAATCCTGAAGCTCAACCGGAACTAGAACCGATTCGTATTCCTGTCAACCAACCGAGGAATCGCAGGTAGTCGGGACTGAATTAGAAGTTTGATGTTTAAGGTTTGACCTTTGAGGTGGTTGACTGGTTTTAAATACCATGTCAAAACTCTCTTAAATTTTGTTGCGCGGGAAATTTTAAAATTGTTAAATATCCTGGTACTTCACGGCCCTAATCTGAATCTATTGGGTCAGCGAGAACCTGGAGTTTATGGTTCTGCGACTTTAAATGATATCAACAAGTTGCTAGAACGAGAAGCGCAAGCCCTCCAGGTGCAAGTCTCAATTCAGCAGTCGAATCATGAAGGGGTATTGGTGGATGCAATTCACTCGATGTTAGGGCAGCACCAAGGCTTATTGATTAATGCTGGAGCTTATACTCATACGAGTGTGGCAATTAGAGACGCGATCGCCGCGGTGAATATCCCGGCGGTAGAAGTTCATCTGAGCAATATTTACCGGCGGGAAGCTTTTCGGCACCACTCCTTTATCGCAGCGGTGGCGATCGGACAAATCAGCGGTTTTGGCCCAGAAAGTTATCGGCTGGGGCTGCAAGCTCTAGTTAGTTACCTGATTAAAAATTAAAAAATTACCGATGGTAGCGATCGGATGAGGGCAGGTTTTAGATGGAAAACCAGCCCTTATATGTTTGGGTTGAATTCAAATTAATCACAAGAGTTAGGCAAAGAAGCAAACCAGGAAGAACTCTAAATTACCAATTACCAATTACCAATTACCAAAGAACGGGGTTTAAAGCCCCGTCCTTATAGGACGGTTTTAATTTCTTAATTGTCCTAATTTTCTCAGATGTTGTGGTATAGTATAATAAGAATAACACAGGAGAGAGAGGCATGAAAGCGCGGTATCGATACAGATTATCTCCTAGTACGGAACAAAAAATTAGCTTAGCTAAATTGTTTGGTTGTACTAGAGTAGTCTGGAATGATGCCCTAAGAATTTGCAAAAACTCTGCCAAAAAACCTAGCTGTGCAGACCTGCAAAAAATTGTAATAACTCAGGCAAAAAAGACTGAGGAGAGAGCATGGTTGGGAGAAGTGTCGGCGATTTGCCTCCAACAATCTGTCTCTGATTTGGAAACAGCTTTTAAGAATTTCTTGGATTCTTGTAAAGGAAAACGTAACGGAAAAAAAGTCGGCTATCCAAAGTTCAAAAAAAAGACAAACAGCCAATCCGCCAAACTAACCAAAAACGGTTTTTCGTTGAGGGATGATTATGTTTACCTTGCAAAGATTGGCAGAGTTAAGCTGATTTGGTCTAGGGAATTGCCAGACCATCCAAGCTCTTTAACTATAATCAAGGATTGTGCAGATCGGTATTTCATCAGCTTTGTAGTAGAGGATGACCCCGAAGAAGTCGAAGCTAAGAACCACAGCGTCGGCATTGATTTGGGCATTAAAACCTTCGCTGTAATGAGTGACGGGACTAAAGCTGTAAGCCCTGACTACAAAGTGTTAGATCGCAAAATTCGCAGATTACAGCGTAAACTTTCCCGTCAAAAACTCGACTCTAAACGGCGGAATAAAACCCGACTGCAAATAGCTAGACTGCACAACCGAATTGCTGACACTAGAAAAGATTTTTTGCACAAACTATCAACTAACTTGGCTAAGGATAATCAACTTGTCATTTTAGAAGATTTGAATGTAGCAGGAATGGTAAAAAATAGGAAGCTATCAAGGGCAATTAGTCAGCAAGGTTGGGGTGAGTTTAGGGCTTTGTGCGATGGAAAATGTGGGAAGTATGGCAGAGAGTTCAAAGTAATTAGTCGCTGGGAACCTACCAGCCAAGTTTGCTCAGATTGCGGGTTTAAGTGGGGGAAAATAGACCTCTCTGTGCGTTATATACTCTGCCTCAATTGCGGTACTAACCAAGACAGAGATGAGAACGCCGCCAAAAATATAAATAAAGTCGGGATAGGGCATTGCCACGACTCTAAATGAACATGGAGACGCTCGTAAAACTACTTCGGTAGTATCGGTCAATGAAGTGTTAAGAATCCCCGCGCTTTTAAGCCGGGGAGTATGTCAATAACAACTTGAGTTAAATTCAAATGCGGCATTCCCTGTTGAGCAAGTTTCAAGGAACCATCCTGGGGGCAGTTTTAGGAGACTCTCTAGGCCTGCAATACCAGAGGCAACTCGTCGGTATTCCCCCCCAAACAGAAGACTTGCAGCCGATTTTACAACTGACGAAACACCAACAATTGACCGTAAGTGGCGCAACATTGGCGTTGAATTCTGTCAACAGTAAAATCCCAAGTGGCAAAGACTCATCCGCATCCGGGACACTTGCGGTAGCGTGTGCTCAAAGTTTAATTCGGTGTAGGGGTTTAAATTTAAAAGATTGGCGCGATACTTGGGAAGCATTTGCCAAGTCGGAAATCTACCATCCCCGCAACAGTGAGTTTCCAACCTTACTTAACCCTGGTGAAGCTGCCCTTGCTGCGCTGCCATCGGCGATGTTTTTTCACGAAAATAAAGCCAAATTGCGAGAAAAAATCATGCTGGCGATAGAGGTTTGGCACAACGAAAACCCGCCAGAATGGGAAACAGCAATTTTAGCAGTAGCATATACGATCGCCCGCTCTCTCAAAGAAAGACTTGACCCCGCGACGGCGATCGAGCAAACACTTGCCTACCTGAAAACAGAGAATGCCTTAACAGAGCTGCTGCTGCAAGTGCAAATACTACTAGAAAAGGGAGCCGATTTAGAAACAGCCGCCACTTATCTGTGCAAAAGCGCCACAGCTTTGCGAGAAAGACAGGGCGAAGGTGAAAAAAAATTACAAACCGAGTCAATTGTCAACCCAGGAAATTTCATTCCCATTGCCTTAGCTTTCTACTGCTTTTTGAACACCCCAGAAGACTTGCGCTTGTCAGTGGTGCGTGCTGCCCGCTGTGGTATAGCCGGACAAATAACCTGCGCTTTGACGGGAGCTTTGTCTGGAGCGTATAACGGCGTTGCTGCGATTCCTGTAGAATGGCGACAGGTATCTTCGGCTCAGGTTAATTCGCAGCAGCTAGCCGAGGGCCGAGAACCTTTGCTCTGGGGAACTGGCAGCGATGTAAAAATTGTAGAGTTAGCAAATAACCTGTTTGCTGTTTGGGCAGGCGTTTACAGGCCCGATGCCGGAGTCGATTCTGCTGTGCTAGCCCGATCGGTGGCTGCACCTTATGTCATTAGACCTCGTAAAATATAAAGGTTAAAGCTTTTAACAGTAAGGGGAAACCAGCAACTAACAAGTCAAAAGCCAAAGTGGAAGGAGAGCGCCAATTAAAGATTAAAAAGTGAAAAATTAAATCGGACGCGCCTGCCCCACAAAACCGGGTTTCAACGAGAATATGGGTAGTTCGGATAAAATCAATCAAGATGCATAGTCAGAAATTCTGACAAAGCTGCTGGATAACAGTGATATATCTTCGACACAAATGAATACGCTCTCCTCATTGATGCGACAGATTGAGCAGCTAGGGGCTGCGCGCTCACTGCGCCAACACATTGCTAAAGTGCAAAATGGCAGCAAAGCAGATACCTCACGCGCTGGCGGGCCTCTCCTGAGCCGTTTGTCGCGCCAGAAATGGCTTCTTCCCGAGACTTTTACTACTAAATTTACAAGTAAAACCTCCAAATCAAGCCTCAAAAATCAAGCTCGTTCCCCTATGTTGGCGCTGATAGCGGTAGTTTCCCTAAGCAGCACTCTGGGCCACCGCTTCTACAACCAGCCGAAACTGGATGTGGGGACGAAAGCTCCTCAGACGATTAAGGCTCCTGCTACTGCTAGCGTCCCGGATTACAAAACTACTGAAGAACAGCGGAAAGCAGCGCGGATAGGGGCTGTAGCTATATTAATGCTGGATTCGGCGGTCGATCGACAAATTTATCAAGAATTGCAACAATTTTTGCAGCATGGGAGCGATCTACGGGAGGCGGTAGGCCCGTTTCCGTTTGCGAGTACCTCGGCCCTCTCACTTGCTGTTCAGGTTTACTTGCGGAGCTGTCCTGAGTGGGAGTGGCGCTGGATTTTGGCGCAAGCGGGTGACAAAAGTGCAACTTCCGAGCGATTGAGTTTGGATTCCCCGGCAATTGCTGCGGCAACAGATAACAAGTCTCAGCAAGATGCTATCGCTCAACTGCAAGCTTACAGCCGATCGGTCCGGGCAGCAGAATTTCAAAGCCTGACAGACAGTATTTCCTCTGCTCGCGAGCGCTATCTCAATGCTGTGGAGGCGCTGGGAAAACCGTCGGTTTTGGGGCTGCCCCAGATTTACGATACTTCGCTGTTTGATTTGTCCGAAGCAGCTTGGCAGAAAACCCAAACCGGTATGAGTCGGGCGGCAAAAAGAATGGTGGCTCAAGGTATCCCGCAGGGGTTGCCCAAAGAGATTTTACAAGAAGCCGTGAACCTGCAAGTGGCTGATGAAGTGCCGTTAGAGTCCCAAGGTTTGGCGGTGGAGGGTTTAACAGCGATTTTGCAGCCAAATCTGGTGAGAGATCGGGAGGAAACCAAACAGCTAGCTGAATTAGCGGCGCAAAAGGTGAAACCGGTGATGATCGCAGTAGATCGGGGCGAGATAATTGTTGCACAAGGACAAGAGATATCGCAGCAAGATTTCGTGTTGCTGGACTATTTTGGTTTGAGCCGGCGGGGGGTGAATTGGCTGGGGCTGACGGGTTTTGTTTGTTTAGTCGCGGGGGCAATTGCGATCGTACTGCTGGTGGAAAGGCACTACCGCTTGCGCCGCAGAGATCATTTGCTATTGCTGCTGCTGACTTTGAGCGCGCCAGTGCTGGTGAGTTTGGGGCTGCCTTGGACGAGTTTGCCCGCGATCGGGATTTTAGCGGGCGGCTTCTACGGTTCGGCGGTGGGAGTCACTGTGGTGGGGCTGCTGTCGGCGCTGCTGCCCATTGGCTTAAATGTGGACTTGATTCATTTGGTGGCTAGCGGGGCGGGCGGATTGCTGGGCGCTTTTATGGCCGGGCGGCTGCGATCGCGCGAGGAATTGGCTCTTTTGGGCGTAGCTGTCGGCTTGGCTCAGGGCAGCGTTTATCTGGTGGGGACTTTGATTGCCAGCGCGGCTGCCGGTGCAATTTGGTACGTCGTACTCGGTACGGTGGGCGCGCAAAGTTTGGCCGGTTTGGCTTGGAGCGTTGTGGCGATCGGCATCAGCCCTTATTTGGAACACGTTTTTGACTTGATTACGCCGATCCGGCTGGCGGAACTTGCCAATCCCAACCGCCCGCTGTTGAAGAGGTTGGCTGCCGAGGCTCCTGGGACTTTTCAGCACACGCTGTTTGTGGCGAGTTTGGCAGAGGCTGCGGCCCGAGAACTCGGCTGCAATGTTGAGCTGGTTAGGACTGGGACATTATACCACGATATTGGAAAAATGCACGACCCGCTGGGATTTTGTGAAAATCAAATGGGCGGGGCCAACAAGCACGATGAAATTAATGACCCTTGGGCGAGCGCGGAGATTATTAAAAAGCACGTTACCGAGGGTTTGGTGATGGCGCGAAAGCATCGATTGCCGAAGGCAATTCAGGCGTTTATTCCCGAACACCAAGGTAAAATGTTAATTGCTTACTTCTACCACCAGGCGCAGCAAATTGCTGCCAAAGAAATAGAAGATTTAAAGCTTGTTTTGCCAGATGCGGATAATTCAAAGTTAACAATCGCAAGTCGCCAAGTGAGGGAGGAGGATTTTCGCTACGATGGGCCGATTCCGCAGTCGCGGGAAACCGGGATTTTGATGCTGGCGGATTCTTGCGAGGCTGCTTTGCGATCGCTCAAGGATGCTACTCATGAAGAGGCTTTGAATATGGTTAATAAGATTTTGAGGGCTCGCTGGCAGGATAATCAGTTGATTGATTCGGATTTAACGCGGGAGGATATGTCTCTAATTGCGGAGATTTTTGTGCGAGTTTGGGAACAGTTCAATCACAAGCGGATTGCTTACCCTAGTGCAGTTTTTACTCCCAGGTAGGCGAAAATTTTTAGTTAGGAAAAATCAGTTCGCATTTCAGTTGTGAATGAGATTTTATTGCGGTTTGCGGGGCAAATCGCCATGCACTTCAGGATTGTCGCTGACAATTACCATAGTTTGTTTGATTCCTCAAAATTCCGAAGAGTCGATATCTCTTTCGCCGGCTAGGTGCGATCGCAATTTTTGCCAGTCTTCGGCATCGATCGCATTTGCAAAAGCGATGATAGTATCTACAACCCCAGCGTAGTAAACAATCCAGCAGATTGCTGGCTGTTCCTACATCACAAATACAGCATATTCCATGTATATGTGGTACACACAAGAAGAGAGACGCGAGTAAGGTGCGGATACACCCGTCAATCTGCAATCTTTATCAAATATGAAGCAGATCCGCACCCTACGGACTAACACCACATAATATAGCCGATCGTGTACTTCATGAACCACCGAATATGCGGTAATTTTTGTGAGTTGTGAGTTCAAAAGATTTTAATTTTCAACCGCAAATGAACGCGGATAAATGCCGATTGTTTATCTTGATTCTATCCCTTGACTCCAGCAGCAGTTTCTGTTGGCACAATGTATTTTTGCAAAAGCAAAAATAGTCCTAAAACTGGAACAATAGAAATAATCGAACCCGCCGCAACTAAACGCCAATCTAAGGAAAATGTCCCGGCTAAATTGGCTACACCTAAAGGTAAAGTGTAATATTCCGGCCTGTCTAAAACTAGCAGTGGCCACAGAAAGTCGCTCCAAGAACCGATAAATACGAAAATTCCTAGGGTGACTAAAGCTGGCTTAATTGCCGGAATCATGACGTGCCACCAAATGCCTAATTCGCTGCAGCCGTCGATGCGGGCGGCTTCTTCTAGTTCTTTGGGAACTGCTAGAAATGCTTGTCGTAATAAAAATATGCCGAAGGCTGAGGCTAGTCCGGGAAAGATTACGCCTAAATAACTATTTTTTAGTCCGAGTTGTACAGTCAATATGTATAGGGGAATCATGACTATTTGGAAGGGAATCATGATTGTGGAAACGATCGTGATTAAGATGGCTTCGCGGCCGCGAAAGTTGAGTCGGGCTAAGGGGTAAGCGGCGAGGGCGCAAAAGAGGACGTTGATGCTAACCGTGAGGCCAGCAATTAGGGTGCTGTTGAACAGGTAGCGGCCGAAGGGGTTGGTTTGCCAAACTTTGATGAAGTTTTCGAGGGTTGGCTGTTGTGGCCACAGTTGCGGGGGAAATTGAAAGATGTTTTCGTTGGGGGATTTGAGGGAGGTACTGAGCAGCCACAGCAAGGGAAATAGCATTAAAAGTGCGATCGCGCTCATGAGGCTGTACGTCCACAGGGTGCTCCACGGCGAGGGAGTGTTGTTTGGGGAATTTGGTTTTTTAGTTTTGAGATTGTTCATGGTTGGGATATGATAATAAGTCCTTGCTTCGTGAGAAGCCTTGTTGTCCATAAGGGGATTATTGCCATGAAACCGTTTATTTACGAAACTATGTACATTCTGCGCCCTGATTTGGGTGAAGAAATGACAGACCAGGCGATCGCTAAATATCAAACTATTTTGCGCGATCAAGGTGCTGAAAACATCGAAACTCAGCACCGCGGCAAGCGCCGTTTGGCTTACGAAATCGGCAAGCACCGGGACGGAGTATACGTTCAAATGAACTATACAGCTCCGGGCGCTGCAATTTTTACCCTGGAGCGCGCGATGCGTCTGAGCGAAGAAGTGATTCGCTATTTGACAATCAAGCAAGATGTGCCAGATGCACCGGAAGCGGAAGCTGAAGCTGAAGTCGCCGAGTAGCGATCGTGTCAACTTAACGTCTTATGTAGTACCAGTCTACTGTTTGACGATTAGGGCCGCTTATTCCCCGGCACGCCTTTCTTAAGGGCTACCGTGTACACACAACTTGAAAAACTAACGTCAGAGCCTTTCGCTCCCCCTGGCATCCTCCTGAAAAAGAGGCTAGGGGGAGCTCTGGAATTATGGGTACAGCATAGTTTCTGAAGGGCGGGACTTGATGTTAATTGAAATTATAGGTGAATGGGCGATTGTTTTTCTAGGGGAGGACGATCGCTCTTTTTTGTGGAGAGACTGCTGGGACTTAATCTATTTTTATCAACAAACAAAGCTCGCTTTTTGAGGATGGCGAGGGCGATTCACTTAGCCCAACTCTATTATCTAGTTGACTACAAAAAACTTGACTAGACTTGAGCATAACTGCTTAATCATTGTAAATCTAATTGTGATTCGCTACTTATTAAATTTACTGTTAACTAAGGCAAATTCTACTTTCTTGAGAGACAAAATTCTGCATCTATAACTTTGAACCAAACTATAAAGTTATTTTTGCCCTTGGCAATTAGGTAGCCGCTAAAATATGGCTCTTAGAACAGGAATATTGTCAAATTTTGCCAACTGCTGCTTGAGGTTGGGCCTGAATCCACGAGCTAAAGCCCGATCGCACTCCCTGCAACCTCGATCGAGATTCTCGCCCCATAGCCCAATTGTAAAGTTTTGTGACAATTTTAATTTGGTAGCTTTAGATACAGAATTGTCTGTTATAGTGATAGAAGAGAAGAAAAAACAAGCCCAACATTAATCTAAAGAATACGGAGGAACCGCATATGTCTACTGAAAATCAAGCTCGCTCTCTGATGATGCGCCACCACCAACTGGTGAAGAACCGCCAGCAATCCATGCTCAACCGCACCGCCACCGAAGTCGGGATGGAAGATACGCACTACTGGGGTCACATTCAAGGCAAACCGCAGCCCAGCTTTCAAGCCAGTTACGATCGCAGCAACGCCACTATGAGCTAGGGCAAACTCAATTTCGACAATTGTCTACGAAGTTATTACCTATAATTTGGAGAAATCAGTTATGTCCACTCAAGAACAAGCCCGCAACCTGATGATGCGCCATCAACACGTCGTCAAAAACCGTCAGGAATCCATGCTGAGCCGTGTGGCTGCTGAAGTTGGTTTAGATGCTGGTTCTCCAGCGAGTATCGATCGCAAATAACTCCTTTTTTCAACGGCGAGATAGTTGAATCGAGTTTGTTGTTGGCCAGCTAAAAATTAATAATGTTCATTACAAAACCGTCGCGACTTCTTCTTGAGTTCTAACTCTAGATTGGAAGCCGCGATTAGTTTTATGGGGAATTGGGAATTGGGAATTGGGAATGGGGAATGGGAAATTGGGTTCAAAAGAATCTAAAATCTAAAATCTAAAATCTAAAATCGTTTGACTGAGCGCTCACGCCGAAGTCTAAAATCTAAAATCTAAAATCTAAAATCTAAAATGGTATAATCCCCTTTCAGCAGATTGAAGGCTACTAGGGAGGTCATCATGTCGGACTGGAAAGAAATTGACGGCGGAGTTACAGCACCGAGAGGGTATAGAGCATCGGGAATTACAGCGGGCTTGAAGCCTTCAGGCTTGCCGGATTTAAGTTTAATTTTGTCAGAGGTGGATGCGATCGCCGCCGGAGTCTTCACAACCTCCACCGTCCGGGCCGCTTGTGTGGACTACTGCCGCCAGCGTTTGCAAGCTAAACCCAGCGCGAAAGCAATTTTGTGCAATGCGGGACAAGCTAATGCTGCTACTGGCGAACAAGGTTTGGCAGATGCCCTCGAAAGTGCCAAATTGTTGGGAGAAGCGCTGAATATTCCTCCAGAATCAATTCTTTTGGCCTCCACTGGCGTCATCGGACAGCGGATTAAAATGGAGCCGCTGAGGGCCGCAATTCCCCGATTAGTTGCTGAGGCGTCGGAAACTGGTTCCGATGCGGCGGCTAAGGCTATTTGTACGACTGATTTAGTGCCGAAAACGATCGCCCTGGAAACCATGTTTGGCGATCGGCCCGTCCGCATCGGCGGCATTTGCAAAGGTTCGGGAATGATTCACCCGAATATGGCAACAATGCTGGCATTTGTAACTTGCGATGCAGCAGTGTCATCGCATTTGTGGCAAGAAATGGTGAGTCGGGCGGCTAACAGAAGTTTCAATCAAATTACTGTTGACGGCGATACCAGTACCAACGACTCGCTAATTGCTTTGGCAAACGGTCAATCCCGCACGCCCGCAATTACAGAAATGGGGGCAGATGCTGAAAAATTAGAAGCGATGCTGACAGAAGTTTGCGTGCATTTAGCAAAGGCGATCGCCCGTGACGGCGAAGGTGCAACTTGTTTGGTGGAAGTGCAAGTTAGTGGCGCGCTAGATGAAGTTTCTGCGAGTAAAATTGCCAAAACAATTGTCGGTTCTTCCTTGGTGAAAGCTGCTATTTTCGGACGCGATCCGAATTGGGGCAGAATTGCGGCGGCGGCTGGGCGCGCTGGTGTACCTTTCGATCAAGAGAATTTGCGGATTCAATTGGGGGATTTTTTGATGATGGAAAACGGACAACCTAAAGAGTTCGATCGCGCTGCAGCAAGTAATTATATGAAAGCGGCTGCGGAGGGGGAATATTTGAAGGCTGATACGGTTTTAATTCAGGTTAGTGTGGGGGATGGCAGCGGTTTTGCGAAAGCTTGGGGATGCGATTTGAGTTACGACTACGTGAAGATTAATGCGGAGTATACGACTTAAATAAGTCCGGGCGGTTAGAAGTCCCGGCGGTTAGAAACCGCGCCTACACAAACAAAACCAGACGAGAGAAAGTTGAAGGCAAATTTCACACAATTTAAACTCAACTTCCCCCCACGGGGGGAAATTAAAAAATCTGAAACCTTTACTCACCGAGTTAATCTCAGCTTTTTTGCTCCTCATTTTAAAATCGCTGAAGCCCTTACCAAGATAAGCTTTTTAGGAGTTTAACAAAAGAGCGCTAAAAATATTATTCAGACTAAGTTTCAAGACTTTTTAAGCTTATTATTAATAAGTCTAATATCAAGTTTGAAAACACGCCCTAACCAAAACTATCGGAGACAAACACATAGCCGCCGCCGTATCCAACATTATCATCCACTAATATTAAGCCCTCGTTACCCTGCGGATCGCCACTCTGAGCAAGTCCATAATTCACCACGCGCAACAACCGCTGCGGCGTAAACGATTCCAATTCCACAAAATTGCCTGCATCCAGCCATGCTAGTTCTTCTGCTGTTAAACTTTGCCTTACAGCGTCGGGTAATTGACGGGCTGTTTGTGCGATTGTTTGAGATTGCTGCACAAACATATCGCGGGATGCTAAGATTTGACGGGGAGAAATTCCCAAATCAAAAATTGTCACCTGTTGATTCGCAAACCAGTTTGGATTAGTTCGCAGTTGATGTACCAAGCCAACTCCAGCAGGGCTCGCATTGTGCAGTGCATAGACTTTTAAATCGGTATTGCGCCGCAGCATTTCAATCACGGTACTGAAGATGCTTTGGGGATAGCCACTAATACTAAGAATCGCGCAGTTGTTTTCAAAATGGACGTTGTTGGCAATGAGGAATTGAGCTATTTCGTCACTGTCACAGATGATTGCGCGATCGAAACTGTAGGCGCTAACTTCGCGATCGATGCTGGCGGGTAAAGCTTCTTGACGAGGCGCAGGGAGCAGTTTTTCTAATGTGCCGTTTACTGTTTGCCAGTCTCGCAGCCATTTATCACTCTGCGCTTGATTGACAAGAAATCCTTCACCAGTTATCTGTGGGCGTTTTTTTTGTGAAATGCCGAGCCAGTAGGAAAATAGCCCTAGTGTAATCGCTACGATGTATCCTGAAGAATAATCAAATATTAGGCTTCCTGAAATGCCCAGCACTAAAATAATTCCCCCTAAAATCTGGAGGTTTTTAGCATTATTTCTTCTGCCGCGAATACCTTGATCAGGAGATTTACTGTCGTGAAAAAATAGCCATATCCAAATCAAATTGTAGAGAGCGAAGGTAATAATAACTGCGAATTGTGAGGGAAAAATAGCAATAGCGAAGGTAAGGCAGAAGGTTCCCGCAAATACGCTAAAAAAGAAGTAGGTCAAAATCCAACTGATTTCGGGTGCGCGAGATTTAAGCTTTTGGTCAATAAAATACAAAAACTGTTTGTGCGTAAAAAACAACATATTTTGGCTGGAAATATTCTCGATCGCCTTTTTGAAAAACGGATCGGTGAAAGCCAACTTTTTATCAGTGACGGTAGTGGGTTCAAAGACAAACGGATGGTTGCACTGTTTACAGCGACCTGAGTTGCTTGTACGATCGCGCAAATTGTTATCGGTATTACACTGGACGCATTTCATTCCCATTTCGGTTACTCCTGATTGATTTAATGGATTTATATCGTTGACGGTTGTTTTGGAATGATTTTACCGCAGAGGCCGCAGAGGGCGCAGAGGAAGTGAAGAGAGATAACTTCGTTACAACCGAGATGTTACACCATTGTCAGCAACAGGCAAGATGCCTGTTCCACAAGACAATTTATTTATTGTGGAACAGGCATCTTGCCTGTTCTTAAGAATGGTGTAACATCTCAGGTTTAAAATACTTGCCCGTTTAACAAGATAGAATAGTCTTCTCGCTGTCGAATTAATCGATCGCCCTTGGCATCAATCAACACTTCAGCAGGGCGGGGGCGGTGCAGAAAATGCGACGACATCGCATAGCCGTAAGCCCCGCTATCCAAAATCGCGATCGCATCTCCAATTTTGAGTTTCGGTAGCCAACAGTTGCGCCCTAAATAATCCCGCGAATAAGTCGTGTTGCCGCAAATATCGGTTTCATGTCGCGATACATCGTCGGTTTCCCAAGTCGCGATCGCCCGATAGCCGCCGTGCACCGCAGGCACCGATAGATTTGATACAGTCGTATCCACGCCGACAATTTGCCTATCGCCCAACCACTTCACCGACACAACTTTCGCAAGCAAAACGCCACAACCTGCAATCGCCGATCGTCCCGGTTCAATCACCAACTCGATCGGGCGAGATAGCGCACTCAATCGTTCAGTTATCGCCGCACCAAACTCCCGCCAGTCAAACACCGCACCGCCTCGATAGGGATAGCCAAAACCACCGCCAAAATCGAGGGTTCGCCAATGGGGCAACAGTTGGGCGATCGCAATTAGGCGATCGATTGCCTGCGTAAAAGCACCCGTGGCGTTAGTTCCAGTCCCCCGATAAAAATGCAATCCAGTAATCCTTAAACCTTGCTGCTGCGCGATTTCGCAGGCTTTTTCAAATTCAGCGGGACGCACTCCAATTCGGCTGTCTCCCGTCAATTCCGGTAAGTTGAGGCGCAGTCCAATTTCGGCACGGATCGATCGCGGTTGACTCCCGGAATATTCGCAAAAATCTTGGAGTTGCGACAGACTATCGAAGTTAAATCGCTCGATCTTCCACTCGATCAATTGCTGAATATCCGCCCTGTTGAGGTTACTGCCGGTGTAGACAATGCGATCGCTCGTAAAACCCGCTTTCAGCCCCAAAAAAACATCCCCCGGTGTATTCGCGTGTAGCCCCCAACCAGCTTGCTGAATCAATTGCAACAGAGCAATATTGCCGTTGGTGACGCTAGCAAAATGAAACTGAACGTGCGGATAGTCGATCGATCGCGTAATATGCTCAAGAGTCTGACGGAGGATATCGGCCTGATACACATATAAGGGCGAACCATAAGTTGACAAAAGTCGCTTGGCTAATGCTTCCGAGAACGGCGGCGAATGTATTTTGGTTTCATTCTGTAGCAAAGATTCAGTCATAAGGAATAAGTTCGGCAACGAGGAATGTACGGGATTTAACGGATGTAACGGGTTATATCAAGTCCGAGGGATCTGTCTGATATAATTCCATATCTTGTAGGGGCGGGTTCACCAGTATTCTCAACTTCAAAGCCAACAAATTTATAAACCCGCCCCGCCCATATCAACAGTCAACAGTCAACAGTCAACAGTCAACTGTCAACCTCCTTCGATATTTCCAAATGCGTTGTCCGATCGCCGGTGGCAACCAAAACACATGATCCAGCGATCGCTTAACCGGAATTTCGCCTAAAACCTCGGTTCGCCATGCCTGCCACATCAGCAGCAACCAGAGATTATTGCCAATATAGCGATCGCGCATTGCAACTCCGAGTTGTCCCGATAACATCGAGTCAGCCAAATGGGGCTGCCAGCAATTTTGCGATCGCAACAGATTCGGATTTAGCCGATCGCCGATCGCAGCCCAAAACTCCCGGTAATACCAAACCTTCAACGGCACACCCATCCCGCGCTTTTCCCGCCAGACAATTTCCGGCGGCAGCCAACGTTCGGACGCTTTTTTGAGGATGTATTTTTCGCACGCACCTTGCAGTAGCAGCTCGCCAGGGAGTTGAAACGTCCAGTCCGTGAGGTCGGGGTCGCAGAAGGGCGATCGCACCCACAAACCGCAAGCAAACGCCAATGCCGTTGCCCTCGGCTGAATATTTTGGGCACCTTTGAGCATCAGCGAAGCGCGCCGTAGCCTCGCTAGCAGGGAAGGACACCTCTTCGACAAACAACCGGGATCGATCGCGTCTTGCAGATAAACGCTCAAATCGTGAGACTGGATGCGATCGAGCATTTCGGGCGAAAAAATCTGTTTTTCATAACCATAAAATCGCTGAAACGTCCGCAAATACTGCTGTTCAAAGGTTTCTTTTCCGGCGGGATGTTCTGCTGTGTAAACTCCGTTGGCAATCAAAGGCTTGTTTGTCCATCCGGCAAATAGCTGATCGCCATTCTCGCCATTGAATACAACTCGCACATCTTGCGCCGCCGCCTGTTTGAGCAAAAACAGCGCAGCCGTCGTACCATCTCCATAGGGTAAATCGAGGGCTTTGGCGGTTGGCCCGATCGCGCGCAACACTGCATCACCCGTCGCCGCCACCCGAATCAGCGGAATCTGGAAAAAGTCCGCCACCTGTTGGGCGTAGGGCAGTTCGGAATAGGCTTCGACACCAAAATCGAGGGCATAGGCGCGCACCTGCAAGCCTGCTTTCACTAGCAGCGCCGTCACCAGGGAAGAATCGATGCCACCGGAGAGTAAAACGCCTACGGGTTCGTCGATCGGCAAATCGGCCACTTGTCGATCGATCGCCTGTTGCAACAGCCTTTGCAATTGTGCGATCGCCTCGTCTTCACTCCGCAGTAATTGGGGCGCTTCTTGCCAAGCTGAAGGCAGCGATCGCACTTTCGGCAGATCCTTAATATCGGCAATTTCCCAAATCATCTCGCTTCCGGCTGCTACGGAGGCAATTTGCTCGATCGGCGTTAACGGCGTGGGCACGTAGGAAAAGCAAGCATAAGTGTGTAGGGCGATCGGGCTAATTTGAGAGGAAGCAATCAGCGGTAGCAGCAGTTGCATTTGCGTCGAAAACCAAATCGTTTCTCGCAACTGCATCCAATAAAGCGGCACTCGCCCAAACGGATCGCGCCCCAGCCTTAGCTGTTGGGCTTCTACCGCCGCCCAAGCATCTCCCGGAAAATCCGTCGCCCGATCGCGCCCGCAAGCATTCAGCGTCACTCGATCGCCCGTGAGTACAGATGCAGAGGCGATCGCCCATTCTGATAATTTGCCCTGTCGGATGAAGTAGTCTGGGGCTAAACGGCTGAGCGTTTTTGTGCGATCGCCCAGTCCCCAATAGCCTATGAAATGTGAAGGTTTGCCGATCGCACCCATCTATTTCACCGTGAAAGGTTCACTGCCGATCGCGCGCCCATCCAGGGACATCCGAACTTCCCATTTGCCTGGGGCTGCAGCAGATCCGAGATCGTAAAAGCAGTGGGTATTCCAAACCGCAGTATCGATCGTGCGAGTTTGATACCTAGCCTGATGCACAGTTTGACCGCTAGGATTAATCCAATCGCATTGCAGAGACAACTCATTGCCGATCGGAGCATTTTGCAACGTCACCTGATAGTAGATGCGGGGATTAATTTGACGATTGACTTGAGTGAGGCTGTCACCGCCCTTTTGAGATAGGGAAATTCGGTCTTCTCCTGCGACAACTCGAGCAGTTTTTTGTTGCTGATTTTGCCCGAACAGTACACCTATACCGATCGCAGATATGACAACGGCTGTCGAGGCGATCGCGATCCAGCGGTTGCGTCGCTGCTGTTTTTCTAGGACTTCGCGGCGGCGCATTTGGGCGATCGCATCTTCTAAAAGCTCATCAGGCAGATTCAACTCCCGTAAAATTTCTCTTACCCGATCGGGTTCCAATTCTAACTCGCGCTGCTGCGATAACTTGTCGATTTCAGCGACTACCTGTGCTAACTGAGTTTGAGTGAGTCGAGGTTCCATAGAGTTCCTTCCCAGTAAAAATTAGATATAAAAATCACATCACATTTCTCTTCTCTTCCTCTGCGCCCTCTGCGCTCTCTGCGGTTAAATTACTCATATTATTCAATAAACAGCTCTCAAAGTCAATTCATAAAAATCCTAACCTTAACCTCATAAAATTTATGTAAAAGCTATGGTAAGGTGCGTCGCCATCTATACTCTCCAATTTTTATTGAATCTCTGACAGCGACGCACCCTAAACATTATCGCTAAGTCCTCTATTTAAGAACCTCGATTATAAAATCAAGACTGCTGCACACTTCTATTTTTGTTTCACTTAAAGGCAATTTGCCTGAATTGATTTTTTCCTGTTGGCGATTCAACCAAATTGCGTTTAATCCCGCATTTTTAGCACCACAATAATCAGCTTTGAAGCTGTCGCCGATATGCAACACATTCTCCGCAATGCAGTTGTGCTTTTGCAAAGCGGCGGTAAAAATTTGAGAATCGGGTTTGGCTGCGCCAACTTCGGTGGAAATTGTCACTGATGTGAAATATTCAGCTAAATTTAGTGCTTTTAATACTGCATAAATTCTGGAATCGAAATTCGAGACTACTGCTAATTCTATTCCTTGTTGCTGCCACTTATTTAATGCTGGCAATACGTCGGGATAGACGAACCAAGGTTCGGCGGTGGCAAAATGAGCGTAGAGTTCGACAAAGAATTTGGGAAAGTCAGAAAATTGCTGGAAAATGCCTGCTATTTGGAATGCTTTTGCGGAAACAGTTTGCCACCACTCAAATTCTAATTGGGGAATTTTTGCCGTTTCTCTCCCTGGAAATGCCATCGGGCTTGCTGAGGCAAAGCTTTGGAAAAAGGCTGCATTTAACTCTTCGCTTTTAACTGTTACTCCAAAACTCTTGGCTAGTTTTCCGTAGACTTCGCCGACGCTACCGCGAACATCAAATAGTGTACCTGCGGCGTCTAAAAAAATTACTTTGGTCATTTGTTATTTGTTATTTCTTATTTGTTATTTATCAGGTTTTTGGGTGGTTTAAACCGCTACTATACAAACAAAGTCCGCCTGCGCGGACTAAGAAATACAGTTAACCGTTAACAGTTAACTAACTTTTCAGCAAATCCTGAATCGGCTTGCTAATCCAATTGAAACCAACTTTTAGCTGATGGTCAAATGTTGGCATCCGATAGAGATAGGCTAGGCGGCGAGCAATGTGGGCTAGTTGTCCGTCGAGTTTAATTCCTAAACCGGCTAGGGTGGCGTTGTCATTTCCTAATGTCATCATTTCTCCTAGGGGCTGATAGCGGAAAGGAAGTAATGGGCGGCCGGTCAGGGAGGCCCAAATGTTCCATGCGGTGTAGTCAGCTTGCTGGAAGGCTGTTTGGGCTGTTCCGGGGACTTTTTGACCATTTGCATCGTGACATTCAGCTAAGTCTCCCAAGGCGAATATATCTGGATGGTCGATAATTTGCATTTGCGGATTGACTATTAATTGACCGCGCTGGTTTTGTTTGAGGGGTAGCGATCGCACTGCTTGACTAACTTGAGTTCCTACTGTCCACAGCACTATGTCTACGGGGAGAACATCTAATTGTCCTTTGTAAAGTAAGGATATTGTGTCTGCTTCGATCGCCTCTACTGCTGTTTCTAAGTCGATCCACACTTTCCGTTTTTCTAAAGCTTGGGTGGCGGCTTGGCGGTTAAACTCCGGTGATGTCCGCAGAATCATGTCGCTTTGCTCAACTAACCGCACGCGACCTTTTTCTCCGAGTCGATCGGCTAATTTACAAGCTAATTCTACTCCCGAATAACCGGCGCCGACGATCGCCACCCGAATTTTGTCGGTGTTGCTGGCTTCTAAAAACCGCAGTCTTTCTTCTAAGCGGTAGGCGTCGTCGAGAGTGCGAAACGAGTAAGCATATTCAACCGCACCCTTGACCATATCTAGAGGGGTTTTGCCGCCTAAAGCTAAAACCAGGCGATCGCACGGAATTTCTGGCCCGTCGTGTAACTGCACTCGCTTTTGCTCCACATCGATGCCGGAGACAGTACCTTGACAAAAGCGCACGCCTGTGTTTTCCAATAGTTCGGCAAACGGGGGGGCAATTTCCCAGGTTTGGAGTTCGCCGGTCAGGAGTTCGTACAGCAGGGGAACGAACAAAAATCGATCGCGGCGGTCAACTAGGACTATTTCGGGTTTTTCGGTTTTGGAGAAGGGTAACTGACTCAAGCGCAGGGCTGTGTAGAGTCCGCCGAAGCCTCCGCCGAGAATGCAAATCCGGGGTTGTTGTTGAGTCATGGTGTTTTGTTTGAGGGGCTGGTCGGTAGCAAGGAAACTTATCTTATTCTAACGAGAGTGAGGGAGTGGGGAAGGGGGAGATTGGGGGAGTGGGAGTGGAAGAGATGGGGAGAGGGGGAGAGAGGGGGAGTGGGAAAACGAGAAAGGGGAAAATCTTCCCTGTTTCCCTCGAACCTCAACATCCATCCGTTAAATGCGTTCAATCCGTTAGATAATGCGTTTCCGAACTCTTTTCTACATCTCTAGCCTTGATTAGCTCTACCTATTAGCCACCCTCAAATTTTCTGAATGTTCGCAGAACTAATTTTGTACTATATTAGTTTATAACGAATTATTTCGCCAATTTAATTTACTTTTTATAGGGTAATCTACTCTAACACTTGCCCCCGCACTCACAAGTGAAAAAATCATGCAAATTTCCTCTAATTCTTCTAAATTTAAGAACGGCGATCGCAATAAGGAAGACGGCTCATCTTTGTTAAAAAGCGAAGAAAAATATAAAAATTTAGTAGCTAATATTCCTGGTGCTGTCTACCGCTGTACCTGCGAGTATACGGACGAGGAGGAATTAACACGCACAATGGCGTTTTTGAGCGAGGCTGTTCAAGAAATATCAGGCTATCCTTCTTCGGATTTTATCAACGATCGCGTCCGTTCTTTTGCCAGCATTATCCATCCTCAAGACCGCAAAAATGTGGATGCTACTGTCAAAAAAAGTGTAGAAACCAGAACTCCGTACATCCTTGAATACCGGATTTTCCGGGCTGACGGCGCTATTAGCTGGGTTTACGAAAAAGGCAAAGCTGTTTGCTGCGAGGCGGAAGAGGATAGAGGAAAACAAGAGGAACAAGGGGAAATTGAGGGTTTTTTGTCGGCTGTGGTTTCGCCGGTTTCGCCGATCGCAAATTCTCAGTGTCGGGTTGTTTATCTCGACGGAGTAATTTTGGATATTACGGAACGAAAGCGAGCTGAGGAAAACCTGCGAAACACTCAAGATTTTCTGAATGCGGTACTGCAAAATCTACCAATTAGCGTCTTTATTAAAGATGCTGTAGAGCAAAAATTTATTTATTGGAATACTGCTAGCGAAGAATTGTTTGGCTATTCCAGGGATGAAGTGATTTTAAACAATGCTGCTGACTTGTTGGAGTCAGTTCAGGCCAATTACTTGCAAGCACAAGATTTAGAAGTGCTGGAAACTAGAAAAGGCGTAGATTTGCCCGAACAAACTATCGAACTTCCGCACCGAGGCAAGCGGATTTTGCACACAAAAAAAGTTCCTTTGTTTGACGAATCGGGCGCGCCTAAGTACATTTTGGGTATTGCTGAAGATATTACGGAAAGCAAAAAAACTGAAACAGAATTGTTGCGCTTGGCCATTGTGGCTCAAAAAACGCAAAATGGTGTGATTATTACTGATGCTCAAGGCTGCATTGAATGGGTGAATGAAGGATTTACTCGGATTAGTGGTTATGTGCTGGCAGAAATGCAGGGCAAAAAACCGGGTGATGTACTGCAAGGCGCTCAAACAGACCCGGTAACTATTGCTCAACTGCGATCTGCTTTGGCTGCGGGCCTGCCGTTTAATCAGGAAATCTACAATTACAGCAAGGATGGAAAGGGTTATTGGGTGGCGCTTTCGATCGCCCCAATTTATCAAGAAAATGGCGAACTAGAAGGTTTTATTGCGGTACAAACTGATATTACGGATCGCAAGCAAGCAGAGGCAACAGTCAGGGAGAGGGAGAATTATTACCGCTGCATTGTCGAGACGGCTTCGGAGGGCGTTTGGATGTTTGACAGCGAAAGTATCACGACTTTTGCTAACAGCATGATGGCCGAAATGCTGGGGTATACTGTGGAGGAAATGCTGGGGCGATCGCTATTTGAGTTTATCGACTGCGAGTCTAGGAAAATAGCAGAAAGTTACGTCCAGCGCCGGCGGCAAGGCATTCGCGAACGCCACGATTTTAAGTTTACTCGCAAAGACGGATCTCACTTGTGGGCGATCGTCTCGGCGACGCCGATGTTCGACGATGAGGGCGAATTTTCCGGGGTGTTGCGGATGATTACCGATATTAGCGATCGCAAACAAGCCGAAGCAGAATTGCGCCAAACTCTCCAAGAGTTGGAATTTGAAAAATTTGCTTTGGATCAATCGGCAATTGTCTCGAATACCGACGAATTCGGAGCCATTACCTATGTCAACGATCAATTTTGCGAACTCTTTAAATATTCCCGAGAAGAACTGATTGGCAAAACCCACAGACTTGTCAATTCTGGCTATCACTCAGCCGATTTTTTCAAGGAGCTTTGGTCAACCATCCGCCAGGGAAAGGTTTGGCGAGGAGAAATGAAAAATCAAGCTAAAGATGGCACATTATTCTGGTTGGATACTACCATTGTACCTTTCTTAAATACCAACGGCGAACCCCATCAATATGTAGCAATTCGTAAAGATATTACCGATCGCAAACACGCAGAAGAAGCGGTGCGACTTTCCGAAAGTCAATTGAGGGCTAAAAATCAAGAATTGGCAAAAGCCCTGCGGGATGTGCATAAAACTCAAAGCATGATGGTTCAAAATGAAAAAATGGTAAGTTTGGGGCAATTAGTCGCTGGCGTTGCTCACGAAATCAACAATCCAGTTAGCTTTATTTACGGCAACGTCATGCACGCTGACGATTACTTTAAAGACTTGCTAAAAATGCTGCAACTTTACCAGCAGGAATACCCGCAACCAACATCGGCAATTCAACAAGAAATAAATGATGTTGATTTAAATTTTCTGCTCAAAGATTTGCCGAACCTCTTAAATTCGATGAAAATGGGAGCAGAGCGAATTCGTCAAATTGTGCTGTCACTGAAGAATTTTTCGCGATTAGATGAAGCCGAACAAAAGCAGGTGGATATTCACGAAGGGATTGAAAGCACTTTGTTGATTTTGCAACACAGGTTGAAAGAAACGGCAGGGCATCCTAAAATTGTACTGATCAAAGAGTTCGGGAATTTGCCCCGCGTACAGTGTTATGCAGGACAGTTGAATCAGGTATTTATGAATATTATCGGCAATGCAATTGATGCTTTGGAAGAGGCAATGGAGACTGGACAGTGGGCGCAGGGGGAACAGGCGCTTATTCCTTATTGTCCTTCGCCGACGCTGCGGATTTGTACGGAGGTAAAATATGAACAGGATGCTTTGATGCCACCCGATTCTGCTGTTTCTGATACTTCGATTCGGCATCCTTCTCATATTGTGATTAGGATTGCTGACAACGGCCCGGGGATTCCGATAGATGTTCACGAAAGGCTGTTCGATCCGTTTTTTACTACGAAAGAACCCGGTAAAGGTACTGGTTTGGGGCTGTCTATTAGCTATCAAATTGTAGTGGAAAAGCACGGCGGGCAGCTTCATTGCGATTCTGCACCGGGTCAAGGTACGGAATTTGCGATCGAGATTCCTGTAGGGAATAGTCAGTAGTCAGTAGTCAGTAGTCAACAGTCAACAGTCAACAGTCAACTAATGAAATATAACGTAATTTACGACGGCAATTGCAATCTCTGCGTTACCTTGGTGCAGTTACTAGAAAATTTAGATAAAGGCCAGAACTTTGAGTATATTTTTATGCAAGATTTAGAGCAATTAAATCGCTTTGGGATTACGTCTGAAGACTGCGAAATGGGGATGATTTTGATAGATAGCAACACCCCCGAACGACGCTGGCAGGGCAGCGATGCGGCGGAGGAAATCGGACGGATATTGCCTGCTGGCGAGGTTTTTGTGGCTGCTTATCGGGCAATGCCGGGGATGAAGTGGATGGGCGATCGCGTGTACGAACAAGTCCGCGATCACCGCTATACTTTGTTTGGCAAGCGATCGACTACTTACAAATCTGTTTATCCAGTTGGCTGTAAGTCGATCGGCAATTGCGACAATCGGGACTAATACCAAATCCACCTTCGTTTCCGTAGGGGCAATCCCCCCGTGGTTGCCCGATTTCAATCGCCGATTGACCTTCAATCTAAAATCTAAAATCTAAAATCTAAAATCTAAAATCGATTGATTGATTGATTAAACAAATCAAAAATCTGCTGGCAAAAGTGTTTGAGTTTTTGCGCCGACTCCACCGCAGGTTCGGTTAGGCCGAGAAAATTCCAATTTTCCACAGTAGAAAAGTGCCACTGCTGACCGCTATGATCGTAACCGGCGGCCTCAACTCCGATCGCCCGCCGATATCCTTCCACCGGATCTTGGTAAAATCGGATTTGAATCAAAATGCTGCGGCTTTGCAACAAGCGACTTCTACCGGGAAAATGGAAGCCAATGTCGATCGAATCTGGATCTACAAGTTCTCTGGTATCCTCGTCATTCATCCAAGGTTTCAAATCAACTTTTGCATCCGGGAATTCCGACTTGAATAAATTAACAACCGCAGCAATTTTGCTGGCAACTTCTATATTTTTGGCTTGTTCGGCAGCGTTCACTCGAAAAACTCCTATCAAATATAGTTATTACATTTAGCTAATAATGTAACTGCATACTGCCGAATGTAGACTGCCAACAGCGGACTTTTTCAGAAATAATTAGGCATTGACAAATTTTCATATATGTGTTATTCCGTTTTTAGCCGAGTCTCGCTCCCCCTAAATCCCCCTTAAAAAGGGGACTTTGAGCAGGCTCTTATCCTCCCCTTATTAAGGGGGGTTAGGGGGGATATCCGGGTTTTAAAACACGCCATAGTTCCATGATTTTAATTCAAAGGAAGGGCGATCGCAAATTCCGAACCTTCTCCCAGCACCGATTCGCAAGTTAGTTTACCGCCGTGGGTTTCTTCGACAATTTGCCTGCTGATAGACAACCCCAAACCCGTACCTTTTCCTACTCCTTTGGTAGTAAATAAATGGTCAAATATTTTCGACTTGATCTCCGATGACATCCCTTTACCGTTATCTTTGATTTTAATCACCACGCTGTTGTTATCCTCCGAGAGATGAGTGATAATGGCGATCGTATTCGGTAAAGCTTCAATTTCAGCGTAAGTGCGACCCTGATTGAATTCGTCAAAACACTCGATCGCATTTGCCAGCAAATTCATAAATACCTGATTCAGTTGCCCAAAATAACATTTAACTGACGGGATATCTCCGTATTCTTTGATAATTTTAATCGCGGGGCGAGTATCTTTAGCTTTCAGACGATACTGTAAAATCATCAAAGTGCTGTCGATCCCCTCATGAATATTTGCTGACACTTTATTCGCACTGTCAGCGCGAGAAAAAGTCCGCAAAGACTTGCTAATATTGCGGATGCGCTCTGTACCTGATTTCATAGATAAAAGCATTTTCGGCAAATCTTCAATCAAATATTCTAAATCAATCTCTGATGCTTTATCCTGTAATTCATCTCCAGGATTAGGAAATTTTTCTTGGTAAAGTTGTAAGCAATCAATCAAATCTAAGCTAGCCTCAGCAGCAGCATCAAGATTGCCCGCAATAAAACCAAGCGGATTGTTAATTTCGTGAGCAACCCCTGCAATTAAGTTGCCTAGAGCAGACATTTTTTCGCTTTGAATCAGTTGCAGTTGCGCCTGTTGCAATTCATTGAAAGATTTTTCTAACTGTTGAGATTTTTCTTTCTCCCGCGCGTACAAACCAGCATTTTCTACAGCAATAGCAACTTGAGAAATTAACACTTTGAATACTTCAACTCTCTCTGCTGTAAAAGCTCCTACTGTCAAAGCATTTTCTAAATAAATGATTCCGCGCCGCTGAGATTGATAAATAATCGGCAAACAGAGAATTGATTTGGGTTGATATTTCTGAATGTAGGCATCTACGTTAAAAGGTTCCGCGACAGTCGCATTGTCTAAAACTAGATGCTTTTGACTGCGGTGTACGTAATTAATCACAGACAGGGGAACATCTTGACTATTTTCTACGGGAATAGAGGGTAAGAGTGTCACTTTATCCTCCGCGAAACTTCCAGTAGCTTCTATGCAGAGGTTCTCGTTTTTCACCAGCAGCAGCACTACTTTTTGAGCCGCTGCATTTTCTAAAATAATTTTGATTAATTTGGTCAACAATTTTTCTAGAACAATTTCACCATTAATGGCTTGCGCCGACTTAATAAAAGTAGCTAAGTCTAATAAATCGCCTAAACTACTACTGGTAGTATTTCCCGTGGTAGTGCGGGTGACATCGAGGGTTGGGGTTGGAATTGTGCGCGTCTGTGCTGCTAAGAAAGGATGTGTTGATTCTAAGTGTTTAACTTTAGCGATGGCTCCCCAATGGATATATCCATAATAGGCTTTAGTCAGATATGCTTGAGAAACTATCTCTTTACCCAAAGATTGATAAAATTCTCCTGCTAATTCATAGGCTAATGCTTCCTCTTGAATGTAACCGTTTTTTGCGGCTCCCTCAATTGCGCGATCGTACAAATCCATTGCTTCAGTATTTTGCCCCAACACTCGCGCTTTTTCCGCTGCAACCAAGTCGTATTTGTGTTGATAATTCATCGGAGCATGAACTGCCCATTTTTTCATTTTCTTTTGGTTTTGCAACACTTTTGCCAAATATTGCTTTTGTTCCTCTTTGCCAGTTGCTGGATACAAAGCTATCATACTGAGAGATGAGTAAAAATTATTCAGAGCAACCACATCGAATCCGGCTACAGACTCCTCATGTTTCTCAAATAACCTTGAATTTTCTAAAGCTTGAGCGTAGTTTTTGAATATAAAATTAAGCTGAGTTTTGGCATGATAAACCAAACCCACTAAAAAAAAGTTTTTAGATTCTATTAAAATGGGGAGCGTTTTGACTTCATTAAATCTCTCACCGACTAAATGACAGGGCTCGACAGCTTGACCGCGCAAATTGAGCGCTGTCTGCCTGCCTATACTTATATACTGTACAGCCATTTCAAGTTGAGATTGCTGCATTAGTTTCATATATTTACCAGTTTCCTGCTCCACCAAATCAAGAGGCTCTCCTATCGACAGTTGGTTTAAGCAATATGCACCTATAGCATAACCAGCAAATTCCAAATCTCCAGTTTCCATCCCATTTTTAAAACCTTCTTTTAGATCGCCTAATCCTGACTTGAGAGTGGCTTTCCAGTGGTGAATAAAAGAACCAAATGTTGCATAAACTCTACTTTTGATTGAACGGGAGGGAAATTTGTCTAACAGCCTAATTGCTAGTTGACCGAATTGGTATGCCAAACTAATGTCCCCTAGCTTGCACATAACTACGCCATAATAAACGTAGGCAATACTTGCATAAGGCGAATTACCGTATTTAATACACAGCTTGACCATCCTAAATGCCAGCAGCGGTATCAGTGGGGGTTTTGCCTGAATAGCACTGCTGAGAATCCCTGATAAAATCCGCATGGCTGCTTGTTTTTCGGGATCGATCATTTCTGGCAAGTTAGCTAAATCCTCAATTCGTTTCAATCCCAAGCTCAGTTTGGTATTACTCAGTCCCGCCATAATATGTAGCGCGTGGGGATTTTGAGGAAAAGAAATGCCTAATAGTTTCAGCACTTCCAGTCCTGTATTTAGTGCTTCTACCACTCTATTTTGAGCGTTATAAGACTGGATTTGAAGTTCATAAACATTCACTTTGTCCAGTAATATTTTAGCTTTTTGCAGTACAATATCAACCAGCTTTTTTGAATCTTCATAGTGGACATTTAAGTATTCAGCTTCGGCTGTTGACTCGTAGATTTCTAACGTTAAGTCATAGTGACATTGCCAAGAATCTGCCGGCAATAATTCCATAGCAACCCGCAAATACCTAACAGCCGCTTCATAGGCAGCCGCCGCTTTGGCTTTGCGTCCAGCAGTTAAATTTAATTGTGCCAACTGAGTTTTTTCTGATTGTTGGCTAATCGTGTCAATTCCAACATTCAATTGATTGACAATATCAAAGATGTTTTCTTCTAGCTTGTCTGGTGGAGTATTCTGTAACAGTAGTTGACCGATTTTTAAATGGGTTAATTGCTTTTGGTCTTCGGGAATGAGCGAATATGCGGCTTGCTGAACGCGATCGTGCAAAAATTTGTAACTAACCCGCGAAGTGTCTAACTTGAGGTTGATTGATTCGGCTCGATCGAAAACTAAAGGAATGCGATAGGCATCACTCAATGGCAGAATTAACCCGGATTGTAAAGCTGAATAAAGTTCAGTTGCTGTAGTATTAGCTGACTTTTCGCTAACAAGTGACAGCACATCTAGAGCAAATTTATCTCCCACGCAAGCTGCTAGCTTCAACACTTCTTGCGTGGGTTCGGGTAGCTTTTTAATGCGAGAAGCTACCAGTTCCACTACACTTTTATCGGTGATTCCAATGGCTTGGATTTCATCGATACTCCAATACCAGCCCGTTTGACTTCCCTCATTTGTAATCTGATTAAATTCAAATCTTAAAAGAGAGTCTTGATAAAGTGCTTGGAGTAATTGGGTCAAGAAAAAAGGATTGCCACCCGTTTTATTCCAGATTAAATCGGCTATATTTGTTACTTTTTCTGTGCAAGTGTTAAGTGTTTCAGTGACTAATTCCGTCACATTTGCTAAATCAAGCGGTTGCAACACGATATTGTTGACTATTGTACCAGTTTTTTCAAGTTCTTCTACGGTCTGAATTAAGGGGTGGGTCGGACTAACTTCATTGTCTCGATAGGCACCGATTAGCAGCAAATATTCCTGGTCAGGGTCAGTTATTAGTATTTGCATCAACTTTAATGTTGCTGAATCTGCCCACTGCAAATCGTCTAAAAAGATAACTAGGGGGTGTTCTTTTTGGGCGAAAACGCGAATAAATTCTTTGAATACCCGATTGAATCGATTTTGGGATTCTATAGGGGCGAGTTCTGGGACTTCTGGCTGTTTGCCGATGATTAATTCAACTTTGGGAATTACGTCGGCAATTACTTGGCCCTCTGTTCCCACTGCTGTTAAAATTTTAGTGCGCCATATTTCTAATGAAAGTGCACTTTCGGTTAGCAATTGCCGCAGCAAGGAGTTAAATGCTTGGATTAATGAGGCATAAGGAATGTTGCGTTTTAATTGGTCAAATTTGCCGCTGATGAAGTAACCTTTTGACCTGGTAATTGGTTTGCTAATTTCGTTGACTACGGCGGATTTACCGATGCCTGAGTATCCTGATACTAGCATTAATTCGCTTTGGCAATGGGCGAATTTTTCTGTATTTTGGTTTGGTGGAAAAGATGGGGCTGAAAGAGTTTCTGCATTGGGGCGGGCGGGTTTTTCTGTATTTAGGTTGGGTGGCAAAGATTTGGGTGATCCCGACCCTACACGTTCAAATGCTGCTAATAGTTCGTTGACTTGTTGTTCTCTACCGTACAATTTTTGGGGGATCAACAACTGGCTGAGAATATCTAAGCGTCCGGGGATGAATTCGGTAATTTGTCCGGTGGCTTCTAACTGATGCAAAGAAATTTCTAAGTCTGCTAACAATCCGGTCGCACTTTGATATCTATCTTCGGCATTTTTGGCTATCAATTTCATCACTATCTCTGAAAGGGCGACAGGTATTTGTGAATTGATTTGATGGGGATATATTGGTTGAACGGCGATGTGGCTGTAAACTATTTCTAAGGGGTCGTTGCTGCCGAAAGGCAATTTCCCAGTCAGCATTTCATAGAATGTGATACCAAGGGAATAAAAGTCTGTGCGGTAGTCGAGGGTGCGGTTCATTCTCCCGGTTTGTTCGGGTGACATATAGGCTAAGGTGCCTTCGACTGAGTTGGGGTTGTTAAATTGCGGGTTTTCTTTGTTGAGTTGTGTAGCAATGCCGAAGTCGGTTAGTTTTACTTGTTTTGTTTGCGAGTTAATTATGATGTTGCTGGGTTTGATGTCTTTGTGAATAATGTGGTGAAAATGCAGGTATTGTAAGGCTTTGACTATTTGGAGGGCGATGTTTAATTTTGCTTGCAGACTCAAGGTTTCTATTTCCAGCAGTTGGGCGAGGGATTCGCCGCCAAAGTCTTCTAAAACGATTCCTAATCGGTGGTCAAATGTTTCGATCCTGATGGCTTTGACGATTTGTTCGCTGTCTAAATTTTGGCTGATTTGATATTCGTGTTTGAGCCTGGTAATGGCTTCGAGGGTGGGATATTCGGCTTTGAGGACTTTCAGAATTACTGGGGGCGAGTCTGTCGGTTTTTGTCCGCGATAGATTATTGTTTCAACGCCTTCGTGCAGAGTAGAAATTATTTGGTATTCTGATAAGGTTAACATCACTTAAGTTATAAATTACAGGACATAATTGGGATTAGATTAACACTACTTAATCTAGATTTGGTGTGATTCCGATCGTGTATTTGGCGATTTCCCATCACACGGAATATACAAGAAGTGACAATGTGGGCTTGGTCGTTGGTGTCAACAAACATCTTAAATGTAATATTGGTCTTGTGTGTGAGTCCCGGATGTTTTCGCGGCACCGTTTTTCAGGGGGATGGGAGCGATCGCACGCAGGCCTCAAACAGGAGGAGATGGGAGCGATCGCACGCAGGCCTCAAACGGGCGATTGAACGGGTTATCAATCGCTGACTACCGTAACTTCACAGATAGTAGAAATAGATTCCGGTTCAGGTAAAATACGCACGCGGGCGAATTTTAAACCGCTGACTCCTTGCAGTGATTCTACCATGCCGGTCTGAACTTTTGGCTCGACCCAACCTTCGCGAGACAAGTAGCGCAAGTATTGTTGGTACTCTTCCCATTCGTCTTCGGTTGAATAAACTACCGTTAACATTCCTGGCTGAGTAATTCGCTCTTGTGCGTCTTTGTCAACGGCTTTCTCGATCCGCTTTTTGACAAGTTCGTAGCGGATGTCGCGAGTGCCTTTGACATCAAACATTTTTTCGGTGTTTTCGTTGTGAAAAATGTCGATCGTGGTATTCTGCACTAAGACTAAATGTGCGAGTTCCATGTTGATTTGAGACTCGGCTTGCAGGCGAAAAACTGTGCGACCGCAATCGCAAATAGCTCGCAGTTGTTCGTACCGTAAACTGTGTAGGTGAAACTGGCTGAATGTGGGGTCGATCGATTTTCCTGCATAAATCATGTGATCGATGCCGTCGGTGCATTCGATATCGCAGTAGTGGGGCAAAATTTGCTGCATTTTTTCTTGCCAGCGAGCCCAGGTTTCTTGAAGTTTGGTGCTGATTAGGTTCAACATTTGGTCGTAGCGGTTGCGATCGCTGTAAACGCAGTTGTGCTCATTTTCACAGGCTGCTTGGTAAGCTTTAACTGCTGCCTGAACCTTGGGCCCGCACTGCACAAAATAGTCAAAATATACTTCTAAACGCTCGTTTAAATATTCGGCTGCTCGCACCTCCATATCGACTGTTACTTTTTGTTTTAAATGCTGGATGTAGTCGAGCAAGTCGAGTCGCAGTTGCTCGCCGAGGTGGGTAGTTTGTGTTTCGCAAACAGCATCAGCTATGACTAAACCTAAGCGAAATTGTTCGAGCAAATCAGTTTGAATGGCTCGGTTTCTTTCGTCGCTAGAACCGCGAATGTCCGAAATTCCGTATAGCGGATGAACATCAGCAAATACGATTGTTTCGGGAGGTAGTCCCCAACTTCGCCTTTCTGCTTCTTGGGCGAACCGCCACTCGACTGCGGGATGGATGTTGTGAATGTGGGTAAACCGCTCCTGTATGGCTTGCCGCAGGGCTGCAATGAAGGCGGGAATGAGTTCTTGGGCGTGTTGAGCGTCAATGCCGTTGAAGTGATTTGGCCGATCGCACAACAGCCCCACAACTCCCAAAATCCGCTGCCCGCACCCCTCGCGGGTGACGGATTTGACTACGAGGGGCACCAGCAGCATCGATCGAGTTCCCATTCTCCGCAAAGTTCGATCGCACTCGGTTTCGCACTCCCTACGCAAGTCTGGCACATTCCAAACTTGATTTGCTGCTGTGGCCTTCAAAAAGTGAGAAGCTTCTAGGGAGTGCATTGAATAAAGAATCGGCTGCAAATGTTGGCCGTCTTTTGCAACTAATAGCTGTACCTGTTCGCCGTCGGGGCGCAGCAGCAAAGTGCCGTCAGCATGGAAGAGGGATCGCAAACACCGATCGATTCTCTCAAATTTCTCTGGCCGCAGCATCGAATCTTGATCGATCAATAACTGAGTCAGCCGCCGAATTTGCTCCTGCACGGTGACATCAAAACCTTCTAGCAACAGCAAGCCTTCTACGCGATAATTATCCAACTGCAATCGATCGGCTAAATTCTCCAGTTGATTCGGCTGCATCAGCCAAGCTTCCCGTTCCGCTACAGGCATTAATCTTAAAGAAATATCCGCAAATTCATCTATTTTTGAGTCAATTCGAGTAATTTTCAACTGTTCCGAACCCAGCCAAAATTCTATAAATCTAGGTTCTCTGTGTTTGGGATTTTTTACACTCGCCATGACAGGTTCTTCTAGCACCCGTAAACCGTCGATGTCAATTTGATAATATTGCTTAAATACCCAGTGCAAAAGGTGGCGGCGGTACAATTGTTCTGCTGTTTTGCCGTCCCCATCCTCGAATAGTTGCAGCAGAGTGATGTCGGTTTCTGCAAACAAACCGTTGGTAGATTGAGTTGCCAAGGACGTTTCCTCCCAACCTGCCAAGCGACAAAATGCCGCGTTAGCGTAACGCAGGGCAAAAGTTCCCGGTTGCATTACTGCGATTAAAACGCGGCGATCGCCGAGAAATTGAAACAATCGCTGTAAATCTTGTTTCCACGTTTTCAAGGGTTCAATTTCTGAAGATTGACTGGGTACTTGGCCCGCCAAAGCTTCGAGTAGCTGTTCTATACTTGGTTCGCTGGGCAGATTGTTACTGTCTGGCTTTGTTGGGACGATATCTGTCGCTGGCAGTGATTTTACGGAGTTGTTGTTTTGATGGGAAGACGATTTAGGAGTAGACATGAGTAAAACACCTGAAAGCAGTGGATTTTGCCAAAAAATGTCAGCGATCGGCGATTATGGCTTTGTAAAGAGCTTATATCCTGTTTGTAAAGTTTGTGTATGGATATCGGAAACTGGGTTTTTTCTCGGAGGATGGGCCCAGGGACTTTTACTTTTATTCACAAACAACCTCTCAGTCTCGACGTTATAGGTGATATTAACGTGTTTACTGCCTGGGGGGTAACACCCATTATAAGCGGTAGACAGTAGCGGATAGTGTCAATCGATTTTAGATTTTCTATTTTAGATTAAAGAATTGACCCTAGGGATAAATGCGGGGGCTCTTCTGATTTTCGATTTTCGATTAAAGAATTGATTCCACCGATAAATCACGTGGCGGGTACCACATGAAGAAATTCGTGGTCAGCAACTAATGCTATTTGACTAAAAGGCGAGATATATAGCAGGTTTGGGTTGAATGAAGCACAGCCCTGGTAATTGGGAATTGGGAATTGGTAACTGATACGATCGCGTAACCGAAGTATTGATAATTGTAATTGACTATAGCTCAACAGGTTGCTTGTCATTAATTGAGAAACTAAAAATTGCAGCCCAAATCCAAATTCTTGCTATTTGGCAATAGAATAATTAAAATGTATAATACAGCTAAGAGGATTTTTGAAAGGACATAGTTATGGCTTTAACGGTTAACAATCTTATTGGCGATGTGACGGGATTTCCTGTATTTGCTGGGGGCGGGCCACGTCTTTTGGCATTCGCTACACCCGATGAGATTAACGTAGGGAATGGAAATTTGGCGTCTTTTCCCTGGGGAGTTTGGGGACTCGATGGCAACGATACTATAGGAGGTTCGTCGGATTCTAACGAACGGCTGTTAGGAAATAACGGCAATGATATTATCGGTGGTGGTGGCGGAAATGACATAATTTACGGCGGGAAAGAGGACGATCGCCTGGATGGAAATGATGGCAACGACGTAGTTAGGGGCGACGCCGGAAATGACCTGATCTTCGGAGGGTTCGGGAACGATATCCTGCGGGGAGGGCAAGGAGACGACGATTTAGAGGGCAATGAGGGCGACGATTTCTTAGCAGGCGATCGGGGAGTTGACGTGCTCACGGGAGGCCTCGGTGGTGACATATTCGTCCTCAGAAGCAACGATGAAGCATTTGGTATAGATGGAGCAGATGTCATTACCGATTTTAACTTCGACGAGGGCGATCGCATCGGTTTGACGGACGGTTTAACAGAACTAGACCTTTTCTTTGAAAACGACAATTTGATTGCTTACGATAACGACGGAATCATCAACGACATGGTGATTGAAAACATATTTACCGGACAGATTGTGGGGATAGTTTTAAACACGGACAACTTTGAACTTATCGGTGCATTTGAACAGGCAAGTCCGTTTGCTTTGGCAGTTAACGGTTCTCAATTCCAGTTTTTGGCTTAGTTATTTGTAGGGAATTAGACTGGCAAAATCCCCCATAACCCCCCTTAACAAGGGGGGAACAAGAGCGCTCGAAGTCCCCAATTTCTCCCTTTATATATTATTATGCTAATCTAAAAGTAGAAACTAAAAATCGGGGAAAGTATATATGACCATTGCCACTCACCCCAAATTAACTGCACTCCCGGAACAGCGGTTGATTTTGCCGCTATCAATGACTTGGGAACAGTTCAAAGCTCTGGATTCCTTGCTAGAGTACACTCGCAGTGTTCGCTTGTCTTACCTCGACGGATATGTGGAAATTATGACACTTTCGCCGGAACATGAAACCATTAAATGCCTGCTGGCATTGCTGCTAGGTCAGTTTTTTTTAGAAAAAGATATTAGTTTTAGACCGACGGGCAGTGCTACACTCCAAGGGGAAACAAAAGGCAGCAGCAAGGAACCAGATTTATCTTACTACTTTGGCGAAGACCGGCGGCAGCGAGAAACACCCGATTTGGCGATCGAAGTTGTTTTTACTAGCGGAACTATTAATAAACTGGAATTCTACCGCAGATTTAACGTAGCCGAAGTTTGGTTTTGGGAAGACGGTGTATTTTCGATTTACCAACTGAACTCGGAAGGTTACGATCGCGTTTCTGGGAGTATGCTGTTGCCGGATTTGGATCTAGAATTGCTGGGGAGATGCCTGCAAATGTCCGAAGAAAAAGAAGCTTTGAAAGTGTTTCGGAATGCAGTGCGAGCTGGTTAACCTAGAAGATATACAAATAAAATATGGCCTAGTAAGGCCGGCAAGGGCGGAAATATACGAAATGTACGAAATGTCATAAAAATCGCAATCATCTGAAAACATCCAGGGTTTCTGGTTTTCAGAAATTTTATTTTAATCTATACTATTCGGAGTATTAGGGCTGACGCATTTCGACCAAAGAAACCGGGTTTTTTACCGAATCTGTGGTAATAACGGGTCTTCGGGGCAAAAAACCCGGTTTCTGGACTCCCATGCGTAAGTCATAAGTATAAAAAATCTTACTCTTCAGCAAATATCTATGAATAGGGATTATTCGCGGTTTGATTCCCTCGCCAGCATCCTCGCAGGAACAGTAACAGTAGCAGGAATAGTCGTCTTTGCAGCAGCACCTGTTTTCGCAAAAACTCCCCAAGAAATTGCCAAATTCGCTGAATCTGTCACCGTTCAAATTAACAGATCGGATAAGCGTGGTGGAACGGGATTTATTATTGCAAAACAAGGTACAACCTACACTCTCCTGACAGCTAACCATGTAGTTGATGATGATAAACTTACCTATACAATTCGCAGTCATACGGGAAAAAACTATCCAGTAACCCGTCGTGTACTATTACAGAAAGGTCAGAATGCTCCCGATTTAGCAGTGGTAACATTTAACAGTGCAGATTCTTATCCTGTTGTCACTTTCGGCGATTCCGAACAAGCGACAGTTGCTACACAAATTTTTGTGTTTGGCTATCCAGGTATTCCGGCTAGCAGAAACCAGCACCAAAAAGAGCGCAATTTCGAGTTTGTGCCGGGCTTCGTTACAAGCAGAATTTCAAGTCATCCCCAAGGGTATAATTTGCGCTACAATGCTGTCACGAAAGGGGGAATGAGTGGAGGGCCTGTATTTGATGGAGAAGGGCGGGTAGTTGGAGTTCATGGAGAGGGCGATCGGGATTACGATCCTGTCATTGACGGAAAAGTTATTACAGGTTTAGCCGATATTAAAACAGGATTTAATTCAGCGATTCCTATCAACACTTTTATAGCTCAATTATCCGAAGCAGGTTTAAATCGATCGGCACTTTTAATTAATACCTCTCCAACGGCTACTGCACCTCTGAAACTGAACAATCCGCAAGATGCTAAAACTTATTATGTTCGAGGTTTAACTCGGTTTGACAAGGGAGATTTGTCAGGGGCTGTTGCCGATTTTAACCAAGCAATTCAAACTCAATCTGATTACGCGGAAGCTTATTTCTATCGAGCCCTCGCTTATTCCGATTTGAGACAAATGCCCAAGAGTATCGCTGATTATAGCAAGGCGATCGCCCTAAATGCCGGTTATGTTGACGCTTACTACAATCGGGGGCTGGTTTTGTCAGCAATGGGAGATAAACCGGGGGCGATCGCAGATTATACTCAAGTCATCCGCTTGGATCGAAACTTTGCAGCGGCTTACAACAACCGAGGATTAGCGCTTTCGGACTTGGGCGATCAAAAAGGAGCGATCGACGATTTCAATCAAGCCCTGCAAATCAATCCCGGTCGCGCTAACACTTATTTTAACAGAGGATTAGCGCTGTTTCGCATCAATAATGATCGCTCTGCATTAGCTGATTACACTCAAGCAATTCAACTCAATCCCAATTATGCAAAGGCTTTTGCTAACCGAGGAATTACGCTGGTGAGAATGGGAGATAGACAAGGGGCGATCGCAGATTTGCAGCAAGCGGCTCGTTTATTTAGGACTCAAGGAATGAATGCAGATGCTCAAAAAGCATTAGATTTGATTGGGCAAATGCAAAGACAATAAACTGCATGATATCATCGACAATAATATTGCCATTAATCCTGTAGGGGCGGGTTCACCAACAATATTTGAGACAAACAAACAGGTAAAATAAACCCGCCCCGG
>NZ_JAUBOR010000009.1:126533-183112 GCF_036700305.1 Microcoleus sp. Z1_A1
CCCATCCATAAGGTAGGGGCGGGTTCACCAACAATATTTGACAGAAACAAACAGGCAAAATAAACCCGCCCCGGCCCATCCATAAGGTAGGGGCGGGTTCACCAACAATATTTGACAGAAACAAACAGGCAAAATAAACCCGCCCCGGCCCTATTCGTGGGTGGGGGCGGGTTTATAAATACCCTGGAGGTGAATTAGAAATCTTGGCGAACCCGCCCCTACAGGATTTTCGTAATGCTGATTTCTCCCTAAAACCTCACCGTCACCAAAATCACCCGCCGAGGCTGATCTTCCGCTTCAATAGTATACTCAACACGCCCAAAACCTCTCGGCCCCGGTTCAACTAAATCGTAGCGAGATGTCACCGTACCGGCGGCTGTATCGTATTGAGCAAAAACAGCACCAGGATTTCTCCCAGCAGACGCATCGGCATCCCCTCCCCAAGAACCCCAATCATCCAATCGCGATCGCGTTGGCAATACAGAAGCCGCGATTTCTGGAGGTGTTAATCTTTGATCTGCTAAGACTTGTTGAGCGTTATGAATAGCGCACATTGTCGGCCCGGAAATTTTGGCATCGCTATATTGATCTTCCCACTTTTGTACGAAGCCAAAACCAACATTCGGGCCGACTTGATCCTGTCTTTGCCGCCCCCATAGCCGACTGGTATCAGCAGCAAAATTAGAACCGCTGCCAGTTAGGGCTAATTCGGTTCTTTTGCTAGTAAAATTGCGGTTAACAAATTCTTTGTCTGCGGTGCGAATGGCGTTAGCGGCCGCTGGTTCTATTTTACTGCTAACATTAGTATTGCCTTGTACGATTGGTGAGAGAACGCCGGGGATGGGCTGTGCTCCACAATATTTTTGAATACCGTTAAAAACGCGATCGGCTGATAAAGCACTAATCGGAAATTCTAGGGAATAAGCTTCGGCTGGTTTGGGGAAAAAGATGCCGGATGTGGCGGAAGCAGCAAAAGAAGCGCCACCCCAGATGATGATACGATTAAATTGACGGCGGCTGATACTCATAATTTATCGACTCCCTGGAGATCGTGCTCCCGGCTCAATTTGAAATTTGAAAAAGTGATAATTCCTGTTCCCACAATTTTTAGCTGTGGAACAAGATATCTCAAGAGATAAACTTCTACCATTACTAATATCTACCAGCATTGTATTGATCCTCCCAGGCTTTCCCACCTGAGAATCTACTTGATTTCCATCTACATAAACTTCTATTTTGGGTGGTAAAATTTCACTTTGATCGTCAACTCCATACTCCAATCGGAGAGAAGCACGACCCCCTGGAAGTTTACAAGTCCAACCGGCCTCGCGTACCCTCATAATACTGGTATGTAGTTGTCTGCCTATGGAAAGGTCTGTAGGCCCTCTGTACAAATAAGCTAACCCGCCCGGGTGACTAAGGTTCCTTCCACCCCGTGTAATAAGACATTGCAGGTCAAGTATATGGATTGGGCGCTGGGCCTGTGCCACTTGTGCACCAACAGTCGCTAAACTAAAAGACAACACCCCAGCCGAGAACAAACCGCTGAGCCACCGAACTCGCTTCATATAAATATCCTGCTAATACCTTAATCAACTAATATAAAGGATGAGCTGTGTAGGAAAAGTCCTGACTTTAGATAGATGACAAAATCAAAAATGTCACAATTGTACGAAATGTCAGGTATAATTAATGGCGTACAACTCCAGCTTCTCCCTAATCTATGGATATTGCCGAAGTTTTGACACTGGCAGATGAGCTAATTTTTGCTAAGACGGGAAAGCATTTAGATTACGTGCAAGAAGCTATCCTGCGAGGAACTTTACAAGACACAACTTACACGCAAATTGCTCAAGAAGTTTACTCAAGTCCAAGTCATGTCAGAAATGTCGGATCACAACTTTGGAAAATACTTTCTAAAGGATTGAAAAAAGATATTACTAAAGCAAATTTTAGGACTGTATTAGAGAAGGAAAAAATTTATAATTATCAATTAGCTATAGTTGGCGATAATATTAAAGTTGGCGAGAATGTCACAGTCAATAATAACTTTAACGTTTGTCGTGAAAAAGTGCGATCGCCCAAAACTCCCCAAAACCCCCAACCAACAGCAAAACAGCCCCGCATCGACTTAGACGACGCACCAGAAATCTCGACATTTTTCGATCGCACATCCGAACTTTCCACCCTCAAACAATGGATTTTGGAAAACCGCACCCGTCTCATCAGCATCTTAGGATTAAGCGGTATGGGCAAAACCGCCCTGACACTGCAACTAATCCCACAAATTCAACAGGAATTCGATTGCATCATCTGGCGAAGCCTCCACAATGCGCCACCCCTCGCATCACTTCAAACCGACTTAATTAAATTCCTATCGCAGCAGCAAGAAACTAACCCCCCCAACCCCCCCTTATCAAGGGGGGGCGAAGAGATTCAGCCTCCTTATCCCAGGCGTGGCGAAGGGATTCAACCTCCTTATCCCAGGGGGGGCGAAGAGATTCAACCTCCGTCTCTTTCTCCCCCCCTTAGCAAGGGGGGGCTGGGGGGGGTAATCAACTATTTACGATCGCACCGCTGTCTCATCATCCTCGATGACGTACAAACAATTTTCAGCAGCCAACAACTAGCAGGAAACTACAAACAAGGCTATGAAAATTATGGCACTTTCTTCAAACAAATAGCAGAATCATGTCACAACAGTTGCATAGTTTTGATTAGTTGGGAAAAACCCAGAGAAATTGCTGCCTTAGAAAGCAACCCAAAAAAATGTCAAACATTGCAACTCAATGGTTTAGGCGAACCAGCGCGAGAAATATTTATAGAAAAAGGTTTACTTGAATCAGAAAAATGGTCAGAATTGATTGAACTTTACAACGGAAATCCATTGTGGTTGAATACAGCAGCCGCTGCAATTCAAGACTTATTTAACGGCAATATTTCTGAATTTTTATCCTATGATAGCCTAGTTTTAGGAGACTTAGAATATTTATTTCACCAACATTTTCAGCGCTTGTCAGACTCCGAAAAACAAGTAATGTCCTGGTTGGCAAATCAAAACAAACCAGTCGAAATTTCCAAAAAACCAGCCCTTCTGGAATTGTCCCCTTCAGAATTCCTCAAAGCCGTCGAATCCTTGAGACGGAGGTTATTAATCGAAAAAGTCCAAAAGGGCGATCGCACCCTCTTCACAGTCCAACCAGTAATCGCAGAATACATAAAAACCAACATTTTGTACCAATGTTAATAAACCTGTAGGGGCGGGTTCACCAACAATATTTGAAACAAACAAACAGGTAAAATAAACCCGCCCCCACCCACACATAGGGTCGGGGCGGGTTTATAAATACCCTGGATGTGAATTAGAAATACTGGTGAACCCGCCCCTACAGCAACTATATCTATTTAACCGGACACGATATAACTTGAAAACATCCAAATCCATAGCGCGTCAATCCGCGTTCATCAGCGGTTAAAAAATAAAAACATCAAACTACGCATGAGGCCAGAAACCGGGTTTTTTACCGAATCAGTGGGCTGCAACGCGTCTTTTCATAAAAAACCTGGTTTCTTTAGTCGGAGTGCGATCGCGAACTGTTTCAGCAAAACTTGCATCCAAACATCCGCATTTAGCCTTAAAATTAAAAAGACTGACTAGCCAACAATGCCCTATGTTTGAAGCCCTTGCCGATCGACTCGAATCCACCTGGAAAAAACTGCGCGGACAAAATAAAATCTCCGAGTCCAACATCCAAGACGCGCTCAAAGAAGTCCGCCGCGCCCTCCTGGAAGCCGATGTCAACCTCCAAGTCGTCAAAAACTTCATCTCAGAGGTAGCGGCAAAAGCACAAGGCGCAGAAGTCGTTTCAGGCGTCCGTCCCGACCAACAATTCATCAAAATCGTCCACGACGAACTCGTGCGCGTCATGGGGGAAACCAACGTACCCCTCGCCACCGCCGACTCCGGGCCCACAGTGATCCTGATGGCTGGTTTGCAAGGAACCGGGAAAACCACAGCTACCGCCAAACTAGCACTCCACCTCCGCAAGCAAAATCGTACCGCACTGCTAGTCGCAACCGACATTTATCGACCAGCCGCGATCGACCAATTGCTAACCCTCGGCAAACAAATCGACGTACCCGTATTTGAATTAGGCAAAGACATTGACCCCGTAGAAATTGCCCGCCAAGGCATCGAACATGGCAAACAAATCGGCATCGATACCATCATCGTCGATACAGCAGGCCGCCTGCAAATCGACCAAGACATGATGGCAGAATTGGGCCGCATCAAACAAACAGTACAACCCCACGAAACGCTGTTAGTTGTTGATGCCATGACCGGCCAAGAAGCAGCAAATTTAACCCGCACCTTTCACGAACAAATCGGCATTACCGGCGCAATCTTAACCAAATTAGACGGCGACAGCCGCGGCGGTGCAGCCTTATCCGTGCGGCAAATATCCGGCGCGCCGATTAAATTTGTCGGCGTCGGCGAAAAAGTGGAAGCCTTGCAACCATTTTATCCCGATCGCATGGCATCGAGAATACTAGGCATGGGCGATGTCTTGACGCTAGTAGAAAGGGCGCAAGAAGAATTCGACATCGCCGATGCCGAAAAAATGCAAGAGAAAATGCTCACGGCAAAGTTTGACTTTACCGACTTTCTCAAACAAACCAGACTGTTAAAAAATATGGGTTCCCTCGGCGGCATCATGAAAATGATTCCGGGGATGAACAAACTTTCAGACGAACAAATGCGGCAGGGAGAAGTGCAGCTAAAACGCACCGAAGCCATGATTAATTCCATGACAGTTGAAGAACGTCGCAATCCCGAACTTTTAGCAAGTTCTCCATCCCGCCGCCGTCGCATCGGCAAAGGCGCAGGCTACGCAGAAAACGACGTAACAAAGCTCGTCAGCGATTTCCAGAAAATGCGTACAATGATGCAGCAAATGAGTCAAGGCAACTTTACAGGAATGGGAGGATTGCCGGGAATGCCGGGAATGCCGGGAATGGGCGGCCCCGGAGGAATGCAGCCCGGTTCCCGTGGCTATATGGGTGCCCAGCAGAAGAAGAAAAAGAAAAAAGATAAGCCTAAAAAAGGTTTCGGACAGTTGTAAAAAGCATCTGATATATTGCAAAATTGTCAACAATTTAGGGGCGGGCTCACCAACCATCTTTGAAACAAATCAAACAATCTGATAAACCCGCCCTCCCCCGCACGATGTCAACAATGTAGGGGCGGGTTCACCAACCATCTTTGAAACAAATCAAACAATCTGATAAACCCGCCCTCCCCCGCCAGAATTTACATCCATATTTTAGCCAACAAATTCACGGTACATTTGTAATTTGGGTGGGCGGTACCTTGGTATTTTTGGTTGGGTAGGGGCGGGTTTACTATATTGATTGATGTTTGTCAGACATGGTTGGTGAACCCGCCCCTACAGAATTTATGTCTATTAGTTTTAGGTTTTTTGTGACCGATTTCTACCTAAAAAAGCGAACAATTGAATATGGTACAAACAATTACTCAACCAGAAACTATATCTATAGAATTGCCAAATGCGATCGCCCTTTTTGTCACAGGCGAACAATTCGATATCCTAGCATTGGCAAATCCCGACTTGAGATTAGAAAGAACCGCAGAAGGAGAATTAATAGTGAATCCACCCACCGGAGGCGAATCAGGCAGCCGCAACCTCAGTATCAGTACGCAAGTAGGCAACTGGTGTGAAGCAAACGAAGATTTAGGAGAAGGCTTTGACTCTTCTACCGGATTCATCCTTCCTAACGGTGCTCGCCTTTCTCCCCACGCTTCCTGGGTGAGTCGAACTCGCTGGGAAGCACTAACTGCACAAGAACGCAAAGGCTTTGTTCCGCTGTGCCCCGACTTTGTAGTAGAATTGCGTGAAGCGAAGCTATCCCGTAGGGAATCGGCCTCGGATTCTCTCTCAACCCTCCAAGAGAAGATGCGCGAATATATGGAAAATGGAGCGAGATTGGGCTGGTTAATTGACCCGCAAAACCAGCGGGTAGAGATTTACCGACAGCAGGCAGAAGTAGAAATATCGATCCAGCCGAGTTGTCTGGCGAAGATGTATTGCCGGGATTTGTATTGAATTTGAGGCGAGTGTGGCGATAAACAGCATTCATACAGCGTTCATGCGTCCATCTGCCAACATCTGCGGTTGCAATCCCATCTACTCTCCCAAAGTTCCCTGATACTCATCCGGTACAAATTCCGTAACCACTTGGCCGCCACCACCGTCGCCTTTAACAATCACAGTTTGATTTTTCAACTCTCCCGCCGCCCTCGGCCCAGTCAAATTAAACACCGGATTTAGCTGCCGATAAACCACATTTCCTTCTGCATCAAAAGTCTGATTAGTTAAATACCACGTTACGCGATCGGTATTTAATTGAGATTGACGTTTTTCCCCAATTCCTACCACATTTCCCGTCAAATAAAAAACTTTTTTCTCTAAATCTCCCCGCCCCGTATCCCCAGTCATCGTCACCTTTTCCACGCGGTGAAAAACCTTCACAGGCCCAGGCGATATCACAGATTGCGCCGGAAAATTCCAACTCATCAAACTGCTTTCTATTTGCAGCGGCGGATCAGAAGGCATCAACTGAGCGTTTTTTGTCAGCGTCGCAATCTTGGTTTTTAAGTCTACATCTACTTGGTCGGCAAAACCGCTGTCTGTTACTATTTTATCTTTGTATCTGTCAATTTGAGTAGGTTTGGTGCTGTTTACCTTTTGTTGATCCATAAACCACACTAAGTGCTCGGTTCGCAATTGCAAAACCGGATCTTTAACATTCGCCACCACAGAGCCGAATAACTCCATCCTCTTAGCCCTAGTGAAAACCCGCGCTTCCTTCGCTGAAGCCGTCACCTGTTTGTTCTCTCCCGTCAAATTGTTGCGGACAACTAAAACATCCTCCTTTGGCCGCCACTCCAACTCATTTCCCCGCAATACCACTCCATTTTTAAGGTCAGTAGCGACTATGTTACCTTTGAGAAAAACTTGATTTCCTTCCTGAAATACCTGGCCAGTTTCTCCCTGAATATCGTAAATTTCTTTGCCATCTTGAAACAATTTGCCTACAGGTTTCTGAACGTTAACTATTTTTTTGTCTTTGCTGTAAACGGCATTTTGTGAGTTGACTTTCCAGAACGTCTCGCCCTTTTCGTTTGCTTGTTCTAGAGTTACTTTGTTTAAAGTTAAAGTGCTGTTTGACTGTTGAGCAGTTTGGAGATCCTCAGCTAATTTGTTCTTTTGAGTCTCTTGCGGAACTGCACAAGCACCAATCCCCAAAATCAGTGCTGCTAAAAATAGCAGCCTCAATTTTGGGGAGTTGAGATTGGGAATTTGGGATTGGAGATGAATCATTGGGAATAGGGAATTGATAATAGGTAATTGGGAATGGGAATGGGGAATTGGTAATTGATAATTGGGTCGTGAAAAACACTTAATCAAAAATTAAAAATGTGTCATGCTTTGTCTAAATTTTTAACTTCTAATTCTCAATGATTCAACCCATTAATCATCACCTATTAACCCTTACCAATTACCCATTACCAAATCCCTATCTGTCGTCGTGTTCCTCCATCAAGCTCAAACCAGACAAAGGGCGGTAAGCATAATTAGGGCGCGATGTTTTTTGGATGTCGTCCTTAATCATTTCCAAATCGATATAGCGATCGGCTACATTAATCAAACTGTCGCTCGTCATCGATCGCAAACTCACCACCTCTACCCGCACACCGCGATAGCTCACAGCGTCTACAGCATAAGCCAAGTCGCCGTCACCGCTCACCAAAACCGCCGTGTCGTAAGACCCGACTAAAGCCATCATATCCACAGCGATTTCTACATCCAAATTCGCCTTCTTAGAACCATCTGGCAACTGTACCAAATCCTTAGAAATCACCCGGTAGCCGTTGCGGCGCATCCACAGCAAAAACCCCTGCTGTTTCTCGTTAGTGCGATCGACACCCGTGTAGAAGAAAGAGCGCAGCAGCCGCGATCCCGCAGTTAAACGGCACAGCAGCTTAGTGTAATCAATCTCAATTCCTAACTGCAAAGCCGCGTAAAAAAGGTTAGAACCGTCAATAAAAATTGCCACTCTACCACGATTTTCTAGTACCTGTTCCGGCGTAAAAAGGTCGTTGCTTTCTATTCTATTCAACATGATTGTTATGCCTCAATTTTTATGAAAGATTGGTAAGGAAATAACTGCTAATTCGTAGTCTGTCATCACACCCAGAGCGCTGGCTGCCAACTATGAAGGTACTGTTTACAGCAGTTCGATCCGCTTAAAAACAGGTTGGGGTTCCCCCAGAGTTTGGTTTGCAGGCAAAGCGCCCCAGGCAGCATGAGCTGCAAAATTCGCTAAACTGTTAACTGTAACCCGATCGTTAAAGTCAATTGAAAAACCTAGCTGTTGATAGATAGCGTTGCTGATATTGGGAATAATGGGCGATAAAAGGTAAGATGCTAGTCTAACAGATTCCAGAACAGAATATAGCACTTGTTCAACACTTTCGATCTGTCCCTGCTTGTACAAACTCCAAGGTGCTTGCACGTCAATAAACTTGTTCCCGGCTCGCACTAATGCAAGCACGGCTTCGCAAGCCTTGCTAAAAGCCAACTCTTCGTAAAAACCCGCTACTCGATCGCCCAAATCCAGGCTCATAGCCTTGAGAAGGTTATCGCCCTCAATGTTTTCTCCCAACACATTTGGTACGCAGGCACCGCAATATTTGCGAGCCATGTTTAGGGTACGATTAAGCAAATTCCCCAAATCATTTGCTAGCTCAGCATTCAATATATTGATAAACCGAGTTTCGTTAAAATCGCCGTCCTCTCCGAACTCAATTTCTTTAAGGAAATAGTAACGTACTGCGTCAGCGCCGTATTTGTTGACCAATTCGACAGGGTTTAAAGTATTACCCTCCGTTTTCCCCATTTTTTTGCCGTCTTTGGTCAAAAACCCGTGTGCGAAAACGCGACCCGGCACCAGTAGATTCGCTGACATCAGCATTGCCGGCCAGTAAACTGCGTGGAAGCGAAGAATATCTTTGCCGATCAAGTGCAAGTCAACCGGCCACCATTTAGATAAAGCATTCTCCAAAATCGGGTCGCTGTCCGGATCTAGCAAGGCGGTGACGTATCCCAGCAAAGCGTCAAACCACACGTAGATGCTGTGACTGGGGTCAACTGGCATTGGCAGACCCCATGCGAGATTCACTCTAGAAATGGAAAAGTCTTGCAGTCCAGAGTTGACGAAACTGAGCACTTCGTTGCGTCGGCTTTCCGGCGCGATGAAGTCGGGACGTTCTGCGTACAATGCCAGCAGTTGGTCTTGATACCGTGACAGACGGAAAAAGTAATTTTCCTCGTCGCGCCACTCAACTTCCTTGCTGGTGTGGACAGAGCACCGATTTCCCGGCAACAATTCCCGTTCATCCTTAAATTCTTCACAGGAGACGCAGTACCAGCCTTGTTGCTGGTTCAAGTAGATGTCGCCGGAGTTCCAGACGCGCTGGAAAAATTCTTTGACAATGTACTCGTGACGCCGCGAAGTTGTGCGAATGAACCGATCGTACTGGATATCGAGTTGCTCCCAAAGCGTCTCAAACGCCGGAACCACTGAATCGCAGTGAGCTTGGGGCGATCGTCCCAAACTCTCGGCTGTCCGCTGAATTTTCTGCCCGTGTTCATCCGTCCCCGTAACCAGCAAAACAGATTTTCCCCGCAGCCGCTCAAATCGCGCTAGGGCATCCGCAGCCATAGTCGTATAAGCGCTGCCAACGTGAGGTAAATCGTTTACATAATACAGAGGCGTTGTTATCGCAAAGGTATTCTTAGTTTTATCAGTCGATTTCATTGAATGCTAAAAGAAAATTCCCTAAATTTCGTTTCGATCTTAACTCAGCGGTTAAATTTTTTATGGAGTGGCAATCAAGCCAAATACACTGCAAGTTATTTGCAATTGTCTAACCCGGGCTATTCCCAAAAGAAATATTGCTTTCCTATCCACACTAATCTTTTTTAGTTGTTTTTGACCAACTCTCTAAAATGTCTTAATATTTTGACATTCTGCTGCCTTGGGAATCGACGCTCCCAGGGTGGACGCCTCATCTATTCATTGGTCATAGCCGCTATCCCTAGAGCGGTTTTAGCAGCCCACCCGGTTGGCAACAAAACTCGTCAGTTGGGCTGCTAAACCCGCCGTTCGACTAACACTCCGCGACCACTTTCTGTAAATGCCCGATCGCTCACCATCGCCATCTCTTTCTCCCGATCGCTGGAAAGTCGATCGCCCGCAACTCCTGCCACTTTCCGAGCCGCTCATGGACACAGAAACCGGGTTGTTTACAAAACTCTCTTGTCAACTGCCAAGCTTTAGTTTCTTGCCCCAAAAAGAGTATAAAAGCCTAGTTTTTTTGTCACCAAACCCGGTTTTTAAAGGTTGTGAGTACATCCACAGACAATAAAACCCCAAGCCAATTAAGCTTGGGGCTATCAAATTAGGGTGCATCTAACAACGGATTATCCGATCGCCCTCGATCCCCATCAGGAAAACCAACTCGATTTCCGCCAATAGCTTCTGACAAATAATCCGCCGCAGCTTCCACAACCGCGATCGCATTTTCGTAAACCATCCGCGTCGGCCCCAAAACCCCAACACTACCCACCGGCACCGATCCCCGGCGGTAAGTCGAAGAAATCAGAGTACAGCCACGAATCGGTTCTAAAGAATTTTCCGAACCAATACGCACCGTTACCCGCTTCCCTGGCGTGTCTAACTCCGGCGATTCAAAAATCAAAGGCCAAAGCAGTTCCTGCTCTTGTTCGAGCAATTGCACCAGGGTTTGAACTTGCTGCAACTGCGAAAACTCAGGCAAGCGCAGCGCTTCTGCTAAACCGCCGATCAGAATCCGCGTGTAGGTTGGATTGCTTTGGCGGCTGCTCAAAGCAGTCAGCATAGTTCCCATCCACTCAGCGTACAGCTCAAAGTCCCGGCCTAACTCGCTCCAGTCTACAGCCGAGAGTTCCGAGAGCGATCGTCCCCGCAACTTGCTGTTCAAAAAATTCGACAAAATCTGCAACTGGCGATCGACAATTTCGGCATCAGGCGTGTTACCTTCTGCATCCCTCGGCAACTGCACCAAAACCGACTGAGTTTCGTAGGCATCCGTCACCACTATCAGCATCACCTTTCCCGGCTCTAGCTGCACCAGTTGCAAGTGGCGCAAGCAAGCCATATTGGTTTGCGGTATGGTGATCATGGCTATGTAACCGCTGATAGTTGCCAGGATTTGAGCAGCGCCGCGGAGTGCCGCGTCCATGCGACCGTCCGACCAATTGAGTTGGTCTAGTACCTGTTCCACCTTGCGGGCCAGCGTATCAGACGGCTGAATCAACTGGTCTACATAAATTCGGTAGCCGGAGTCAGAGGGGACTCGTCCTGCCGAAGTGTGGGGCTGATAAAGCAGTCCAGCTTTTTCAAGAGTCCCCATCGCATTGCGAATTGTAGCTGGGCTGACGCTGAGGTTGAATTCGTCAGCCAAAGCTTTTGAGCCAACGGGTTCCGCTGTTGCTATGTAGTGGCGAACCGTTGCCCAAAGGATGTGTTGTTGCCGATCGGTGAGGTTAACGCGCACAGATATTTAAGCAGAATTAGAATTTAGAGTTGAAAGTCGCTATATTAATCGAAACGTCTGTACCAAAATGGCGATCGGGCAGACTTACCTCTTTAAACATAACAGATTTTAGGTTAAGGAAGAAGTCAGTTGTTATTGGTTATTGGTTATTGGTTATTGGTTATTTGTAAGTTTTAACGCCCCATGCCCCATGCCCCATGCCCCATGCCCCATGCCATCTAATCATGTTCTTTCAGAATATTTTGCAGGTAACTAGCCACTGCATCCGGCTGTTCCACCATTGCCAAATGGCCACAATCGGGAAGCTGAAGGACATTCTCGCCGCAACCTTGGAACATCCAGTGAAAGCTAGCCAAATGCAGCACGTATTTTGGTTCCATAATTTTGTCTTTAGTGCCAGCAATAAAATAAACAGGCTGCTTGAGTTGGGACACAATTTGTGGCAAGAGGTGAATCTGGGCTTCTGTGGTGGAGTCCAACAAAGCCCCCAAAGCTGCATCTGGATGAGCTCCCACGAAATCTATTAAGCGCTGCCGTCCCCAGGATCTGCCGATCGAGCGGGCTACAGAATCGCGGGCAAACACGTAATCTGCTAACGGCAACCGAGGCAGCCAGCCGGGACGCATTGTCACTAGCTGCTTGCCTACCGCTCGAAACCGCTCGAATTCTTCCTTAAGATAGATGCCGCCCCCTGCATTGATGCAGACCACGCCTTTAACGCGATCGGAGAATTTGCTGGCTCCCCAAAGGGCGATCGTACCGCCCAGAGAGTGTCCCACCAGCCAAGCAGAAGATATATCGAGTTTTTCGAGTAAAATTTCCAAATCGCCAGCGTAAGCTGCCGGAGTGTAGCAGGAATTTAGCGGTTCGGAATGCCCATGATGAAGGCCACCGTCGGATTGAGAATCGCCAAACCCCCGCAAATCGTAGGTAAGGCACTGATAGTTTGATGCCAAGCGATCGGTCAAAGGTTGCCAGTAGTGGCGGCTTAACAGCCAGCCGTGGACAAATACCAGAACCGGGGAAGTTGAAGTCGGAGCCGTCAAATCGTAAGCGTGCCGAACCCCTAGGATGTCGATTGTTGCCATACTTTTATCCTACCCGCTCCATAAGACCGATGTAAACCTATGTATAGCCTTTCTCAGAAAGAGAGAGTACGCCGAAATCCTGTGTTCTCAAGCTTTTTCAGTTCAATTGTTTACCTCATCTACCCAACAAGCGCTATAAGTTAAGTCAAAAATACTCAACTTTATCGATTTACCGCTTACTTCCTGGTGCAACGCGCGGTCGCTGACGCTACTTTTGTCCACTGCACGGGCAATCTTGGCATAGCTTGCCCTTTTATGCGATCGGCCGAGAATAAATATTCCTTCAAACCAGCGTTCTATGTTTTTTGCAGTATTCAAATTTCTCTCTGCTGTATGAGCGCAATTGCGACATAAATCAACGCGATTTTTTAAGGGTATTTTGTGGCAATAATTTTCCCAAAATTGGTCGATTTGAAAGTTGTTAACTCTCGGTGTTCCAGTGTCAAATTATATTTTTTTTGTAGGTTGCTTACAAAAAAAAATCGTACTTTCTACCTTCAACTATTCAACCAACTAAATTTTTAGCATACAACAATTTATTTAATCTCTTAATTCTCTAGCTAGCGTTACCTATCGCTAGTTTTGGGCGAGGTGATACATAATTTTATGGAGCGCATTTTTGCGGATATTTGCGACTTTTGCCTGTAGTCCCGCGATCTTATTTAAGTAAATAGGCGCTGTAAAACTTAAAAAGATTGACAACATCGTTTCGGCGTGTCCCATGTTTATGAGAACCGCTATCTACACTCGTTTGTACGAAAAATGTTGCCGAGCTTTTTATCCTATCTCACTGGAAAACGTCTGCAAACTAATGTCTATAGCAATCCTAAATGATTCGTGTAATTCTTGTAGGGGCTCTCCCCACGCCCGGTTGCCCCGATGCAGGCTGGGGTAGGCACGGGGAGGAGGGGTAGCACTACCCCTACATATTTTTACAAATGATGCGAGGATTGCTATACTTATAGAAATCGAGTTATTTAGGGAGCATCGGCAGCTTGCCCTAAAATCGCTCGCCTAGCAATCTTTGTCGCACCCCCTCAGCGATTTTCTGCCCCAGATATTCGGGAATTAAACTTTCATTGGGCCCCAACAAATAGAGAATTAGGCGAGTTCGCCCCCGCCAAACTAGCAAATTAGCATTTACGACCAACAAATCCTCTTGCCAGATGGCATACATAACTTTGTAAAAAAGTCCAGGTTGATTATCGGCTTCAATCAGCAAAGCTGGCAAGTGGAAAACCGGATCGACGTAGAATTCAGTTGCCACATCTTCTAAACCCGCGTCTAAATTAAATTCCACCGCCAACATCTCTTCAACCTCAAAATGCCCCGCCAATGCCTCTCGAACCGCCCTACAGACGTTTTCTGCTGTTTTATCTGCCAGTACCTTGCCACCGCGAGATACGACCAATTTGATAAATACCAGCATGGGCGGGTAAATTTGACCGTACAGACTCAGACTGTGAATTGTCAGCCCGTAGGCCGCGAGCACTCCAAAAATATCGCTCAGTAGAAAAGACTGGTTCCGGTAAGCAAAATGCAGGGCACTTTTGTTACCTTCGGCTCGGATTTCGATGACTGCTTGCCGAGTTTTGTAAAGCTGGTAAGCTAATTTGAGGTTTTGCAACTGGATTTCGCTGCTGACAAATTGCTCATAAAACTGCGGAAACGCTCGGTTAAAGCGCTTGAGAAGTTCTAGTGTAGATGGTTTTAAACCCGAAGCCATAATTGAGGAGAAGGTGCGGGAGATATACTAGGTATTGACTCTTCCATGCCTTATGGCAATGGGATTTTCGATTCGACGATTCGACTTAAATTGTGCCCGTCTCCTCACTAAAAGCAAAAGTCAAATCTGTCAATCGATTTTAGATTTTAGATTTTAGATTTTAGAGGCGACCCCACGGATAAATGCGGGGGCTTGAGGATTTTCGATTTTCGATTTTGGATTGATTCCACGGATAAATCCGGGGGCTTGTACCACCTTTGAAATTCGTGGTCAGAGAACTTATCACGAGAATGTCACCGTTGCGCCATTCCAGTGGTATTTTCCACCAAGGGTATAAGTTCCGGCGCGATCGGCGGCACTCAAAAGAAGCATTTCCCAAAATGCCTCTGTCCTGGTTCGGCAACAAATTTTACCTTAAAAGCGGGTTGTCTGGGCACTGGCTAGCAGAACAGTTCTACCAGACTTGACAGAATAAAAAAAGCGCAGACTCAATGTTGGACGACAAATCCCTGTTTTCGGCGTAAGATGAGTGTACCGTAAACTGTTCCTCAAGAGGCTACCGGCAATTGATCCTACGCCGATCGGAGTGGGTTTATCTGTCTGGTTCTCTTTCTCGTCGTCCAACTTCTACTACCTTAACCGCGCCTGCATGGGTTTTTGGAAAAACTTATTTAGTAGTTCTGAGTCTGCCTCTGTACCCCAAACAGCGGATTTTGAGGAAGATGTGGCTGTTGGGTTAGGCGATCCGCTTTCCCCAACGTTTCGCAAGCCCGCCAGCGGAAACGCTCGCATCTTTTTCAGTTGCGATCGGGACATTGACCTCTACGAACTCGAAGAACTTTGTAATGCAGTGGGTTGGTCCCGCCGTCCCCTGCGTAAAGTCAAAAAAGCTATTGTGCACAGCTTCCTAGTCGTCTCTATGTGGGAGATGCGGGGCAGCCAGCGACGGCTGGTGGGTTTCGCCAGAGCGACTTCAGACCATGCTTTTAATGCCACGCTTTGGGATGTGGTAGTTCATCCCGACTACCAGGGCAAGGGCATGGGCAAGGCGCTGATGAAATACATCATTAAAAAACTCCGCAGTGAAGATATCAGCAACATTACCTTATTTGCTGACCCTCATGTGGTGGATTTTTACCGCAATTTGGGCTTTATGTCCGATCCAGAGGGGATTAAAGGTATGTTTTGGTATCCTGATTAGCGAGCGAGGTGCAGGTCGGCGTTGATTTGTTGAGGATCTACAATACAATATTGACGCTGCCAACACCGACTGCACCTGTGCGCTGCCCTCAGTTACGCTTGGATGTATCCCGGCATCAGGGCAGTTATAAAGCTGTGCAAGTATTGTCAGTCGATTTGAGCAGATCGCGATAGGAGTCAGGGGCTGGTATCGATTTTTGGGTGGCGTCAAACCGCACAACCTGAAAAAAACTTCGCCTTAGCTCCATCGAGAGCTAAATATTTAATAAAGCTTGACAAGCAAGCGGTTTTGTGTGTTAATGGTTAGAGGTTAGCTAACTATAACACCGGGATGTAGCGCAGCTTGGTAGCGCGCCTGCTTTGGGAGCAGGATGTCGCAGGTTCAAATCCTGTCATCCCGATCGCACAATGTTAAATAATAGATTGAAGCATAACTGTCTCTGATGTTTACATTTCGTCAAAATGAAAACAAATTGAGGCAGTTTTTGCCGATCGTGTGAAAGCGCGAGTCTTTGCGTTAATGTGTTTCAGGATCGCTCCTGATGGAAAAAACATGAAATCATTAGTTCGTTTGGGCGCAATATTGGGAATTGTCGGCAGCACTCTGCTGGGCCCCTCCCCAATTGGCAAGATGTCTGCACTGGCACTGCCGGAGCCGCAAATTTTGGAAAAATTGCGCTCGGTGCCGGTATTTACGATTACAGACGCTCAGGGTGCGCCCCTGATCGCTTCTGTTCCCAAGCAGGGTGAGGGTCAAACTGGTAATGCTTCTGTGGCGGGAATTTTCATCAGCCAGAAAGACGCTCAAGCTTTTGTCGATCAACTGAAAACCAGAAATCCTCAGTTGGCGGCCACGGTGCGCGTGATGCCGGTGTCGCTGGGGGAAATTTATCAGCTCACTCAAGCAAATAAAGGTAAGCCGGAGGAAGTGCAATTTGCTTTCGTTCCCGCTCCGCAGCAGGTGCAGTCGGCTAAAACTGTACTTCAGCAGACTGGTCAACAAGTTAATGAGTTCAACGGTGTACCTCTGTTTTTGGCAAGAGGCGGCGCAGAAAATGGTTATTTGACGATTCAGCGGGGTCAGCAAGAGGTGATTCCCTTGTTTTTTAACAAGGAGGATTTACAGGGTATGGTCGATCGTTTTAAGCAGCAGCAGCCCAACGTGACAGCCACAATTAAGATTGAGGTGGTGAACTTGGAGAGCGTTTTGGAAGCTTTGCGTACTGAAAACGACCCGTTTTTGACCCAAATGATTTTGGTTCCGTCGCGGGAGTCCCTGGAATTTGTCCGATCGCTCCAACCTGCCGGTGCGGGCCAAAATCCACAGGTTGCTCCGGCTCCAGCTCGGCCGGCTCCAGCTCCGGCTCGCTAATAGTTAGTCAGCAGTCATTAGTCATCAGTCATCAGTTATTAATTAGTAGGTTGGGTTTCTCGACTCAGCCTACTATTTACTAATTACTAATTACCAGTTAGCAATTAACAATTACCCCTTCCAAAAAAGTATTATGTTTGTTTCTGGTTTAGAGCTTTGGCAGTGGGTGAATCAAGCTAAAACAGAGGCGATCGCCCATGACATTCCCCTAGCAGAAATCGACTGGCTGCTGCAAGAGCTGGCTGGTTTGGATAGGTTGGCTCTGCGTTTGGAGTCGTTTAAAGATTTGCCAAAAATTGAATTAAAGTTGTCTTTATCGGAACTTGCTCAATTGTGGCAGCGGCGCTTGCAGGAACGGGTGCCGGTGCAGTATTTAACGGGAGTTGCACATTGGCGACATTTTTCGCTAAAAGTAACGCCGGCGGTGCTAATTCCGCGTCCTGAAACGGAATTGCTGATCGATTTGGCTGTGGAAGCTGTGAAAAGCCGTTTAGAAGCAGAAAATATCAATCAAAAATCTACTCCCCCCAACCCCCCCTTACTAAGGGGGGGAGAAGATTTAAACTTCTCCGAGCTTCGGGGGGGAGAATTTGCCAAATCGGATTGGGTGGATTTGGGAACGGGCAGCGGGGCGATCGCGATCGGCTTGGCTTCTGCGTTGACAAATGCTAGGGTTTATGCGGTAGATTGCAGTTCCGAAGCTTTGGCAGTGGCTCGACTGAATGCTGAGAATTTGGGTTTTGCATCGCGAATTAATTTTTATCAAGGTTTGTGGTGGGAACCGCTAGAATTTCTCAAAGGTCAAGTCAGCGGCATGGTTTCTAACCCCCCTTACATTCCCAGCAGCACGGTACTGACTCTGCAACCGGAAGTTTTGAAGCACGAACCTCATCTGGCATTAGACGGCGGTTTTGACGGGTTAGAGTGCATCCGGCATTTGGTAGAAACGGCTCCCGATTATTTAGAATCGGGGGGAGTTTGGCTGGTTGAGATGATGGCGGGACAGGCTGAGGCGGTAGCTGATATGCTGGAAAGTCATGGGAGTTATGGCAAAGTTCAAATATTTTCTGATTTAGCAGGGATCGATCGGTTTGCTTTAGCGTATCGACGTTAGGTTTCAAGAATATGTCGTACTTCTAAAATCTAAAATCTAAAATCTAAAATCTAAAATCTAAAATCTAAAATCTAAAATGGCATGACACAAGTTTCGATCGACTCCCTAGTTCAAGGGGCAATTTCTGGTAATCATATCGTCAGTTTTCCTACAGATACTGTACCCGCTTTGGCTGCGCGTCCCGATCGCTCGGAGTTGATTTTTGCAGCTAAACGTCGCAGTCAAGACAAACCCCTGATTTTGATGGCGGCATCGGCGAGGGCCTTGTGGCCCTACGTGCAGGGAAGTCCAGCAGAGTTAAAGTTGTGGCAGCAAGTAGCCGAATCCTATTGGCCGGGGGCGTTAACTTTGGTACTGCCGGCTTCGCCAAAAGTCCCGGCGGCCATGAATTCGATCGACCCAACTACAATCGGAGTACGAGTGCCTAACTTTCCCCTTGCCCTAAAGATTCTAGAGCAGACAGGCCCTTTGGCTACTACCAGTGCTAATTTATCCGGCCAGCCGCCTCTGGAGTCGGTGGCAGAAATTGAGGCTCAGTTTCCCGAAGTCTTGACATTAGTTCCTTCTGAATTAGCAACAGCGACAACAGCTTCGAGTTTGCCTTCGACTGTGGCTAAATGGACGGGCAGCGAGTGGGAAATATTGCGACAAGGCGCGATCGAGTTAGAATGCTAAAAGCTAAACTCCAAGGCAAAGCAATATGGCGCCGATCGGCTGGAGCAACTTTATATATTTAGGTATGGGACTGGGGCTGGGTTTGGGAAGCAGTTTGATTTGGCGCCTGCGGCAAAAAAGCTCGCAACAGCCCGAACCGGCGCCCAAAGTGGCCCCACCTCCTCAAGAAATTCACTTAGAGAAGTTTGATGCCCTTTCCGAGCAACTTAAGCAAACTCAATTGGCTTATCAGATGGCATCGGAGATGAGCCAATTTAAGGCGGGTTTTTTGGCTCGGACTTCTCACGAGTTGCGATCGCCCCTGAGCACTATGATTGGTACGCTGCAATTAATTCTCTCGGATTTGTGCGACGATCCTGCTGAGGAACGAGAGTTTGTCGAGCAAGCTCACGCCGCGGCACTCAAGCTGGTGAAATTAATAGATGAAATTATCTCTGTTGCTAAAACTGAACACGGCACTGAAAGGATGGATATTGAGCCGATTCAGTTAGCTAAGGTTTTTGACGAGGTTGATGATTTAACTTACTTGCAAGCTGCTAATCGCGGCATTCGTTTGGAGATATTGCCGCCAGATCCGGGGATTTATGTATTGGCAGATTTGCCGAGGTTTAGGCAAGTTTTAGTCAATTTGGTAGATACTGCTGTTGCTCAGATGGAGGAGGGGAGTATTTCTGTTTCGGCCCATGCTTCGCCGGAATCTGGATGCGTTCACATTTGGGTGGACGATCAGCGTTCAGTGAGTGCTTGGAGCGAGTCTTGGGATTTGCTGAAGCACAATTTGGAGTGTGATATTACCAAGAGCAGCGATAATTCTCAGGTGTCTTCTGGAATGAGGTTATTGATGAATCAGACTCTTTTAAGTTTGATGAGCGGAAAGTTGGAGGTTCTGGCTGTGCCTTCTGAGTCCGAAGAGTGCAATTTTAACCGGACTCAGTGTTCTATTCCTTTGGCAACTTTGTGATGAAGGAAGTTCGGCCACGGGCATCTCAATGAAAGCACCCAAGCTAGAAATTTGAGTCAGGAGGCAGGAGTCAGGAGGAAAGAGGAAGAAGGAAGGAGCCAGAAGAAGTGTTTTTACAAATATGAGATGCTCCCGTTCGGCCACGAGCAATTACGGGATGTAACTGAGATATTGCACCATTGTAAGTAACAGGCTGGACGGCCTGTTCCACAAGAGATGAATTTTATTGTGGAACAGGCCGTCCAGCCTGTTCCTAAAAGGCTAATTGAGAATGGTGCAACATATGAAATGTAACGGAGGTGGGGAAGAGGGCAAAGGATTTAACAGATTTAACCGAGGTGTGGAAGAGGGAAGAGGGAATATGAAACAAGGAAATTATTTATAGGGAGTAAGGTGCGCCGAAGAGCACCCTACATATTATAGATTTTGGTGCCAATCTTGTGAGTATTTAACAATTAGCAGTTAGCAATTCGCCGTTGCTAATTTCTAATTCGAGATTCTCTTCGAGAAGCTGATTTTCAAGTACCATGGTGGTGCTAGCGTTTTGCTGAAAACCGATGCGCTCGTAGAAGCTTTGCTTGTAAGTTGTCATCAGGTAAACTCGCTCTACTCGGCACATCCGAGGGTGACTCAAGACGGTTTGCACTAATTTGCGGCCGAGTCCTGCACCTTGGTAATCCGGGTGAATGGCGACATCCCAGATGGTGGCTCGATAGATGCCATCTGAGGTGGCTCTGGCAAAGCCGATCGCCCGTGAGCCGTCCCACACTGTAACAACTGGTTCGCTGTTGGCGATCGCAATTTCCCAATCTTCTATCTTGCGTTCCCTCGCCCAAAAGGCGGCGGCTTTAAATAGTTCTTGGATCTGTACGATGTCGGCGCGATCGCGACCTATACAAAATTGAATGTGACTGGAATCCCTAGTCGTTGATGTCATGCTCAATCTGCCTTGAAGTTGTATCTCAACTGTGTTACTTTTACTGTTTTACACGAGTGAAAGTTAATTTTGCTTGGGAACGATCAATGGTTGAATTCCCCATTTACAAAACTATTTTTATTCATACATATTTTCTAACTAATTTCGGTGATCGTTAATACTTTTTGGGGTAAATTTTGAAAAAAAGTCTTTGACTCAAAATTCCCAACTTAGAACTCATACCATTTGATATTTGAGATTAGAGATTTTAGATGGGAATGACTGATTTTTAAGGGGTTGGGAGTTTGTCTACAGAGAAACCGGGTTTTTTCATAGCAATACTTCGTTACAACAGAAATGTTGTACCATTGTCAATAAGCTTTTTATGAACAGGCTTTCCGGCCTGTTCCACAAGAAAATTCACTCTTTGTGGAACAGGCCGGAAAGCCTGTTCTTGAGAATGGTACAATATCTCAGTTACAGCCCAGTGAAACGGTAAAAACCCGGTTTCGAGGCGTCGTTTATAGGTAAGCGATAGCTTGTGTCTTGCCTAATTGCTCAAAAATCATCTATCGAGAGAGGTGTTGACTCCACAAGAACACCCGAAGATTGTGCTGTGGAGTCAATTCTTTAATCTCTAATCTCAAATCAAATGAATCAGTTTTGCAGCCAGCGGGCGGCGTCTTTGGCGTGATAAGTCAAAATCAAATCACAACCAGCACGCTTGAATCCTGTCAAAGTTTCCATCACTACTCTTTCTTCATCTATCCAACCGTTGAGGGCGGCGGCTTTCACCATCGCATATTCCCCAGAAACGTTGTAAGCAGCAACTGGCAGGTTAGTTGCTTCCTTCACGCGCCAGATGATGTCCATGTAAGCTAAAGCGGGTTTAACCATGAGCATATCTGCGCCTTCGGCAATGTCGAGAGCAATTTCTTTCAGAGCTTCGCGGCCGTTTCCGGGGTCCATTTGATAGGTGCGTCGATCGCCAAATTGCGGGGCAGACTCTGCTGCATCTCGGAATGGGCCATAATAAGCTGAGGCGTATTTTGCCGCGTAAGACATGATGGGAATATCTTCAAATCCAGCGGAGTCCAATCCTTCGCGAATTGCTCCGACAAAACCGTCCATCATTCCCGAAGGGGCGATAATATCTGCACCGGCTTTAGCTTGAGCAACAGCGGTTTTCTTCAGCAATTCTAGTGTGGGATCGTTCAATACGCGACCGCTTAAATCTCCGACTTCCAAATAGCCACAGTGACCGTGAGTGGTATATTCGCACAGACAAGTATCGACCATGACGATTAAATCTGGTACGGCTTTTTTAACTGCTTCCGTCGCTTTTTGGACGATGCCGCAGTCGTGCCAAGCACCTGTCGCGTCGGTATCTTTGTCTGCGGGAATGCCGAATAAAATAATAGCCGGAATGCCGAGGTCGTAGACTTCTTTTGCTTCTTCTACTATTTTGTCTACCGATAGCTGGAAAACTCCGGGCATCGATGTGACTTCTTTAGCAAAAGCTTCCCCCGGTACGGCAAATAGGGGGTAAATTAAATCGCTGGTTGTCAAGATATTTTCGCGCACCATCCGGCGGAGTTGGGGATGGTTGCGGAGGCGGCGGGGGCGGTGAGTTGGAAACATAATGTTTTTTTTACGGTAGATAAAGCCCTGTTTTCTAGGACTCGTGGCGCTTCTTTAAAAGTCTAGAGCTTATTGTTGGCCGATCGCCCTTTACATAAGTAAACTTCTGTAAAACCCGCGATGTCCTTTGTTCGCAGTCAGGAATGCCAGTCCTTTCTAGCTTTTCTCGTTTGCAGACTCAGGCCTAACTGTGGTTGGATCGGTTGGTACGGATATCTCGCTGGCTTCATACCTATAACCAGGCTGCCCATTCGCGAGGATAGACTGTAAATTATAAATGTATCGAATAGTAACGGTCTTATGTACAAGCAACTAATTTCAAAGATGAAACCGCTTTTGAAATCACTATTTGCGATCGGTCTGGTACTGACGCTAGCCCTCGGTAACGCTGATGGAGCTCTGGCTGCCCGCAGCGGAGGACGCATCGGGGGCGGATCTTTTAGTGCTCCGGCGCGCAGTTACTCGTCTCCTAGTCGCACTTACGCGCCGTCGGGAGGGGGCTACTATCCGGGTGGTGGCTTTGGAGGTGGCTTTGGTTTCCCGTTCTTGCTGCCGTTTTTTGGCTTTGGGGGCGGGTTTGGCGGCCTGTTCTCGATTTTGATTTTTATTTCGATCGCTAATTTCCTCGTCCAAAGCTTCCGCCGCGCCGGGGGCGGAACTGACGAACTCGGCAACAGCGCCGCCACTACCACCGTATCTGTCGCCCGCTTGCAAGTTGGTTTGCTAGCAGAGGCCCGCGGTTTGCAAGCTGAACTCGACGCCCTCGCGCAAAAAGCGGATACCGATACAGCAGCCGGTCGCGCTCAAGTGCTGCAAGAATCTACTCTGGCGCTGTTGCGGCATCCTGAATACTGGGTTTACGCGGGCGCTGAATCTGTGCAAACTCGCTTGGAAGCAGCCGAAGCTAAGTTTAATCAATTTTCTTTGGCAGAACGCAGTAAATTTACTGAAGAAACGCTCTCGAATTATAACAATCAGCTCCGCCAAGCAGGGAGCAGCAATATCCTGCCAGGTTTGCAGGAAAATGGGGCGCTGGTTGCTTCTGATTTGAATTCAGAGCCTGGGGAATTTATTGTGGTGACGGTGATTGTCGGTACTCAAGGTAAATTGCAATTGCCAGCAGTGAAAAACTCTGAAGATTTGCGCCAAGCTTTGCGCCAGATTGGGGGAGTATCGAGCGAGCAGTTGCTGGCGGTTGAGGTGCTGTGGACTCCTCAAGCCAACGGGGACACTCTGACTGCTGACGATATGTTGGCCGGCTATCCTGATTTGCGATCGATTTAGTGAGCAAGACTGGGCGCGGAGCATTGTCTGCCGCGCCCCATCCCGCAGCAAAGCTGGGCGGGTGAACCCAATTGCTTTTGAGACGCGAATTTCGCGGGAGGTTAGGGAGGTCGATCGAATTAAAAAAGATTGTTTAACAAATGCTAGTATTGAGAGATCATGCTTGAGCATGATTTATCTGCTATTGGCAAAGCCTGCCCGATAGGGGTTTTGCGAGGAAGTTAGGCAGGATAAAAAAAACTCTATTGAGCGAGGACTGCTTCGGAAGAAGTTGCGATCGCACGCCATCTAAATTTTATATAAAGAAGAAGCGATCGAGAGCTAAAACTTATGGCCGACAGCAGCAGAAAAAAAGCACTTTTTATTTTGAGCCAGTTAAATAATGACGATATCAACTGGATCGTTCAAAAAGGCAAAAAGGAAGTTCTAGATCCGGGGGGGATTTTGATCCATGAAGGGAGGCAGATAGATGCGCTCTACATTGTTTTGAAGGGGAGTTTGAGCGTTTTAATCGAGGCTGAGCGGACTAGAGAACTCGCTAAAATAGCCAGCGGAGAACTGGTGGGAGAAGTCTCTTTCATTGACGCTCGCCCTCCTTTAGCAACGGTAAAGGCAATAGAAGAAACTCACTTGCTGGCAATTCCTAGGCGGCAGTTAGTCATCAAACTTCAAAACGATATGGGCTTTGCTTCCCGGTTTTATTATGGAATTTCACTGTGTCTGGCAGACAGGATGCGCGGTACGATCCGACATATAGAATATGGTCGCAATATTGAATTAGATCAACCAGAATTTGAACGCGAGGATATCAATCCTAACGTTCTGGAAAATTTGGCGCTAGCTGAGGCTAAGTTTAATTGGCTGAGGGAAAATGTTAAAGCTTGAGGAATTTTAAGGGGTTTTTGCGCTGGGTGTGAAAACTGGCCGATTGAGAGGGTAATTGAGAGATGTACGATGTAACTCACATCTTGCACCATTCTGAAGAACAGGCAAGATGCCTGTTCCACAAAAAATGAGTTTTCTTGTGGGGAGTAGGGGTTGGGCATCCTGCCCGCCCAAAAAAGGATTATTGAGATTGGTGCAAGATGTAAGATGTAACATCTCAACTCAAAAAACAGATGTGGAAAACAAAATAGGGGCGGGTTTTACCGGAAATATCGATCGATAATTGCCGGAACTATAAAAACCCGCCTCTGTGCTTTGCAGTAGTTGCAACCTCGCGCGCTGAAACGCAACTACCAACCACACAATCTAGATAATGCCCGGCCCTTTGCCACGGGTGTCTGCATCCATTGTCAGTTTTCCTTCCTCGCCTTTTTTATCTTTGATTTCTGCGAGAATTCGAGCGCGTTCTGCGGCTTCGGCTTCTTCTTTTGCTCTCAAATCGCCCGGTTCGTTGATGTACATTTCCGGTTCGATCGCGTAATTGTTAACTAGACCTTCTTTGTCTACTGTATAACCATCTGTAGTGTGAATGCTTTCGTCATCGGTTTGGTCATCAGTTTTTGCACTTTTCTGCTTCGCTTCGGTGGTTGTGTGCATGAAGTTAGCGCCTTCCCGTTCTTGCCGCGCTGCTGTCTCCGCAGGAGTAATGCCCCTGTCGTAGTGGGGGGCTTCCATATTGGCTTCGATTTGTTCGTCGGCCGGTGTTGATTTGCTAACTTCTTCTTTGGGGGGTATTGGTTGGCGATTAGTCATGATTTATTCCTGAGTTATCTTTTCAAAAAAGGTCTTTGGCTTATGTTTAAATATTAATCCCAAGCTAGCTCATTCACAAACTATCTTTGGTTATAGTTTGCGAAAAATTGCTGTTAGGGAAAATACCTTTATTGCATCTTCCTGAAGACTGACTAAATTGTGTTTTTATTAAAACTTTAACTATCTGCAACTATTTGGCATCTATCTAAAGATAGGGAATTTTCAATTGGGCATCGGGCATCGGGCATTGGTAACTAATGACAACAGTCAACAGACAACTGTCAACTGTCAACTATCAACTATCAACAGACTTTACGATTCTTTAAAGAAGCGGATGATTTCGCGGACGTGGTTGAGAAATTGTCCGTCATCGGTGAGTTGGGCGATCGCACTTTCTGCATCTCTTCTCAGTTTAGTGTGCTCTGCCTGATTTGTCGCTTGCAAAGATTGTAGAGATGCGGATACAGTAGTTAGTTCTCTTCTGATAGCTTCCCGTTCCCGATTTTGGACAGCCACCCACGAATTCGGATTGTCGGAACTTAATTGATCGGTCAAGTCTCTAACTGTAGATTCTAATTGTGCAAAGCGGCTGCGGAGTTCGACAATATCTTCGCGGGGGTGCAAAAATTGGCGGCGAATACTTGTCAGCCGCTGGGCTAAATACTGATAACCTCGGATAGCTGGACGCAGTACAGTTAACAGCAGTGCAGCAGCGGAACTGAGATAGCCAATAGCACTAATTCCGGCGGCGGCTAGGGCGTAAAGTGCGATCGCGCTAAACAGGTGAAGTGCGATCGCCACAAAGAGCGATCGGCTAACTAATACAGTAACGTATTGGAGTTGTTCCCGATCGACAGCAATGTTTTTTTTAGTCGATTCTGCGGCTTGCGCTAAAACTTCTTTAGCTTCAAAATGGATATTCCAGGGAACTGTAACTATCAGCAACAGCCATTCAAAAATAGCAATGGCAATTACCCAATCAATAAAACTGCCGGCGGAGACGTGCAGCCATTGCAGAATGGCAAAAACTAGCAGCAAAAATATGCCTGTGGCGGCACCAAAACCTGCGAAAGTGTAATACATAGCGATGCCTTGGTGGAATGTTGTTTTGATTGTGGGTAGGTGGTTTAGGTATGGAGGAATAAACTGTGACAGTTAAGTGAGCGTCCTATTAATCCCGGTTCATTAGTTATGAGTAACAATGCAGGGCAAGAGTGGCGAAAAACCTGTTTTTTCCCACAAATACTTGCTCTACCTCAATCGTGGAATGTTGTTTTGATTGTGGGTATGTTGTTTAGGTGTGGAGGAATAAGCTGTGACAGTTAAGAAATCGTCCTATTGAACCCAGTTTATTAGTGATTAGTAATACTCTGGGACACAAGGGTTTCCAAACGCCTGGTTTGTTCCAAGAACATACACGGGATTGAACCAATCCATAATAGTTAAAGGAAACGGTTTGTTGGTTTGGGAGCGATTAAAAGGGCGGGTTTTTGAGATTGTCAATTATTGGCAGATATTGTTCGTGAACCCGCCCCTACGGTATTAGGGATAATCGATCGGACATGATATAAGTCCTCAATAATTACTCATTGGCGATTAAGTAGAGCGACACAAACAAACTTGAAAATGTAACAAAATGTAAACAAATCACAACCTTTGGGATTGCTTCATTTCACTGGCAATGACATACTTATGTTTTTCGCAGTTCATCTAGTTAGGATCGCGAATTAAATAACTTACAATTTTAGTTGTTATTGTGGGATGGGCGTCCCGCCCGTCCACTCATGACGGGCGGGACGCCCATCCCACTTTCAAGAGTGGAAGTTATTTAACTCTCATTCCTTAGTAATCAGGATGAAATCACATTCTCCCCAACTCATACCATTTGAGATTTGAGATTTGAGATGGGGAATAGTTGATTATGTATGGGTTTCCAGCTTGTCTACAGTTGCATTCATTTTTTGAACTGGTATCGCTAACGGCGTTACGCGGTGCTAGTGCTAGAAAAGCAGGAATCTCAAAACGCTCCCCTCTATCTATTTTTATTTTCTAGAGCTGCGAAATCACCTGTGGCTGAGATAAACTGATTTGGAAGTAGAGCGCGCGTTTTGCAAGTTGCCTCTGTGTAACCGAGACACTGATACTGCAACCTGCCCTCAGCCACAGCAAAATAGATGCCTAAATTAACTCTACATTCTCCGATTTCCATTAACAGGGCGTCTAAAATCTAAAATCAAAAGTGAGCAGCAAGGACAAACCAATGGCGAACTCAACTCTTGGCCTAGAACATCAACTTTACGATTATCTGTTATCTATTTCTCTGCGGGAGCCAGATATTCTCGCTTCACTACGGGAAGAAACGGCTAAACATCCTATGGGGATGATGCAGATTGCTCCCGAACAAGGTCAGTTTATGGAGCTCATGGTGCAGCTTATGGGAGCGACCAAAACCTTAGAAATTGGCGTTTTTACTGGTTATAGTGCGCTGTGCGTAGCTTTAGCACTTCCTCCTAACGGTCAAATTATTGCCTGCGATGTCAGCGAGGAATATACTACGATCGCACGACGCTATTGGGAAGCAGCAGGCGTGGCTAATAAGATTTCTTTGCAGTTGGGCCCAGCAATAAATACTCTCGACAAACTAATAGCCGAGGGACAAGCTGGAACCTTTGATTTTGCCTTCATCGACGCCGATAAAGAAAATTATGAGGCTTATTTTGAGCGATCGCTGCAACTTGTACGAAATGGCGGTTTAATTGTAATTGACAATGTTCTGTGGTCTGGACGAGTTGCCGATCCTCAAGTACAAGACGAAAGCACCCTCGCCATTCGTAGTTTCAACGACAAATTGCGTAACGATCCCAGAGTTACTCTCAGTGTTGTCCCCATTGCTGACGGGCTGACTTTGGCCCTGAAGCGCCGTTGGGCTACTCTGATGGAACCTGAACAGAATAATTAAAGAGTTATTTGCGGTTTGTGGTGGATTTCTAAGGATTTATACAAAAGCTATGAAGAAACCCGATTTCTGAGTGAAGCTTCTGAGATAAAACGGATATTTTTTTTCATAAACCCCGTTTATGCGTTCAGAACTGTTTTTATTTGCTGCAAACCGCGAAGAAATAACAATTTAAGAATATTATATCTAAACAACGTAATTAATTGATTTGAGGCGTAACTTCGGGTGTCTAATTTACAACTAAAATTACCAATTCACGAAACTTTTCAGTGTACTGTTCAAGGCGAAGGTTACTGGACGGGGACTTTAGTTGATTTTATCAGATTGGCCGGTTGCCCTGTGCGGTGTCCTTGGTGTGACACAGGCTACGAAAATGGGGGCAAAGGTTTGCCATCGGTGCCGCAGTCGATCGCCCAATTGCTCGCTCAATTGCAGTCTCCGAGGGTGGTCATTACTGGTGGCGAACCTTTTATACACCGGGATTTGCCTGAGTTAGTTGAAGCTTTGTTAGAAGCTGACAAGCAGGTGAGTATTGAAACTTCGGGTGCTTACTGGCAGGATGTTTCCCCGCAGGCTTGGATTACTCTTTCTCCGAAGGAACACGTCAATCCTAAATATCCGGTGCAAGAGCTTTTTTGGACTAGAGCTAATGAAATTAAGTTAGTGATTAGCACTGGCGAAGAAGTTGCATTTTATCACAAGCATTTGGAAAATAATGTGAATATTCCGGTTTTCTTGCAGCCAGAATGGAACTCAAAAACTTCAGCGATTCCAATTATTTTGGAATTGCTGAAACAAAATCCTAGTTACAGGCTATCTTTGCAAACTCACAAATTTATTGGTGTGCAATAATTTGATATTTTAGCCAGAATTATTCGTCAGGTGGGCGGTGCAGAAGGGGGAGTGCATCGCCCTACAATATGTGGAAATATGTGCTAAAATTAAAGCAGCAATTTATGATAATCTGAACGTAATGGAAACAACTACGGAAACCCTAATGGGAAAAGTGATCGCAACCCTAGTAATTACGAATCGGCTGGATGAAGGGAAAGCAGAAGATGGTCTGATTCCCATCGAGCAAGTCAGGTATGTTACTCTAGAAAATGTTTTGGTGGATACGGGCGCGACAACTTTGTGTTTGCCTAAAGATGTCATCGCCAGATTGGGTTTGAAAATTCTCAAGCAAGTGGTTGTGGAAACAGCCACGGGTATTAGTGAGGCGAGGATTTTTCAAGATGCCAAGATTTCTCTGTGCGGCCGCGAAGGGACTTTTGAGTGTTTGGAATTGCCAGAGGGGAAAACTCCACTTTTAGGGGTGATTCCGATGGAAGCGCTGGGAATTGAAGTGGATTTGAAAAATCAAAGATTGAAGGTTTTGCCCGACGGGCCGACGGAAACTTATTTGACAATTCTTTGATATTCTTGAGTTTGGATGCCAGCTATTCGATCGGCAGCGCTAAGATGGTTAAGCACTGTTTTGCACTACTCTCATGTCCCAACGCGCCGAAACCTCAAACAGCCAGCCAAGTGCATCCCGCAACGGGCATAATGTGACGAATTCTCACTCTCACAACCAAAATACGATTCGGGTTCGCGGTGCGAGACAGCACAACCTGAAAAATATCGATCTGGAATTGCCGCGCGATCGCCTGATCGTTTTTACTGGCGTCTCCGGTTCTGGTAAGTCTTCCCTGGCTTTCGATACAATTTTTGCCGAGGGACAGCGCCGCTACGTGGAGTCTCTCAGCGCCTACGCGCGCCAGTTTTTGGGACAGTTGGACAAACCGGATGTGGACGCGATCGAAGGCTTGAGTCCGGCTATTTCGATCGACCAAAAGTCAACTTCTCACAACCCGCGATCGACTGTTGGCACTGTTACAGAAATTTACGATTATCTCAGATTACTCTACGGCAGAGCCGGCGAACCGCACTGTCCGATTTGCGATCGCTGCATTGCGCCGCAGACAATTGATGAAATGTGCGATCGAGTCATGGCACTTCCCGACGGCACTCGCTTTCACCTTCTGGCACCAGTTGTGCGCGGAAAAAAAGGCACTCACCGCAAATTATTGTCGAGTTTAGCTGCGGAAGGATTTATTCGCGTCAAAGTTAACGGAGAAATTTTAGAACTTTCGGAAAATATCGAATTAGATAAAAATCATACGCACAATATCGAGATAGTTGTCGATCGGTTAATTAAAAAACCCGGTTTAGAAGAACGTTTAGTTGATTCTCTGGCAACTTGTTTGCGCCATTCTGAGGGAATTGCGATAGTTGAAGAGTTACCGAGTGATGAAAATTCCGAACCACAGGGGCCGATCGTATTTTCCGAAAACTTTGCTTGTCCCGAACACGGCGCAGTAATGGAAGAACTTTCACCCAGGTTATTTTCTTTTAATTCGCCCTACGGCGCGTGTCCGAACTGCCACGGTTTGGGGAGTTTGCGGACTTTTGCGCCGGAGTTGGTAGTTCCCGATGAGAAAGCACCTCTTTATTGTGCGATCGCGCCTTGGTCAGACAAAGACAATTCCTATTATCTCTCTTTGCTTTGCAGTATTGCTGATACTTGCGGGTTTGATATCGACACTCCTTGGTATCGATTAAAGCCCGAACACCAGCGGGTAATTTTGTACGGCAATGAACAAAAGCGCAGCGGAGAAAGTAAAAAGCGCGACGGCAACACTGATTTTAGGAGAGATTTTAATGGCGTAATTTCCATGTTGCAGCGCCAGTACGACGATACTGGTTCTGATTTGATTAAGCAGAAGCTGGAACAATATCGGGTCGATCGCTCTTGCGAGGTTTGTCAGGGCAAACGCTTGAAACCCGAGGCGCTTTCGGTGCGGTTGGGACAGTACGGAATTGTAGATTTAACCAGTATTTCGATTCGCGAATGTCGCGAACGAGTAAATAATTTGGGATTGAGCGATCGGCAATTCCAAATATCCGATTTAGCCCTGAGAGAAATCAAAGCAAGGCTGCAATTTTTGCTCGATGTCGGGTTAGATTACCTGACTTTAGACCGCGCCGCAATGACGCTTTCTGGCGGAGAAGCCCAGCGAATTCGGCTGGCGACTCAAATCGGTTCTGGTTTGACAGGAGTGCTCTACGTTTTGGACGAACCCAGCATCGGACTCCACCAAAGGGACAACTTTCGCCTGCTGCAAACCTTAACAAAATTGCGCGATTTAGGCAATACTTTGATTGTCGTAGAACACGATGAAGAAACCATGCGAGCGGCCGACCATATTGTCGATATCGGGCCCGGCGCTGGGGTACACGGCGGCAAAATTATCTCGCAAGGAAGTTTAGAAAATTTGCTGGCGGCCGAAGAATCTTTGACCGGGGCTTATTTGTCGGGAAAGCGAGTAATTGAAACCCCTAATGAAAGGAGAAAAGGCAACGGCAAAGCTCTCTCAATCATAAATGCGACGCGCAACAATTTAAAAAATATCGATGTAGAAATTCCCCTCGGAAAACTCGTCTGCGTGACAGGCGTTTCCGGTTCGGGAAAATCAACTTTAATCAATGAATTGTTGTACCCGTCGCTGCAACACTATATCACCAAAAAAGTGCCTTTACCACCCGATATGGACGCCCTAAAAACTAAAGGGGAACGCTCTCTCGATGATGTGGTTGATAAGGTAATTGTCATCGATCAATCTCCCATCGGTCGTACTCCGCGCTCTAATCCCGCTACTTACACGGGAGTCTTTGATGTGATTCGGGATTTGTTTGCCGAAAGCATTGAAGCGAAGGCAAGAGGTTACAAAGCGGGCCAGTTTTCTTTTAACGTGAAAGGGGGAAGGTGCGAAGCTTGTGGCGGCCAGGGCGTAAATGTGATTTCGATGAATTTTCTGCCGGATGTTTACGTGCAGTGTGAGGTTTGCAAGGGTGCACGGTACAACCGAGAAACACTGCAAGTTAAGTACAAAGGCAAGTCGATTTCTGATGTTTTGAACATGACTGTCGAGGAATCTTTGGAAATGTTTAAAAATATTCCCAGGGCGGGCGTCAGACTGCAAACTTTGGTTGATGTGGGTTTGGGTTACATTCAGTTGGGACAGCCGGCGCCGACGCTTTCTGGAGGGGAAGCGCAGCGGGTAAAATTGGCAACGGAACTGTCGCGCCGCGCTACTGGGAAGACGCTTTATTTGATTGATGAACCGACGACGGGTTTGTCGTTTTATGATGTTCACCATTTGTTAAATGTGCTGCAAAGGTTGGTGGATAAGGGTAATTCAATTTTGGTAATCGAACACAATTTAGATGTGATTCGGTGCTGCGATTGGGCGATCGATTTGGGGCCTGAAGGGGGAGATAAGGGCGGCGAAATTATTGTGGCGGGAACGCCGGAGGATGTGGCGGCAAATCCTCGTTCTTATACTGGGAAGTATTTGCAAGCGGTTTTGCAGCAGCATCCTTTGGGGGAGGCTGTAGCCGTTAGTTAATTCTCACTAAAGCACCTAACCTTCGATGAAGGGAAATGCTGATGGGGAGTAAGAAAGATGTAGGCGATCGCCCTCCACCCCAAAACGCTGCGATCGCAACCCCCATAATCGAAAATCAAGGTAAAATCCAAAATTGCGTTAAGAGGCGATAATGGAACCTCTGAGCTACCGCCCCTGAGCTACCTATGGTGGAACTATGAATGCAGTCGAAATCGAAGAAGCAGTTTCCAGGCTCGCTGAAGCGCCCTTTGACTCGGAAGAGTTCCCCTTTGCCTTCCTCGAAGCCTTTGGTAACAAGCCGACGACTCTCAAGCGGCTCAAAAGCAAAAGCGGTGGCTCCAACCAATCGGATCTCGGTGGCTTGCTCCAGCGTAACAATATCCATGTGAAGGTTTGCCCCGAAGGCGAGGTGACAAACACCCTCACGGCGTTGCGAGATAGTGCGGCGACGGCTCGGTATAAGGTTAAGTTTATCCTGGCCACCGATGGCAAAAGTTTTGAGGCGGAAAACCTCGCTGATGGGGAGATAGTCGCTTGCGATTACCCCGATTTTCACAACCATTTTGGTTTTTTCCTGCCATTGGCGGGCATTACGACAGTCAAGCAGATCCGTGAGAACGCCTTTGATATCAAGGCTACGGGGCGCCTCAACCGCTTGTATGTCGAGTTGCTGAAGGAGAACCCGGAGTGGGACAAGGCCGATCGCCGGGAAGCGTTAAATCACTTCATGGCGCGACTAATCTTCTGTTTCTTCGCGGAGGATACGAATATCTTTCACAGCAATGCCCTCTTCACTGCCACGATCGAACAAATGAGTGCCAGTGATTCCTCGAATACGCACGAGGTGCTGTCGGAGATGTTTCGGGCGATGTGTACGCCGCTTAAGGATCGGGAGGCGGCGAAGATTCGGAATTGGGCAGATAGATTCCCCTATGTGAATGGAGGGCTGTTTTCGGGTGGGGTGGCGGTGCCGCGTTTTAGCAAGATTGCCCGATCGTACTTACTTCATGTTGGCAATCTGGACTGGACAAAGATTAATCCCGATATTTTCGGCTCGATGATTCAGGCGGTGGCGGATGATGAGGAGCGGGGTGCGTTGGGGATGCACTATACGAGTGTGCCCAACATCCTCAAGGTGTTGAATCCGCTGTTTTTGGATGATTTGCGGGAGCAATTGGAGGCAGCGGGGGAGAATGCCCGCAAGCTGCTGAATTTGCGGCAACGGATAGCGCGAATTCGGGTTTTCGATCCGGCTTGTGGATCGGGGAATTTTCTGGTGATTGCCTATAAGAAAATGCGCGAGATTGAGTGGGAGATTAATCGTCTTCGGGGTGAGCCCGATCGCAAATCTGAGATTCCGCTGACGAATTTTCGAGGGATTGAATTGCGTCACTTTTCCTGTGAGATTGCGCGGTTGGCGTTGATTATTGCGGAGTATCAATGTGATGTGATGTATCGAGGGCCAAAGCTGGCGCTGGCGGAGTTTTTGCCGCTCAAAAATGATAACTGGATTACCTGTGGGAATGCGTTGCGGCTGGATTGGTTGAGTCTTTGTCCGCCGACAGGAACGGGGGTGAAGGTGCAGCGCGAGGATTTGGATTTGTTTGGCGAGATGCGGGAAGTGGCGGAGATTGATTTTGAGAATGAGGGAGGGGAAACCTATATTTGTGGGAATCCGCCCTACCAAGGCTACAGTGATCGCGATCAAGAACAGAATTCTGAGATGGACTACGTTCTAAACGAGTGGGGGAACGTCAAAAGACTTGACTATATTGCCTGCTGGTTCAAGCGGGCATCAGAATACATGGACTACGAAAATGCCAAATGTGCCTTTGTTTCTACAAATTCAATTTGTCAGGGTGAACAGGCATCCTTGCTGTGGCCAAACGTATTTTCTATGGGACTGGAAATATTTTTTGCTCATCGATCCTTTGATTGGCGAAATAATGCGAAAGACAATGCTGGCGTAACTTGTGTCATTGTGGGCTTTGGCAAGGTGGGAATTCGTAAGAAGGTTATCTTTGATGATCAGATTGCAAAGGCGGCTGAGAATATCTCTCCTTATTTGATCGATGGTCCCTCAATCGTTATGGAACAAAGAAAGACTTCTATCTCTGGACTTCCTGACATGGCCTTGGGAAGTAGTGCGATTGATGGTGGCTATTTGATCCTTGATTGGGATGAGCGAGAAAAAATATTGCGCTCTCATCCTGAAGCTGCGAAATATATTAAGCAGTTTTTTGGTGGTGCCGACATCATTAAGGGTGTTCATAGGTTCTGTATATGGATTGAAGATGAAGAGGTTGAAGAAGCCATAACAATTCCTCAGATAGCGACAAGAATTGATGCGTGCCAACAATATCGACTCAGTGCCGGACGCGATGCTAAGAAAGCAGCCAGCGTTCCTCATCGTTTTTTCTACCGTAAATACAAAGAACAGGAAGCCATCGTCGCCCCAAGGACATCATCAGGACGGCGGGAGTATCTTCCTGTTTCTTTCATAAGACGTGGAATTGTAGTCAGCGAAGGTGCTCTTGTCGTTTATGATAGCTCCCCTTCTCTCTTTTCTTTAATGTCATCCAAACTTCATGCAGTGTGGCTAGCCACAACGAGCGCAAGACTGCGAACAGATTATCGGTATTCTGTTAACCTCACATATTTTACCTTCCCCGTCCCCACTCTCACCGAGCAAAACAAAGCCGACCTCACCCGCTGCGCCGAAGATATTCTGCTAGCGCGAGAGCACTATTTCCCAGCCACGATCGCCGATATGTACGATCGCGATCGTATGGATACCGAATTCCCTCTGGTTAGGGAAGCGCACGATCGTAATGACGAAATCCTCGAACGAATCTACATTGGTCGCCGCTTCAAAAACGACACCGAACGCCTGGAAAAACTGTTTGAATTGTACACCAAAATGACCACCCAGCAAACGCCCCAAAAAAAGTCTGCCAAACGTAAAATCTAGCCATCAAAACCGACAAAGAACAATATGGTTACTCTTGAAAATCTAGAGCAATGGTTGCTCGCTCCCGCTGAAACAGAGAGGCTTGAATTTAAGGAAGCTAAACAGCAATATGACACAACCAAACTTTTGCGTTACTGCATAGCTTTAGCCAATGAGGGTGGTGGTCATCTCGTCTTCGGTGTCACCAATAAACCGCCTCGAAATGTAGTCGGGACGCAAGCGTTTCCATCTGCAACTTCTCTTAATGATATTAAAGCTTTAATAGTTGAGAAGCTGAGATTTCGGGTAGAAGTTACAGAGTTAAACCATTCCAATGGTCGGGTATTAGTTTTTGAAATACCCACCCGTCCCGTAGGGCAAGCATTCACGTTTGAGGGTGCATATTTAATGCGGGCGGGTGAAGATTTGGTGCCAATGACACCGGATATGCTCAAACGCATTTTTGCGGAAGATCAACAGGACTGGTTTTCCCAATGCGCTCGATCGGATGCCAGCCCTGATGATATCATTGCGCTCCTCGATACCCAAACATACTTTGAGCTGCTAGACATACCCTACCCAACCAGTCGCGATGCGGTCTTGGAACGATTGCAGAGTCAAGATTTAATCAAACAAACCTCTCAAGGTTGGACAATCACAAATCTCGCTGCTATTCTTCTGGCGAAAAAGCTGGATGCCTTCTCCTCTGCCTTAGCTCGTAAAGCCCCCCGTGTCGTTATTTATGAGGGGATAAACAAGCTCCAAACCCGCGACGATAAGACAGACAATCGTGGCTATGCAGTTGGCTTTGAAGGCTTAGTCGATTTCGTCCATTCAGCAGCACCGCAAAATCGATTCATTGAAGAAGTCATGCGGGAAGAAATTAAGATGTTCCCAAAACAGGCACTCAGAGAGTTGATTGCTAATGCTCTAGTGCATCAGGAGTTTCTAGCCACAGGCGCTTCAGTGATGATCGAGATGTATAACGATCGGATTGAAATTTCTAATCCCGGCATCCCACCCATTCAAGTAGAACGCTTTATTGACGAATATCGTTCGCGCAATGAGCAACTTGCCGACCTCATGCGTCGTTTTGGCATTTGCGAAGAAAAGGGTAGTGGTATTGACAAAGTAGTGAGTGCGGCAGAGGTCTTTCAACTACCTGCGCCAGATTTTCGGGTCGGTGAGACACGCACGATATCCATCCTATTCGCTTACCAAGATTTTTCTGACATGAGTAAATCCGATCGAATTCGAGCCTGCTATCAGCATTGCTGCCTGCTATACGTCAGCAACCGACAGATGTCGAAGCAGACCCTACGAGAGCGCTTTGGGTTTGACGAGTCAAAGAATGTCTTGGTCTCTCAAGTGATTGGTGCTACCAAGGAAGCGGGGTTAATCAAAGCAGATGACTCTGCTTCTACCTCGACTCGCTATGCTCGTTACCTCCCTTTTTGGGCATGAAAGTGCTTAAACGCAAATCCACATAACGAAGATCCAAAGCTTAAAACCCTGATGAATCAAGGATTTAAGTGCTTAAAAGCAAATGGGAGTCACCCTGAAACCATGCCCCCCAACCTCCGCGCAGACCACGCTACTCCAAAGAAGTCGCTGCACGATCGCATCTACATCGATCGCCACTTCAAAACGACACCGAACGCCTCGAAAAACTGTTTGAATTGTATACAAAGATGACCAGTCAGCAGGCATCATCGAAAAAATCTGCCAAACCTAAAGGAGGTAAATGAGGAGAAGTGCGATGGCTGCGCCCCGGCTTGCGCCTACGAGCTACCAAAATGACCCGTTAAATACAAAATGTTAAAATCAGACTAGCCTCTTATAGCCAAACGAGCCAATGCTAACCCTAGACCAACTCATTTCAGAAGCAACTGCATTACCAGATGCAGCCAAGGCTATCCTCATTGACAAAATTGTGGAGAGCATGGAAAGACAAATCGATCGAGATATTTTATTAGAAGGCGTGCAGAAAGCTCAAGAACGCATTGCCGAAATTGATAGCGGCGCAGTTCAAACTATTCCCGGAGATATTGCCTTAGCCCAAATACGGCAACTTGCACAGCAATGAAATATGAATTTCACCCAGTAGCCCTGCAAGAATATGCAGAGGCTGTGCAATCTAGACTTGAAGGGTTTTACGAATATCGTCGATTTAACTAACTGGCTTCAGCAAAAGAATTAAAAATTCTCAACTATCTCATAATCAAGCCGACCATATTCCCGCCTAGACTGAATGAAGCGAATTCTTGAGAACATACTAAGTAAATAAGTACATGGACATTAATGCATCTATCATTGACCAACGTTTAGCATCAGTCGTTAACGATATTCGTCAAAAGTCCGCCGAAGAATTGCACATCCAAGATGAAGGTAAAATCAAGTCCCTCGCATTTGTATACCTATGTGTTAGAACCATCTTGGATTTAGAAGATGACGACGCTTTCGAGTGCCTGACCGAAGGATCTGGTGACTTTGGCGTAGATGCCATGCACATTTCCGAAGAGTATGATGGTGAATTTACAGTTAGCTTGTTTCAAGCAAAATACAAAAACAAGCTAGCAGGAGATTCTAACTTTCCCCAAGAAGGCATTGAAAGTTTAATCAACGCAATTCAATACTTATTTAATCCAGCAGCTAGACTAGAACATATTAATCAACGACTGCTCGCAAAAGTCGAAGAAGCTCGTAGTTTGATTCGGGATGGTTACATCCCACAGGTTCGGGCATTAGCCTGTAACAATGGCCTAAATTGGAATGCGTCTGCACAGGAAGCTATTGAACGCACTGGCTTCGGCAGTCAAGTTACGTGGGAGCATATTAATCACGAACGCTTGGTCAAAATTCTGCAAGCTTCCAAACCCGTAAAAGATTCTTTGCAACTAAGTGGCAAGGCGATCGTTGAAGATATGGAATTTAGCCGAGTATTAGTTGGCAGAATTTCCGTCACCGAAATCGCAGCACTAATTGAACGACATGGTGAACGATTATTAGAGCGGAATATTCGTCGTTACTTAGGCTTGCAAGGTAATCGCGTCAATGAGGCTATTAGAAACACTTTAACCAGCGATGAGAAGAACAATTTCTACTTTTACAATAATGGGATAACCCTAACTTGTGAAAACTTTTCGTACAACGCTTTGCAAGATGGTAATTATCAGGTGCGTGTCGAAAATTTACAAATTATCAATGGAGGCCAAACCTGTCTGACCATATTCAAAACTTTGCGTGACAACAATTTGCTTCATGAAAATGCCCAAGCTTATGTTCTGCTTCGACTTTATCAATTACCTCATGAAAACGAAAGTTTAGTTCAAAGAATCACTTATGCTACTAATAGTCAAAATCCAGTAGATCTTAAAGATTTACGCGCTAATGACGAACTCCAGCAAAGACTGGAAATAGATATTCAGCAATTAGGATTCAATTACCGCCGGAAGCGTTCTGATTCTAGTACCCGTCCGATAGATATTACTTCAGGAGTAGCTGCTGAAGCCATACTATCTGTTTGGCGAGAAAAGCCTCATCAAGCAAAATTCTTCTCGCGCGAGCATTTCGGAAAACTTTATGACGCAATCTTCACCGACCAATTGAGCGGATCGCAAGTTGTAATTGCCGTTCAGCTTTACAGAATTGCAGAAAATCGTCGCAAAAGACCAAATCCTGCCGATCCAGATGTTGTTCGCTATGCTTCATGCTTTATTGCCATGCAGATGGGACGCAAGCTTCTTGCTGATTTGAATATTCAGATGAAAGACATTAGCCATCAGAATTTTCAATCGGCACAGCATCTGATTGAACAAAATAGCGAAGCCTATTTCGATGCCTCAGTACAGGATATTCAACGTGCGCTGCAAGATCTTTATGGCGAACAAGAGATTTCCTTACAGCAGCTATCTGCAACCTTTCGGCGTGGCGATTTAATCAGTAGACTTTGACTTACCAAAATGAATGTCCGATAAGTGCTACCGAACAGCCTGTCAATCGCAAAACCAAAGTTTACCACCCATGAGCAAACCGATCGCGATTCCCTCAGTTTCCGTCACCTACGCCCAGGATGGCACCTCCACCCGCCCCAACGCCCTCGGTATGCGCCCCATGCAAGAACGCGCCTACCAAAAGCGCGGCGAACAATACCTCCTGATCAAATCGCCTCCCGCCTCCGGCAAAAGTCGGGCATTGATGTTCATCGCCTTGGACAAACTAGAGAACCAGAACCTCAAACAAGCCATCATCGTAGTACCAGAAAAGGCGATCGGCTCCAGCTTCCACGATGAGCCGCTGAGTCAGTTTGGCTTTTGGGCCGATTGGCAAGTTGAGCCGAAGTGGAATCTCTGCGACGCACCGGGAAACGACGGCGGCAAAGTGGGCGCGGTGCAGAAGTTTCTAGCCAGCAATGCCAAGATTCTGGTCTGCACTCACGCCACATTCCGCTTTGCCGTGGACAAATTCGGTATCGAAATCTTAGACGATCGCCTAATCGCCATAGACGAATTTCATCATGTTTCGTCCAACCCAGACAACAAGCTGGGCGATCGTGTGCGCCAACTCATGGCCCGCGACAAAACCCACATCATAGCCATGACCGGCTCCTACTTTCGCGGCGATGCCGAAGCTGTGTTGCACCCCGAAGACGAATCCCGATTCGATACCGTCACCTACACCTACTACGAACAGCTCAACGGCTACCAATACCTGAAGCAACTCGACATCGGCTACTACTTCTACGCGGGTAGCTACACCGACGAAATCGTGCAGGTGCTAAACCCCAAAGAGAAAACCATCCTGCACATTCCCAACGTCAACTCCCGCGAAAGTACGAAGGACAAGATCCGCGAGGTGGAGCACATCATCGAGGAACTGGGCGAATGGCAAGGCACCGATCCCAACACGGGATTTCAACTCGTCAAAACCGCCGACGGCACGATCCTCAAAATCGCCGATCTCGTAGACGACGACCCCACCAAACGGGATAAAGTCGCCACCGCCCTAAAAGACCCCACCCAGAAGAACAATCGCGATCGTGTGGACATCATCATCGCCCTCGGCATGGCAAAGGAAGGTTTTGATTGGATCTGGTGCGAGCACGCCCTGACGATCGGCTACCGCTCCAGTTTGACAGAGATTATTCAGATTATCGGTCGCGCCACCCGCGATGCACCAGGGAAAACCCGCGCTCGGTTCACCAACCTGATTGCCGAGCCGGATGCCGCCGAATCTGCCGTCACCGAGGCAGTGAACGACACGCTCAAAGCCATTGCGGCCAGCCTACTGATGGAGCAGGTGCTCGCGCCGCGCTTCGAGTTCAAACCCAAGCGCCCCGACAATCAACCAACACCGGGTTTCGACTACGGGGAAGATGGTTACAATCCTGGCAAGTGCAACGTAGGCATCAATCCAGAGAGAGGCCTGATTCAAATGGAAATTAAGGGATTAGCCGAACCCAAGAGCCCGGAAGCCGAACGCATCTGCCGCGAAGACTTGACCGAACTGGTGACGGCTTTTGTCCAAGATAAGCCAACGATCGAGCGCGGCCTATTTGATGAAGAACTGGTGCCGGAAGAACTCACCCAAGTTCGCATGGGCAAAATCGTCAAAGAGAAGTTCCCAAATCTAGAAGCGGAAGATCGAGAAGCCGTCCGCCAACACGCGATCGCCGCCCTAACCCTCGTCCAACAAGCTAAAAAAACCATGAACGAAAGTGGTGGGCAGTACGCCACAAATCCTGGTGGTGGGGAAGCAGCGAAAAACACCTCACTCCTCGATGGGGTGAGGAAGTTCGCCCTATCGGTAACAGACCTCGATATGGATCTGATCGATCGCATCAATCCCTTTGGCGAAGCCTATGCCATTCTGGCTAAGTCCATGAGCGAAGAACGGCTGAAGCAGGTGGCAGAAGTCATTGCGGCTAAGCGAGTAACCCTTAGCGTGGAAGAAGCGCGGGAATTAGCCAAACGGGCGCTGCGGTTCAAGCAAGAAAAAGGCAGGTTGCCCTCTCTCACAGCAGTCGATCCCTGGGAAAAACGGATGGCAGAAGGAGTTGCCTTCCTGCAACGCAAAGTGAAGGAGGAAACTAATGCCTAAGTACACCACCGATGATGATTTGGAATTGCTCGGTGAATTGGGCATGGACATGACCCCCGAACCCTCCGGCCAGCGTTCTGCCAGAGAAGAGCGGATCGTCGCAGGCTTTGAGGAGATCGAGCGGTTTGTGGAAGAATATGGCAGACTGCCCCAGCATGGGGAAGATCGCGATATCTTCGAGCGGCTTTATGCAGTACGGCTCGATCGCCTGCGAGAATCGGAGGAATGTCGTGCAGTCTTGGAACCCCTAGACTCACGCAGACTGTTAGATGCTGAGACTGATGCCAGCCCGATCACAGAAAGCAATCTGACAGATGAAGCACTGCTGGCCTCCCTGGGAGTCGATGCAGCCTCAGAGAACGACGTTACCCAGCTTACTCATGTGCGATCGCGCAGCGAAATCAAAGCAGCCGAGGAAATCGCCCAACGTACTCCCTGTCAGGACTTTGATGAATTCAAACCCATCTTTGACAAAGTGCAACGGCAATTGCAGTCGGGGGAACGGCAAACCATCAAATATCAAGACTATGCAGCCGTCAAGGAAGGTGATTTGTTCATCCTTGATGGGCAGAAGGTGATGGTGGTCGATATGGGTGAGCCGTTTGTCAGCGACTATGGTCGATCGGACTGCCGGTTGAGGGTGGTTTATGACAATGCCACCGAGAGCGATTTGCTGTTGCGATCGCTCCAGCGTGCTTTAAATAAAGACAAGGCCAGCCGCCGCATCACCACCCCAGATTTCGGCCCCCTATTTTCTCACATTGAAGCAGCAGACGACTTACCAACTGGGTACATTTACGTGCTCAGGAGCCAATCGGATCACCCCTTCATTGCGGAGAATCGGTCTATTATTCACAAGATCGGCGTCACCGGAGGAGACGTAAAAAGCCGAATTGCCAACGCCAAGAAAGACCCCACCTATCTACTAGCAGATGTGGAAATCGTCGCAAAATTCAAACTGGCAAATATGAACCGGAAGCGACTTGAGGCACTCCTTCAGAAGTTCTTCGCCAGTGCTCGATTGGATTTGGAATTACAGGATCGCTTCGGTATACCAGTGCAGCCAAGGGAGTGGTTCCTCGTTCCACTAGAAGTCATTGAGGAGGCGATCGAAAAAATCAAGGAAGGAACCCTCGATCAATTCCGGTACGATCGGGAGACAGCAAGTCTCACGCGATCGTAATGCTATCTAAGGGGAATACGTCCAATTAGAACCCAAACTAAAAATGGCAAAGGATCTCTTCCACAACAGGGTCAAAATCGCCCTACAAAAAGATGGCTGGAAGATTACCCACGATCCCTACCAGTTACGCTATGGTGTTGCTGATGTCTACATCGATCTTGCAGCCGAAGAAGCGATCGCCGCTGAAAAAGAAGGACGTAAAATAGCTGTAGAAGTCAAAAGTTTCGTAGGTGGCTCCACCATTTCTGAATTCCACACTGCCCTCGGTCAATTCCTCAACTATCGCGTTGCCCTCGAAGTCTCTAGCGAACCCGAACGTATACTCTATCTGGCAGTGCCCACCGATACCTACCAAATGTTTCTCAGGTTTGAACCCGCAAAAACTGTCATCGAACGTTATGAAATTCGACTAATTGTTTATAATCCAACTCGTGAGGCGATCGACCAATGGATAGACTAAACGAATACCGCAAAATTGTTTGTGACTTTCTCGAAGACTTTTCTAAAAATGACGCAAATGCTCAGCTAATATTCGATTTCGCCCGCGATCGATACCTCGTTATGCACAACGAATGGCGCGACGAATATCGCATCTATGGGTGTGCCATGCAGCTTGATATCATCGAAAATCAAATCTGGATTCAACACAACAGTACCGAAATCTACATCGATCGAGAACTGATTCAACGCGGCGTGTCTCCTCAAGATATCATTCTTGGGTTTCGCTCCCCCAGCATCCGAAAACTCCTTGCCACCAACTATTCCTAGAGACCAAGGTTTGGAACAGTTAGATGGATAAGTAGTTAGACAGAATTAATTACACAAAATAGAATCTGAAATTCTCTTCCCGTAAGCTTTGCAACATTATATATGTGTAAATATTTCTGTCTCGGTTTTCGCATATATATTTTATGCTCGATACCCCAACTGTCACCAAGCAGAATCTGGGATTAAATATTAACTATCTTGAATTGTGGGAGACATTGCCATATTTTGTGCTTGTTGCTGCATGAATTCAATGTCCGATCGCGACCAAGTGCGGGGCCCGCTGCACTGATGAGCAATTAACAGCCCCCACAGTCCTTTGTTTGTTAAAATTGGCACGACTAAATTGGCGCGAACTTTCAGGCTAAGCAGAAAATCTCGGTGACATGGGTTAATTGGTTCTACTTCAATATCTGCAATTGCTTTAACTCTGCCCGCTTCGTACAAAGCAGCGTATTCGCCGCTAAAACATTCGTCTGGCCCCGTTGAACCCAAGATTGAGAGTTCGATCGCACTTAACATCTCGTAAGTCACTCGACCTTGCCACTGTTTGTAAAAATGATAAAGCACCGCGCGATCGCTCTGCAAAACTTCTCGAATGTCGTAGAGGGATTTTTCAACTAATACATCGCGCTTTAGACGATCTGTCAAGCGGTTAACAATGTTTTGCAGGCGATCGCCCGACATAGTATTAACTCCTTTAGTTCCTAGTACACTCGCCCGATCTTAATTATTGAACTGGCGCTATCAACAAAACTCAATTTCTTGCGCTTCGAGATTTTCGCGCGCTCTAAAATGAGTAATTTTTGGCTTAACAGTTGTCTGGATGCCAGCAACATTATACTATTATTTTGACAGAGATAGCAATCTTTTTGGGAAACGGGCAATGGCGTCGGGCCCCGCAAGCTACGGCTTTTTTTCGCGAAGAACCACCGATGGGACGCCTGTTCCACAAATGAAGAGAAAAGGAAGAGTTTACAAGTGCTGGGAGAATTGCTAGATCGGCCTAAAGTTGGTTCCTCTTAAAGAGAGGAACTGCTAGGCTATCTCGATAGCTAGAGGAAGCATCAAATATGTCTGTGCTAGAAGGAAGCTGCTTGGAAACACGAATTTATCGCTACGAACGGCATTAAACTGCACTATGTCACTCAAGGTTCTGGGCCGCTGATGCTGATGCTGCACGGATTTCCTGAATTTTGGTATTCTTGGCGGCATCAAATCCCAGAATTTGCATCAGATTATAAAGTTGTCGCTGTGGATCTCAGGGGTTACAACGACAGCGACAAACCTCGCGATCGATCTGCTTACGTTATGGCAGAGTTTGTGCAAGATGTCAAGGGCATTATTCAGGGTTTGGGATACGAAAGTTGCGTCTTAGTTGGTCACGACTGGGGAGGTGCGATCGCCTGGAATTTTGCTTATGCTTATCCCGAAATGGTGGATAAATTAATTGTGATGAATCTACCGCATCCGGCCAAGTTTGCTGAAGGGTTACGCACTCCCCAACAATTGCTGAAAAGTTGGTACATCTTTTTATTTCAGTTGCCAGTTTTGCCGGAGTTGTTAATTCAGTGGGACGACTATCAAGCAATTTCGGCTGCTTTGGAAGGTATGGCAGTTGACAAAAGCACCTTTAGTCCCTCAGATATCGAAGCTTACAAAGATGCCGCTGCCAAACGGGGCGCTCTGACTGCTACTATCAATTATTACCGCAATATTGCTCGCGGATTTCTCGATCGCCAGAATTGGAGCGTGCTGGAAGTTCCGACGCTGATGATTTGGGGAGAAAAAGATGCGGCCCTCGGCAAAGAGTTAACCTATGGAACCGCAGATTACGTGCGGGATTTTCAGATTCATTACATTCCTAATTGCAGCCACTGGGTGCAGCAGGAACAGCCGCAGTTAGTGAATCGGTACATGAGAGATTTTTTGGCAAGCAAAGCTGTTTGAGCTGATATTTGGCACTATTTTCTCCGGCCGCACTTTTTTGTAATTTCTAGTGTTGGAGGCGCTCTGACGATCGTAAACCGGGTTTTTTACCGAGATTGAAAATCTTAATTAAGTATTTTCGTAAAAAACCCGGTAACAAGTGAGTCTCGACGTTCACCGACTGCTGATTCCCTCCGTCGTGCGCCCGCTCATTTCCCAGGGCTGAATGCGGTAAATTGCGATGGTCTCCGCACGCCCTTGCGAGTCAATCCAGGTGCGATTGATGGCGGGCGAAAGTTTGGGGTTGTGTTCTTTGACCAATTCCATCGCGCGATCGATGTCTTCCTGCTGCGTAAGGCGTTCTGCTCGCCCGTTCACGACAACGCTGCGCCAGTGTTCCATATCGCGGACTTCTTCCACTTGCAAGCAGACTTCTGGATTGCCGTCGATATACTTCGTTTTCATCCCGACTGTTGTGAAAATGTATATGTCCGAATCTTGGAGATAATAGTGCATTGGCACAACGTAGGGAAGCCCTTCAAATACACAGCCGAGGTGTCCGTGTCCTACTTGCTGCAAAAGTTCTTGTATTTCTTTTGAACTCATTTCATCAATATCTAACATTTTTATGCTCCTTTAAGACTTACTCTAGAGAAATCCATCGATGTTTTAGGTTGCTTCACGAGTGGGGCTTTGGGTCTAATTATTGCATTTTTGATGCGCCTGTTTTGTGGCTATAAACAAGTATAGAAGTTCTCCGAGCATAACCTAGGTTGGTCACCAATATCATCTACCTTTAGACCGATATATTTTTTGTGGGGAAAATTGTAGGATTTGGGAAATAAACCCTCGGCAATTGCTGAGGGTTTAATGTTTTTATTAAATGGCGATCGTCTAATTAATTAATAAAAGCGTTTTTTCCTAACGGGACTTAAACAAATTTTCAGCCCAGATCAAGCCCAAACTCACTTTATCTGCAGCTTGGGCGTCCATGTTTTGTTGTTACCCGCGAACAAAAGGCGATCGTCCCTTGGAATGCTCTGACCTATCTTTTTTAACACAAGTCGATCAAATATGAGGCCTGGCTGGCTTTCCGGCGGCGTTGTCACCCCGCCAGATATTTAACGCAATTTATAGGGTTAATTGTTATACCCAAATATTTTACTGTGGTTGTTCGAGGTGAACCTTCACTTTTGACTGCTACCTGTGCTATTTTACTTTATGTGTTAATTCGGGAAATTGGTATAGTTAATGCTTTTTTATTACAATAGCTAACAAACTCGATCGCCCGTTAAGTTAGATTAGCGATGGGTATATTTACCTCGAACAGAAAATAACCTAAATTAGTAGTTAATAATCACGTGTTATCAAAAACTAGAATTCTGATTTTTTTTCTAGGTGTTTTAATTGCCATCAGCCTAGGGTTGTTCATCGGAATGACAACTTTTGCTCAAAACATCGAAACAATTAAAATTTCCGGCACTGCTGCGGGTGTCAGCACTCGCTACATCGGTGCAGTCGAAGGCAATATCAATTTCGACATCAAAGATTTGCAAGATTTGGGAATTAATACCTACCGCATTTACGGGGGTATGTCTCGATGGGAAGCTGAAGATGATGATGGTAAATACGGTTGGCCATCTATTGACGAAATTAAGACAAATCCCAATATAATTAATTGGGCACATTGGGATCAGATGATGACTAATCCGCCCCAGGGTAGCGATTATTGGTGGTCGGGACGACCAGGTAGGGTTTGGCAAGGCAATGCCAGGACTATTTTTAATAGTCTCAAACAAGCAAATATTCGCCCGGTTGTGAGTATTCGTAATGTTGATAATAACTGGAATCCCAGTTGGGCACTGCAACTGAATCCGCCGCGCACAGGAGAAGATTGGAACGAGTGGTGGGAACACGTTTTTGCTACGGTTTATTGGCTGAATGTTCGCAATGATTACCGCGTTGATGATTGGGAAATTCACAACGAACCGGACAATCGCGATCAGGGTTGGGGCGGGACTAGGGCTGACTATTTTGAATTGGTTAAGGTGGCAAAAGATGCGATCGACTTTGTTTATAAAACTTATTTGCCTTCGCGCACTTACCGCATCCACGGCCCGAAAACCATAGGCGGCAGCAATTGGCCGGCTAGTGCTTTGCAGGAAATACCGAATTATTTCGATACAGTCAATGTCCACAACTACGATGCAGATATTTCTAGCTACACCCGCAAAGTGCGCGGCTGGATGAACGGTACTGTCCGCGCTAACTCGCAGCTTTGGGTAGGAGAATGGGGAACTTACAACATGAGCTACGGTGATTTATCTTTAGCTTTAAATTTGATTAAGAATTTGATTCGAGGTTCTCAACCGGGGGATAATTATATTGACGGCAGTCACATATTCTGTTTGTACGACTGGGGCAAGCCCGCAGGGGCGGAAGGTTTGCTAGGGGACGGGGGAAAACGGCGCGCAGGCTACTATGCTTTACGGATGGGAATTAGGGCTTTGCAGGGCGGGAAAGCTACCTTTTTTCCTATCACTAATAGTTCGGATTTAATGGCAGTTGCAACTCTTGATGCTAGCAAGAATGTTTACTTGCTGGTTGTCAATGACCGAGCAACATCTTACACTGTTAATGCTGATATTTCGGAGCTGATAAAAACTGGTAATGGCACGGTGCGGGAGTTCAGTTCTAAAACAATGGATGAGGTTGTTGGTAGCTTAAGGCTCAAGGGTGGCAATGCGAGTTTTACACTGGCAGGGAACAGCGCTATTCTCATCAAGTTCGATCGCCAGAATTGAAGCTCAAATCCTCTGGGCCATAATTGGGATAAGATAGAATTAGTTATGCTCAAAATTATTTATTTTCTGCCTGCTTGGCCTTGGAACCCTGGAACCCTCGAACCCTCGAACCCCCAATTGCACAGTTGCAATACCTAAATGTCATGTTGTGATTCCCCTCCTGTCGCTGGTAAATTGGTAGGGTGCAGGTATCTGGCCTCAAACAGAATGTGAGCGAGAGTTCCGTTGAGGGGCAGAAAGTAGGGTGCAGTCTAGACAATCGCAGAAATTCTTGCTCGTAAACCCGCAGCAGTTAGGCTAGGCGAGGAATTACCCGCCCGCCTTCATGTCCGCCCTCTGGCAGATAGCATTGGTTCTGGAAGTCAGAAGCCGTCAATTATCAGGATATGGCACGGAATTAATTTTAAATGCCAAGATGCTGGAAGTATGGGTGAGTTGAATCGTACAGAAACTTTGAGCGCGCTTGGAAATCTCGCGGGTAAAGCCTCTCAATCAACCTGCTGCTCGCGATCGGCTTTTTCCAACAAATATCACTTTTATGCCCCCTGATGTTTATTCCCTCCCTCAGTCAGGTCATCAACCGCAATCCCCTCACCGTCACCCCTGAGACGCCCGTAGAAAAGGCGATCGAGCTGATGAGTAGCACAGGAGCCAGTTACGTCCTCGTGGTAGAACCGCGCGGGAATTATCAACTCGGAAATCCCACGAACGGGACTTCCCCACAATCGCGGGAACAGTCGGGTTTCTACAACGGTGTACCGCGTGCGCTACACGCAGGAGGCAACGGGCGGCCTCTCAACGGCTCAAAAGCTCCCTATCCTAGCAGCCAGACAGTGCTGGGGATTTTTACAGCGCGAGATATCGTACAGCTAAATTCGATCGGCGCTGCTTTGAGGGGATTTGCGATCGAGCAAATCATGATCAGAACCGTAACTGTAGCCAGAGAATCGGAAATTCCCGACTTTTTTGCCTTAGCCAATCTGCTGGATAAAAATCAGATCAGCCATTTGCCCGTCGTCAGCGAGGCTGAAGAACTTGTCGGTTTAATTAGCTCTCAAAGCTTGGTGCAAGTGTTGCAGGAAATTGGGGAATCGACACCAAAAGCAATTAGCAGCGCTTCGCTACCTGCGGCTTTCGCGTTCCCTCCGCCGCTGCCAATTGTGCATCAAAAATTAGAGCTGCCCGCAAGTTTAATTAAACTTTATCAAATCCCTCAAATAGCAGCTTCACGAATAATTCACGCTCCTTCTAATTCTTCGGTTCGCTACTTGGCGCAACTGATGTTTAGACACAATGTTAGTTATGTATTAATCACTGAAACCCCCGATCAACACTCGACTGGTGCTGCTCACAATTCCAAATTTACAAATCCCAACATTCACAAACTGGTTGGGGTGGTAAGTTCGCGGGATATCGTGCAGTTGCAGGCCCTGGGAAGAGACTCTAACAAAATTAAAGCGGGAGCAATTTGCAGCAGTTCGCCGCCACTGGTGCGATCGCACTCTAGCCTCGAAGCAGCCGTGGCGCTGCTGCAAAAACACTACTGCCAGTTGCCTTTATTAGTCATCAACGAAACAAATCACCCGATCGGGATTATTAATCCTAAAACTATCCTTTTACAAGCGCTGGATTCCAAATCTCTGCATTCTGGCTTAATTGCTTTGCAGCGCCAGCTAGAATCTAGCAACGCTCAATACAAAAAACTCTCAGCAGAAATACAGCGGACAGCAGCAAATAGCCACGAGATGGCTGAAATTTCTTACCACAGTTTCGTAGAGCGGCCAAATCTCCCCCCTGCAGTCAACAATCAGGGGATTTGGGACTGGAATCTCGAAACAGATGAGTTTTTTTATTCGGCGCGGTGGCAAGAAATGCTGGGCTACCAAGAAGGGGAAATCTCGAATCGCCGATCGGAATGGTGGAGTCGCATCCACCGAGATGATATTGACTCGGTAAAGGCAGCTTTAGAAGAACACTTCGCCCAAAAGACACCGGATTTTGCAGCCGAATATCGGATGTACTGTAAAGACGGCAGCACTGTCTGGGTGCTGAACCGGGGTCAAGTTTTACGCAGCGCTACTGGCAAACCGCTGCGGGTAGTAGGAACTCATACAGATATTACTCTAAACAAGCAGTTTGAAGTCAAAAACCGCGAGCACGATCGAGAACAATTCCATCTATTTGACTCTTTGAAAGCAACAGTAATTTTCCACATAGATGCGGCGGGGGTTTGGAAATTCCTCAACCGCGCTTGGACGGAAATTACTAATTATGCGGTTTCCGAAAGTTTGCAAACTAATTTTTTAGAGTGGGTGCATCCAGATGAGCGCGAGCAATGTGCAAATTTATTGGAGTCTTTGCTGTCCGGGAAGTCGGAATTTGAACGGCGAGAACTGCGATTTAAGTCCAAGTCGGTTTCGGAAAAAAACTCCTTGGGAATTCACAGTAATTCCGGCTTTGTTTCCGTAGAATTATTTGCCCAAGTCCGCCGGAATTCGCAAGGCGAAATAGCGGGAATTTTCGGGACTTTGCACGATGTCTGCAACCGCCTCGAAGGAGTTGAGGAACTGCGGGAAAGTGAGCGGGCAATTCGATCGCTCTACGAGGTAATGGTGAGCTCGGAAGGCTCTTTTGACGATCGAACGATCCGGTTGCTGGCGATGGGCTGTAGTCAGTTTGGGATGGATATCGGGCTGTTGGGCAGGGTTTTGGGCGATCGCTACGAAGTGATTTCGGCTTATGTACCGGAAGATTTTCCCTTTGGATTTGCTAAAGGAGACGGTTTTGCTTTGAGCAGAACCTTTGAGCGAGAGGTTTTGCGATCGAGCGAACCTATTTCTGTCGAATCAGCCGGCACTACTCAGTGGCGCAACCACCCCGCTTACAGCGTCCGCAAGTTGGAGGCTTTTGTGGGGACGAGGGTAATAGTGCAAGGGCGAATTTATGGCACTTTGAGCTTTACTTCTCGCACCACTAAATCTCCTTTTAAACCGCTGAATTTTGAAATTTTAAAGTTGATGGGCAATTACATCGGCGCAGAAATTGCCCGCGAAGAGCGAGAGCGAACTTTGCAACGTCAGTACCAGCGCGTTTTACTACTCAAACAAATTACTCAAAAAGTGCGATCGACTTTAGACACTCAAGAAATTTTTCAAACTACCGCCACCCAAATCGGCCGCGTATTTGGTGTCAATCGCTGTACAATTCACACCTATCTTTCGGAACCTTATCCCCACCTTCCTTGCGTCGCGGAATACTTAGAACCCGGTCACGAATCGGCTTTAGATTTAGAACTTTCTGTCACTTATAACCCCTACACAGAAAAACTTCTCGCTGAAGATATAGCCCTGGCATCTCCCGATGTGTTTGCCGATCCTTTGCTGGAATCTTCGGGGCCGATGTGCCGCCGCATCGGATTAAAATCTATGTTGGCTGTTCGCACTTCCTATCAAGGAGAACCGAATGGAATTATTACTTTGCACCAGTGCGATGCAACTCGCCAGTGGAATCCAGACGAAATTGAACTGTTAGAAGATGTTGCCGCTCAAGTTGGCATTACCTTAGCTCAAGCACAACTTTTAGAAACCGAAGTTCAGCGACAGCGACAGTTAGCAGAGCAAAATGAAGCTTTGGATCAAGCACGACAAGCGGCGGAAGTTGCTAATAGAGCTAAGAGCGAATTTTTAGCAACGATGAGTCACGAAATCCGCACTCCGATGAATGCGGTCATCGGGATGACGGGCTTGCTGCTGGATATGGAACTAACTCCAGAACAGCGGGATTTTGTGGAGACAATTCGTACCAGCGGCGATGCTTTGCTGACTATTATTAACGATATTCTCGACTTTTCCAAGATTGAATCTGGAAAATTGGATTTGGAACGCAGCCCCTTCGAGCTGCAAAACTGTATAGAAGAATCTCTAGAATTACTGGCTCCTAGAGCCTCAGAAAAAGGTTTAGAGTTGGCTTATTTTATTGATGATTCTGTGCCAAAAAACATTTTAGGAGATGTCACGAGACTGCGCCAAATTTTGGTAAATTTGCTGGGCAATGCAGTTAAGTTTACAGAATCTGGAGAAATTGTGGTGTGCTGTACGGCTAGGCAAATTGAACCGGTAGCTGCTAAGAGTTCGCCGGAAAAAATTAATATTCTAGATCCACAACCGCTAGCAATTAACCAGGGAGAGTTGGCACGTAGCAAACAATACGAGATTCAATTTGCTGTCCAAGATACGGGAATTGGTATTCCGCCAGACCGGATGGATCGCCTGTTTAAAGCTTTTTCGCAGGTGGATGCTTCGACAACACGACATTACGGCGGGACGGGTTTGGGACTGGCTATCAGCCAGCGTTTGAGCGATATGATGGGCGGTACAATGTGGGTTGTCAGCCAGGTTGATCCCCGAAGTTCTAAGTCTCAACCGGGAGTTTCTGCCGGACAAAGTATCGCTGGAAGGTCGCCAGAAGAATTTACTCCGCCCTTGATATCGGGTTCGGGTTCGATTTTTTATTTCACGGTGACTGCTGAAGCGAATGACATCCGGGCTGAGGAAAAAAGACCGGAATTTGCCGCTGGTAAGCGCTTGTTAATTGTTGAGCATCATGCCATTAACCGGCAAGTTTTGATCCGGCAGGCAGAGTCTTGGGGAATGATACCCGTGGCTGTAACTTCGGGTGCTGAGGCTTTGGAAATCATCAAAGGAAACTCGCCGCTCGATTTAGCTATTTTGGCGATGAATCTACCAGATATGGACGGTGTGGCTTTGGCTGTGGAGATTCGGAAATTTGAGCAGAGCAATTTGTCTGGCGACGACGGCTTAAATCCGAATGTCATCGTTAAAAACCCTCGCAAAATAGCACTACCTTTGGTACTGTTTACTTATTTAAGTAAGGCGGAAGTTTGGAAAAAACTTGAAACTACAGAAGTACATTTTTCGGCTTTTTTAACTAAGCCTTTAAAACAGTCCCAGTTTTATAATGTGTTGCTGCAAGTTTTTGGATATGTTACTGGCAGAAGCGGCAGGGGAGAAGTTTCAAATGTGGTGACTTTGACTTCGGGATTGAAGTATTTTGAAAATTCTCAAGAACAACACCGCGCGCAGCGGACGCCTGCTGTTTTGAGGCAGGTTGCGACGAATTCTGCCGGACAGGATGGAGCTAATTCTAGTCAGATTCGGATCTTGCTGGCGGAGGACAATGTGGTGAATCAAAAAGTGGCTACGCATTTACTCGACAGGATAGGATATCGGGCTGATATTGCGGCTAATGGGTTGGAGGTTTTGGAGGCGCTGAAGCGGCAATCTTACGATGTTGTGCTGATGGATGTGCAGATGCCGAATATGGATGGGTTGGAAGCGACGCGCCGCATTTGTCAGGAATGGCCTGCTAACAAGAAGCCGAGAATTATTGCGATGACTGCTAATGCGATGCAGGGCGATCGCGAAAAGTGTCTGGAAGCAGGTATGGACGATTATATTACTAAGCCGGTACGCCGGGAAGAGTTGGCGATCGCCTTGAGCAAGTGCTCACCTCTGATTCGGGATGAATTGGATGCGGTAACAGAGGAAAACAATCAAGATATTTCTGATGACATTGACAGTGATGCTGCGGCATCTTCGAGCGTTCAACCGGGAGCCGATTCGCCGATTGATTTTCATATTTTGCAAAATCTCCGCGAGCTAGACGATGATGAAGATCCGGATTTTTTGGGGGAGCTGATCAAGATATATTTGGTAGACGCACCGCAACATTTAGAAACTATTAAGGAGGCTATTTTTCTCGGCGATGCTGATAGTTTGAAGCTGGCTTCTCACACGCTGAAGTCGAGCAGCGCCAATTTAGGAGCGGTGTCTTTTTCTGCTGTTTGCAAGGAGTTGGAATATATGGGTCGCTTGGCGGTTGAGTCGGGAGGGGAACAGGTTTTTGATGTGAGTACGGCGCGCGATCGCCTGTTGGAAGCCCAAGCGGAGTGGGAAAAGGTGCGGGCGGCTTTTGAGACGGAATTGGAAACGGGGAAGTTGCGATCGCAAATAGGGTAATTGCTAATTGGTAATTGGTAATTGCTGTTACCGATTACCCATTACCGATTACCAGAATAGTTATTTAACTTTCACCTAAATAGGCTTTGCGAACAGTTTCATTTGACTGCAAATCGCTAGCAGTACCGGCGACTACAACCTGACCGGTTTGGATGACATAGCCGCGGTGGGCTACACTTAAAGCCATACGGGCGTTTTGTTCCACCAGCAAAATAGTTGTTCCTTCAGCATTAATATCGCGGACGATCGCAAAAATTTGACTGACTAACATCGGTGCCAATCCCATACTCGGCTCGTCCAATAATAACAAGCGGGGGCGCGACATCAAAGCCCGGGCGATCGCCAACATTTGCTGTTCCCCGCCGCTGAGAGTTCCCCCTTTTTGACTAATTCTTTCTCGCAAACGAGGAAATAAATTTAATGCTTTTTCCATATCGGACTTGATACCTAGAGTATCGTTGCGGAGATAAGCACCCATTTCCAGGTTTTCTTGCACCGTCATTCGCGGAAAAATCAACCGCCCTTCGGGACTTTGAGAAATCCCCAAACGGACGATCGCCTCTGTAGATAGTGCTTCTAAAGGCTTTCCCTCAAATAATACAGTGCCGATTCGCGGGCGCAGCAGTCCTTGAATCGTGCGGAGAGTGGTCGTTTTCCCCGCCCCGTTGCTGCCGATTAATGTCACAACTTCTCCCTGCGAGACTGTTAGCGATACCCCTTTGAGAGCGTGGATATTTCCGTAGTAGGTGTGAATGTTTTTAATTTCTAGCATGATTACTCTTTCTGCTTTGTGCCTTTTTATATTATCCCGACTAATTATAAAATTTTATTGCATTTATTTAAAATCAAGCTTTTTTAGAGTAAACAGTAATTTTACTTAGATCAAGACCCGCCCTAGCTCCCATAGAATCTATTTTTAGTAGCTGTGGCGACCAACTTTACATAATTTTTACTTAAACACAAGATTTCTTGACAGTAGCTTTACAAAAATCTCTAAGTATATAGCTAGTATTGATACGTAAGCGCAACCAACCGCTACAAGTTACCAATAACAGCACTTAAAATGTTTCAAATTTAAGGAAATTTACCATGAAATTCAATCACTGTAGCGGAACGATCGCATTTTTATTAGCAACTCCTTTAGTAACCAGCTTGAGTGTAGGTATTGCGCCCAGCCGTGCTGCCACAATAGCCGGTTCTGCCGCAGCAGTAACGATTAACAACTTCCGTCACACCCCGACTGAGACAGGTACATTTACTAACACTAAAACTCAGACAATAGCTAACAGCGGTGCAGCCATTAGCCAAGCGAACGCTGAGGCATTTTTTATATCTAACTGTCACGAATTGCTGGCAACAAATCTCTCGCAAAGTGAAGTCATAGGCAGCGGGAATAACTATTCTGGTTTAGCCCAAAGTCAAGCAGCAGTTATCGGCGACTTTTCTATAAAGGCTAAAGAAACTTTTTCCTTCACTGTTCAGACTATTTTACATCTTTTTACATCTGTTAGTAATCCCCAATCAGAACGGGCTAGCGCCCAAGGCAGTATATCTTTTGCATTAATTGACACTGTTTCTAACATTCTTTTAGAATCATTTCAATTTGGGATCGGTTTGCACTCTTTTAAAGCCCCGGAATTGAGTGTGTCATACAACCTCGCTGGAAACTTTAATCCAACACAAATTAATTTTGCTTTTCTGGCTGAAGGTAATACAAAAAGCCTGAGTTTGTATACTTCGGGAGTGTATTCGCGGACTTTTGACAGCACCACTAATTTAAGATTAGTAGAAGTTAAGAACAATATGGCAGTGGCACAAGCGCAACCAGTCCCCGAAGCAGAACCAGTTCCCGAACCTACTACTATATTAGGCACTGCCCTATTTTTCGGTTTCCTGGCGAAGGGGAGAAAATTTAAGAATCAATTCTCTGAAGTTAAATCAAAAGTTTAGGAATGATGCAAAACATCTAAGGATCGTCAATTAAATAATTTCCCTTTTTTCTTGTGGGATGGGCGTCCCGCCCGCCCAGAAAGGACGGGCGGGACG